>JACPPM010000257.1 GCA_016191015.1 Acidobacteriota bacterium | reverse complement strand
GTCAGCCAGACGGTCAACTGGATCTACCTTCTAGCCCTCCACATGACCGACACCCCCAACCTCTACGCCTTCACGTTCTACACCCTGACCGGACTCCACGCCCTCCACGTCCTCGGCGGCCTGGTCCCGCTCGGAGTCGTCACCGCCCGCGCCTACGCCGGCCGTTACTCCAGCGAATACCACCCGGGCGTCATCTACTGCTCAATGTACTGGCACTTCCTCGACGTGGTCTGGCTCGTGATGTTCGCTTTGATGTTCCTGTTCGCCTAATCGGGCAGCGGCGCCGAAACGCACTTGACTCGTTCCCAACTTCGGCTCTATTCTTCGGATGGATTTCATTGATGTCCCCCGAGAAGTGGGAATGAATGACCCAGTGGCTGACGTTGAAGCAGGCGGCGGGGTACCTTCTGATGGGCAAATCGAACGTCCAGCATTCGAGGACAGCGTCGAGGAATCTACGCCGATCGGAATCAAGCACCACGAGGAAAATGGCACCTCGACGCGACACTCTGATACCTCACGGTTTATTCGAAATGTAGCGCGCGGATGGAGGGCGTAATTACGATGGTCGTGGCGACGCATCGAGTGTCATGAGGATCAATGCAGACAATGCTATTCAGACCGAGACGAGCTGGCTCACATGGGGACGTGGGGTGTAGCGCTTTTTTCTGACGACCTTGCGGCTGACTTGCGCGGCGAATTCCGTGACTTGATCGGCGAAGGATTGTCGGCACCCGCCGCGGTGGATAAGCTCCTTACGGAATACGCATCTTCTGTGGCCGATCCGGACGACGCGCCTGTATTCTGGCTCGCGCTGGCAGCCGTTCAATGGAAGCTAGGCCGTCTGGAGGAGCGAACGGTGCAGAGCGCAATCCGGGTGATCGACAGTGGCGAAGACCTTGAGCGCTGGCACGATCCCAAGGACCGGAAGAGACGTGAGATCGTCCTTCGAAAGCTCCGGGCTCAGCTGCTGTCTCCGCCTCCTTCGGCTAAGCGTGTGCCCCGAAAGATCAAGAGTGCATGCGAGTGGGGAGTAGGTGAAGTTGTCGGTTTCCGGTTGAGCTCACACCGCTGGGTTCTGATGCGCGTCATCGGGCATCACTCTGATTATGGGGGACGGTACGCGGTCTGTGAGCTTCTCGATTGGGTCGGAGAGTCATTTCCGTCGTCGGAGAGGATTGCCGCGCTAGCGGTGCGTTTCAAGGCATCGCCTCGCGGTATCTCACAATTTCTCTTCCAGGAGCCCCGGGTCAAGAAGGATCGGAGCCGGATTGTCCGGCTCGGCATCACTTCCTCACCCGCCCAAAAGTGTGGTGGATACACTGCGTTCGTTTGGCCGCACGTCGATCGGCAACTGAAAGAGATCTTCAGCCTCGCATGAGCTGGAACAGCGCTGAGGTGCCGAACCTCCATCTTCGCGTACGCGGCGCCCGGGTGCGCGGAAACCCAGGTTTGTCGCGTGCGTGCAATCCGGTCAGACTCATGCGTCGCGGGAGCTGGTGGTTTCGGCTATTATGGTTGGTGGTTGGCCGGGGAGCCAGCGTCGCTCCTTCGCTGCCGCTCAACTCCGGCGTTAGTAGGCGAACTCGGAATCCCAATGACTCGCACGACGGTCACATTCAAGGCTGACGGCTTCAACACCACCCAGGCGAAAGACTACTCCATCAATTCGTGCTGCTTCGGCGACGACGTAGCACGGTGGGTGGGCGATCGCCTCGCTACCCTGATCGGCGGATGTCTTGAGGTATGGCGGAATACCGGGAGCAGCTGCTGCCCCATGTCAGGCCCAACTTAGCCCGTCTTTGCAGTGGACTCGCCTCGATCGCCCCTGTGTTGCCTATCGCTTGCACGCGCCCGTAGCTCGGGATGGCGATGCGTACAGCGACCGAGCTCGGGAGATCAGGGCTCCCGTTGGACCGGGCTCACTCGACGGAGACACGTCGCACGGCGACGACGAGCTTGGCGATTTCGGCGCTGATGCGCCGCGCCGCGATTGCCCACTCCGAGAGCCTCTGCGGGTCTGCGAACTGATGAGCTCCGGCTGGCGCCTGTGTCCCATGTTGGTCAGGCCAAGGGTACTCGGTCTTCGGCACATCCAGACTCCCCACGGCACACCGGGCGTCAGATCGAAAAGGCGCCGCACAAGGGCGCGCATAGAGGGGTCGAAGAGACCAGCGAGCTTGCGGCGGTTATCTCCGTAGCGTAGCAAGTCTCCTCGAAGGAGAGGCGTGAGGTACTTGTCGGCCCGATGACTGCGGTGACTTGGCGCCGAGCGGTTCAGGAGGACATAGCCCTTGATGCTTTTCTCGACCGCCTGAGCGCAGAGACTTGCGACATGGCAACCGACATCATCGGTCTTCATCGGGGTGGGCTGGTCAAGGAGCGCTGTCGCCGTCCGTGCGTCACGCTCCGCTTGACTCAGCCAAGCGGCCGCCGCGTGGATGTGCCCATCGGTCACGCCGGGAGTCCCAACCCACTCAGAAGCTGTTTCGCAGTGGAGTCGGGGGGCTGGGGAAAGAGGACGATCCCATCGCGACGCAGATCCGCCAGGATCTCGTCGGACCGGCCGATCGCAGAGCGCAGCTGTGCGGGACTGGCCAGCGTTAGGTGAAAACGCCCGAGGATTGGGAATTCCGGCGTCGGGCCGAACTCCGTCGTGAGAGGAGGGTCATCGCCACCGCCGGGAAACCCCTCAATCACCTCCAGTAGGTGTATGTCCTCCGCATCATCGAATCTGAATCGAATCGCGAGCACGAGGGGCTCTTCGTGCATCTTGGCATGACGCGCGACCAACTCGCGTACCACCTTCTCATAATGCAGGGCCAGCCGGTCGCCGGGCGCAATACGCTGCGAGCTCATGAACACAAACTAGCATCGACACGGTCCGCAGGGCAAGATCTTGAGTGCCAGGTCGGGGTTGGTGAGCACACTTCCAGACCGCATGTGGAAGGGGGAAGTTCCGAACTGCGTATCCGCCGGATGCTGAAGGTGAGCCCCGCCGCTCGACCCGGCAGGGCACTCGACCTAGCTGGGCACGGCTCCTCGTCTGGGGGCATGATATGTTCATGATCGGCCAGTCGGCGATGATGAACATGATCTTCAGCGCCCTGAGCCTCAGCGCGGCCGTTTCGTCGGCCATCAAGGTCTTCAACTGGCTTGCCACGATGTAAAACGGCGCTGCAGCAGCCTCACGATGGCCTGCGCCGTCCGATGCGCTCAGACGAACCAGCGCCGTGGGTTGATTCTGCTGCTCAGCATGACGCTGCTTTTCGCCTGCTGCTTCCTCGGAATCAAGTACGTCGAGTATGAGCAGAAGTGGAAGCACGGTCTGCTGTGGGGAAAGAGATTTCATCCCCACACGGAGGAGACCCAGAGCCACGAGAAGACGGCACCGCCAGCGGTCGCGAGCCAGCCCGCTGCTATGGCGCCGCCGCCAACAGGCGCGGACAGATCGCTCATCGAACCTGCCCCACGTGGGCCGGCCGGGCTGGCCGCAGGCGCAGTCGAAGAGAGAAAGCCGGGCCACGAAGGCAGCCGCCCAAGCAATGTGCAGATCTTCTTCGGCATCTATTTCCTCATGACCGGTCTCCACGGGCTCCACGTGATCGGGGGAATGACCGTCATCGGATGGCTGCTGGTACGTTCGGTGAAGGGACATTTCACAAGCGAGTACTTCACCCCGGTCGACCTCGGCGGGCTCTACTGGCACCTCGTCGACCTTATCTGGATCTACTTGTTTCCGTTGCTTTACTTGATTGGGTGAGGTGGCGGGGATGCGCTTTGGACGAATAGCAGTGGTAGCCGCAGGCTTCAGCCTGCGCCCTGCCTGCGAACGGACGCGGGCTGAAGCCCGCGGCTACCGGCGCATGAACAACAACGACCACACGCTCTACGACAAGGATCGTGAGTAATGACTGAGACACACTCCACTCCCCACGGTCTCTCCATCCACATCATGGGCGTTCCGGTGCTCCTGGCTGTCTGGGGGCTGCTCGTTGTCGGGACTGTTGTGACCGTCATTGCAGCGGGGATCGATTTTGGTGCGTTCAATCTCTGGCTGGCGATGGCTATCGCCACGGTCAAGGCCTCGCTCGTCGCTCTCTACTTCATGCACCTGCGGTACGATCGGCCGTTCAATGCGATCGTCTTCGTCGCTTCACTGCTTTTCGTCATGCTCTTCATCGGCCTCGCGCTGACGGACACCGCGCAGTACCAGCCCGAGATGATCCCGGGTTACTCGCCGGGTATGAAGGAATGATCTGATGCAGTCGAACGACTCCGCCCGCACGGCCGCCCCGGCCACCGGGAAGCTGGGCATGGGCATCTTCCTTGCGGCCCTCGGGATGCTCTTCGCTGCCAGCATGGTCGCCTATCTGATCGTCCGCGCGCGCGCCCAGGCGTGGCCGCCTCCCGGCATGCCGCGGCTGCCGGCGGGCCTCTGGGTCAGCACGATCATTCTCCTCATCAGCAGCGCCACGATGCACTGGGCTCTGACGAGCGCCCGCCGCGATCGCCACGCGACCCTCTGCGGCGCCATGCTCATCACCACCCTCCTCGGCGTCCTCTTCCTCGTCAGCCAGACGGTCAACTGGATCTACCTTCTCGCCCTCCACATGACCGACACGCCCAACCTCTACGCCTTCACCTTCTACACCCTGACCGGCCTCCACGCCCTCCACGTCCTCGGCGGCCTCGTCCCGCTCGGAGTCGTCACCGCCCGCGCCTACGCCGGCCGCTACTCCAGCGAATACCACCCAGGCGTCATCTACTGCTCAATGTACTGGCACTTCCTCGACCTCGTCTGGCTCGTGATGTTCGCCTTGATGTTCCTGTTCGCGCAACTTGGCGGAAGTGTCAGTCAACGCGAGGGCGTTGCGTCACAGCACACGGCGAGAGCGGTTCGGCGGGCTACGGCAACTCGAGCTCGGGGGGCAACTTTGAAAGCACACACCGAATGATGCCTTCGGACGCACGGAGGGCATCGTCAAACTCGGCCCGACTGGGTTCCAGCATCCCCGGCTCACCCGGATAGCGGTAGGCTGTGGCATAGGGCGTGAGGGTGATCCCAGCATCGACCCAGTCGGCGAAGGCGGATTCATAGCTGCACGCCAGAGTTACGAGACGCTCGATGTCGTGGGTACGCTCGAGGCGATGATCTTGGAAAGCCAGAAACCCTTTCAATGCCTTCTCGGCGGCTTGCTGGCAGTGATAAATGGCCGCGTCGAGGTGTCCGCCCGGGAGCCCCGCGATCTGGTGCGCCGTGTCCAGGTCGTGTTGTGACTTGATGAGCCATGCGCACACGAGCTCTTGCTTTGCTTCAACCATAGATGAGTCGCCCGCGACTGAGGATCTCTGCTTCCAAGGAGGCGGGGACGCGGCGGAACCGCTCCAATTCGGCACGAGTCTTCACCAGGACGTCCTTGGCCACGCCCAGTCCCCGCAGACATCGATGCGCGCGCTGCGCACGCCGCACGGGCGGTTCTTCGCTGTCGCGGACGACAACCAGCAGATCGAGATCGCTCCCTTCATCCGGCTCACCCCAAACGTGGGAGCCAAACAACCAGATCTGTTCAGGCGCGAACTCGGTAGCCAGGCGGCGAGCCACTTCATCCAGCAGGTCCTGGCTCAGCGCTTCCATGCCGTCAGTCTAGTTCAGCTCGCGCTTCGGTGTAAACCTCGCGCGCGCCGGGCTTCGGCCAAGGGCGATCGATCATTCGTCCCAGATCCTGTCGCCCGGGTGCGTCGAGTACCAGGCGAACCAGAACGCGTAGATGACCTCCACGCTTGCGTCCGCTGAGACGCGGACAGTCGGCGGATCCAGGGAATAGTCGAATGTCAGATGGGCCCGGCCCTGCTGCACGCTCCACCGGCGCGACGCGCCCGCCCGAGTGGCGATCGCGTCCAGTGAGTACACGCGCCGGCTTCCGTCGACCGTGACGACGATGATCTGCTTTTTGTAGGGGCGCGACGGGGGCAGGGGCGAAACCGCGAACTTGAGCTCGTCCGAGCCGTAGTAGCTCGAGTAGGGGTTTCGCCTGTACTCCCGTCCCATCTCTGTCACCCCTACCACGACCGTAGTATCGGGGTGAAGCGCGCGCCAGTCGGCCCACCTGATGAGAGATGCGTGCAGTACGGTGAGTGGCCTGCCCGCGAGACGACCCGAGACTGCGCGGCTTTGAAGCTGGCTCCAAAGGCTCTCGCGGCGCCCGCCAGCCTGCCGGTCGTACATGATGAGGTTCGAGTTGTAGAGGAGACCGCTGAAGCCGAGCTCCACGATCTCTCCATCCACCCGCCCGTCGAAAACGACCACGCTGTCGCAGAGCGGACTGTAGGTCACGGCGATGGGGCGTCCGGCAAGGTTATCGTTGACGATCTCGTGCCAGCTCAAGATGCTCAGCGGGTAGGCCCGCGACTGGCCTTCGATCTCGACGCCGACGACGCGGTCGCCCGGCACCAGGAACTTCCGCTGTCCCAGGGAATCCAACTCGTCCGCACCGAGGTGTCGTGGATTCGAGAGAGCCTGGAGGCCGTCTTTCGGAAGACCGCTGGCGACGATCCCTTCCACGAGGCAGTTCGTGAGATCGAAGCCATAGGTCGGCGTATTTTTTCCGTCCCCGATAGCGGCGGACCGACCCGGTTTGAAGATGACAACGAGCCCTTGGGCCAAAGCCAGGATGGCGAGGACCGCCGCGATCAGAATGACCCAACCGCCCCCTTTCAAATCGAGGAGACGGCGGCGATCGGTTCGATTCCCGACGGTCACCAGCTCCCGTCGGCGGAAACGAGAAGTGCGACGTGGTCGCGATCGGTCGTCTGCGGGTCGGGGTTTCGGTCGACGATCATGAGTGCGATGAGGGCTGCGAGGTAGAGGACGCTGCCAAGAAACAGCCGGCGAGCGGCAGCATGCGTTCGACTGCGGTACAGAGTGATGCCGAGGTAGAGAAGTGAGAGGCCGAGAGTTGCGGCGCCGACAGAGTAGACCCAGCCGGTCAGGCGAGCGGCGGTGAGCCCCAGGCTGATGGGGAGAAGAGCTGCGCTATAGAGCACGACCATCCGGGATGTGGCGCTGCCCGAAGGATCATACGCGGGAAGCATGCGAAACCCTCCGCGGACGTAGTCCTCGCGATAGATCCATGCGATTGCCAGAAAATGGGGTATCTGCCAGACGAAAAGAATCGTGGCCAGAATCCAGCCGCCGCGCGCCAGGCTTCCGGCTGCGGTCCACCCCATCAGCGGCGGGATGGCTCCACAAAACGCGCCGACGAGGGTGCAGAGTGAGCTGACCGGCTTGAGCGGCGTGTAGGCCACAACGTAGATCAGGACGACGAGGAGGCCGAGGGCGGCCGTGAGGAGGTTGGTCTTTAGCGCCAGGGTCGCGACGCCGAGCACAGTGAGGGCGAAGCCGGTCCCGACTGCCATCCTGGGGCGGATCAGGCCGGCCGGAATAGGACGCATCCGGGTCCTCTCCATCAATGCATCCCTGCCCGCTTCAATCCACTGGTTCAGCGCCAGAGATCCGGCGGCTGTCAGCCCGGTGCCGAACAGGGTCCAGGCCAGCAGCCCCAAATCGATTGTGGAGCCGGACCGAAAAACGAATCCCACGAAAGTTGTCAGCAGAACCAAGGCGGCCAGACGGATCTTGGTGAGCTCGAGATAGGCGACCATGGCGCCCCGCACATGTCGCCACCACGGTCCGCGCACACCGTTCATCGTCTTTCTCCAGATCTGCCCATTTTCGGAGAGCAACATTTTAGCGGGTCACATCGATCATCACAAGTTTCCTGGCCAGCACACCAATGCGGCGGAATTCACGAGAATGTCCTGCGGACCTGACTCTGCCACGGCCCCGACCACGGTCTGGGGACGACTTCCCAGGTGCAGACACGCCCTGCTATACTCGTTTGGGCGGTGGGACGATCTGGACCGGTCGCCGGATCGACCTTGGTGGGTACCGCTCGGCCAGTCCGGTGCAGTGGCCTGTTAAAGAGGAGGGCGGCGTGTCTGAACCGATTGCCTTTGGAAAAACGGGGCTCGAAGTAAGTCAGCTCGGGATCGGGACCGCGGCACTGGGCGACCTCAAGCTGTCGGAGACCGAGGCGGATCACATCTTGCGCGGGGCCCTCGATGCCGGCATCAGTCTCATCGATACCGCGCGCAGCTATGGCGTTGCCGAAGCTCGGGTCGGACGGATCATCGCAGGCCGGCGCAACAAGATCGTTCTCTCAACCAAGGTGGGATACGGAATTCCCGGCGAGCCGGACTGGACGGGATCGTGCGTGACCAAAGGGGTTGAGGCGGCATTGCGGGCGATGCGCACCGACTGGATCGACATCGTTCATCTCCATTCCTGTCCCGTCCAGACGCTGCAGCAGCGAGGAGTTGTCGAATCTCTTCATCGCGCCCAACAGATGGGAAAGATCCGCGTGGCGGCGTACTCGGGAGACAACGAAGCTCTCGACTGGGCCATCTCCTCCGGAGCTTTCGGCAGCGTTCAGTTCTCGCTCAACCCGGTCGACCAACGGTCGATCGATCGTGCTCTCCCGGTGGCCACTCGCCGTGGCATGGGCATCCTGACGAAGCGATCGCTGGGAAACGCGCCCTGGATGGACACGAGTGAGCCGGTCGAACCGGACAGGAAGACGTACTGGGACAGATTCAAGAGGATGAGACTGGAGAATGGTGGGATGTCCTGGGCCGAGCTTTTCCTGCGCTTTGCCCTTGCGACCTCGGGAGTGCATTGCGTCCTCTTCGGCGCGCGAACCCTTGCTCACCTCAACGAATGCACCCAGGCGGCCTCGCGCGGCCCTCTGCCGAAGGATCTCCACGCGGCGATTCGAGCCGCCTTTCACGTGAACGACGCCAACTGGAACGGGGTCGTCTGAAACCTGATCACCCGCCAAGCATCGTCCCTCCCCGCTTTGCTCCATGGTAGGATGCGCGTGCAGGGGCGAGATGGAGGTGACAGGTTGAGTGCGACAGTGAGTGTGGCACCGGGTTGCGACCGCGGTTCGGCTCTCGCGATCGGATTCGCGATGACTGTGGGGATGTGGGCCATCGGATACGCGGCACGGCTTCCATCGGCAGTCTCGCCGGGAGCGCGAGCAGTCCCGGGCTGGATCGTGTTTGCCGTTTTCGTGATCTGCCTGCTTGGGGGCGGAGTCTTCGCGGGCCGCCGGGCTCACCGCGGTTGGCTCACGGGGCTATCCGCCGGGGCCGTTTCGTCGACTCTGAACCTTCTGGTTCTTGGGAGCGTGCTGGGAGGCGAGCTCCGCGGGTCAGGCACCGTGTGGTGGGTTCCGGTGTCGATTGTGCTTGGAGCGGCACTGAGCGGTGCCGGGGCCCTTGCCGGGGGCGTTTCACGTCCGAGACCTGCGCCGGATGTGAACTGGACATTCGTATTCGCGACGGTGGCATCGATCGCGACGTTTTTCCTCCTGATCGTGGGTGGTCTGGTGACAAGCGAGAAGGCAGGTCTCGCGGTCGTTGACTGGCCCAATACCTTTGGGCACAACATGTTTCTCTACCCTCTGTCCCGCATGACGGGCGGCATCTACTTCGAGCACGCGCACCGGCTCTTCGGCTCCCTCGTCGGGCTCACGACGTTGGTTCTCTGCCTCCATCTCTTCAGAATCGGCGAACAACGGAGGTGGCTGAAGCGATTCGCGCTTCTCGCGCTGGCGATCGTGATCATCCAGGGGATCTTGGGCGGGTTGCGCGTGACCGGCCGCTTCACCCTCAGCACGTCCCAGGCCGACACCGCGCCGAGCATCGCGCTCGCCATCGTCCACGGCGTCATGGCCCAGCTCTTCTTCGGGATGATGGTCGCGATCTCTGCTTTCACCTCCACCGCGTGGAAGGCGACGCACACCGGACACCGTTCAGTCGCCGTGTCGACAGACACGAAGCTCGGAGCTGCCGCCGTCGGCCTGCTCATCATCCAGCTCGTCCTGGGCGCGATCCAGCGCCACCTGGCGCGCGGCCTGCTGATCCACATCAGCCTGGCCGCCGTCGTCGCCTTCCTCGTCCTCGCCGTCGCACTTCGTGCCTGGGGGTTGCGATCGGAGATCCACATTCTGAACAGACTGGGGAAGGTCGTGATGGGCGTCGTGGCCGCTCAGCTCCTCCTCGGCTTCTGCGCCCTCGTCGTGACCGGCGCGATGTCCGGATCACCGCAGCCTCCTCTCATCACAGTCCTCATCACAACCGCTCATCAGGCGACCGGCGCAGTCCTGCTCGCACTCACGATCCTCCTCTCCCTCTGGAGCCACAGGTTCGCGCCCACGCTTCCTGAACCTTGACACGAGTGCAGGCGGGAACTATATTTCACCTTAGAAAAGTATTGCACCATACACGTTGCTAGATGGACGCGACTGTGCTCAAGGCCGGAAAAACATTCCCTACATGACGCGGGTTCAGTTACCAGTGAGATATCAACCAAACATCCTGAGGAGGATTCTTTTGAAGAAACAGCTGTTCCTGTTGTTGTTCGCGGGAGCCATGGCGTTCGCGGTGCCTCACGCGGCGTTGGCGCAGCCACATGTGTATATCATGGGCGGCTTCGACCTCAGCGGCGGGTATGACGATCCGCTCAACTTTGTCGACCGGCTAACCTTCAGCGGCGGGCTGGATGTCGGCATGGGTGATGTCCTCGCAGCGGGAGGCCAGGTGTACTACCAACATGCGTCAGCGAGCACGGACGCGGGTGATGTGAGTGCGGACCTCTTCGCTTTCATGGGCAACGTGTCGCTGAGCCCGGCGGTGGATAGCTCCGTGGCCCCGTTTGTGGGCGCTGGTGCGGGGATCGCGCGCGTGAGTGCGGACGGCCCTGGCGGCGACCTGAGTGACACCGGCTTTGCCTTCCACGGCTTCGCCGGCGCCCGGTTCGGGCACTTCCTGGTCCAAGGCGATTTCATGCACGTCGGCGGCGATCTCAGCGGGAACAGCTTCTACGCGTTTTTCGGCGTGAGATTCTGATCGATTCCTGGTAGGGGCACGGCACGCCGTGCAATGGGGGCACGGCGCACCGTGCCCCTATCCCAACGCCTCGCGCACGATCTCTTCCTGCTCGGCTTGGTGTACGCGGTGGCTCCCAGTCGCGGGGCTGCCGCTCATCGCCCGTCCGAGGTAGCGCAGGGAATGGGTGGGGGGCATGAGGCGTTGCAGGCGAGCGGAGAAGTAGTTCCACGCCCCCATGTTCTGCGGCTCCTCCTGGACCCAGCGAATGTCGCTGACTGCCGGATAGGTGGAGAGTACGTGCTCCAGCTCCTCGGCCGGGAATGGATAAAGCTGTTCCACGCGGACGATGGCCGTGTCGGTGATGCCGGTCCTGCGTCTGTATTCGATCAGGTCGTGCGCGACCTTGCCTGTGCAGAGAACGAGCTTGGCGGCCGCAGCGGTATGCGGAGGCGCGGGATCGTGCAGCAGCTGCCGGAATGATCCGCTCGTGAGCTCGGCTGCGCCGCTCTTGGCCGACTCGGCCCGTAGCAGGCTCTTGGGTGTCATGATGATGAGCGGTGCTGCGCGCGGCTGGTGGACCTGACCGCGCAGCAGGTGAAAGTACTGGGCCGCTGTTGTGGGAACGGCCACTCGCATGTTCGCACCGGCGCATAGCGTGAGAAACCGCTCGATCCGGCCGCTGGAGTGCTCCGGCCCCTGCCCTTCGTGCCCATGAGGAAGGAGCATCACGAGTCTCGATGTCTGGCCCCACTTGTCCTCTGCAGCAGCCAGGAACTGGTCGATAATGATCTGAGCGCCGTTCGCGAAGTCTCCGAACTGCGCTTCCCAGAGGACCATCGCCTCCTTCCATGCGACGGAATACCCGTATTCGAAGCCGAGCACGGCGTACTCGCTGAGGAGGCTGTCGTACGGCATGAGGCGGGCCTGTCCTTCGCGGATGTGGTTGATCGGGACGAATTCCGCACCATTACGGTGATCGACGAGCACCGAATGGCGTTGGCTGAAGGTGCCGCGTCGCGAGTCCTGCCCGGAAAGGCGAATAGGTGTGCCCTCGATAAGTAACGACCCGATCGCCAGGGCTTCGGCCGTGGCCCAGTCGACTGCGTCACGGACCAGCATCTGGCCGCGTGCTTCGATCTGCCGGGCGAGTTTGGGGTGGAGCTCGAACTCGCCCCCGACGGTCGTGAGCGCAGTCAGGATCTGATCCAGGGTTTCCCGCGGGACACCGGTGGGAACTGACGGATCGGCCGTTTCCGGCGGCGCGTGGCGAGGAGAATCCGGTGATGCGGGCGCGCTGTCGTGAGTCTCGGCAAAGGCGGCTTCCAGGCGGTTGCGGAAATCGTCCAGGGCCTCCTCGGCCTCGGCGACCGTGATATCACCGCGATTGACCAGCGCCTCTGTGTACAGCTTTCGAACCGACCGCCTCTGGTCGATGCTGGCGTACATGAGCGGCTGCGTGTAGCTCGGTTCATCACCTTCGTTATGACCGTGCCGCCGGTAGCAGATCATGTCGACGACGACGTCCTTCTTGAATTCCTGGCGGAAGGCGAGCGCAAGCTCGATGACGCGGACACAGGCCTCTGGATCGTCCCCGTTGACGTGGATGATCGGCGCCTGCACCATCTTGGCGACATCGGTGGCGTAGACACTTGAGCGGGCGTCGACGGCCGCGGTTGTGAACCCGATTCCGTTGTTGACGACGATATGCACGGAGCCGCCGGTGCGATACCCGTTGAGGGCGCTCAGGTTCAGCGTCTCGGCCACGACGCCCTGGCCGGCGAACGCGGCGTCGCCGTGGATAAGGATCGGGAGCACCCGCGATCTTTCGGTGTCGCGTCTCAAGTCCTGCTTCGCCCTCGCCATCCCTTCGACCACGGGATCCACGGCTTCGAGATGGCTCGGGTTGGACGCGAGCGTGAGATCGATGGTGCGGCCGTCGGGCGACTGGTGGGAGCCGGTTGCGCCGAGGTGATACTTCACGTCGCCGGAGCCCTGCTGAGTCGCCGGGTCGACATCTTCGAATTCCAGGAAGATCTTGGAGTAGCTCTTGCCGAGGATGTTGGCGAGAACGTTGAGGCGACCGCGATGTGCCATGCCGATGACAGCCTCTTCGATGCCCATAGTCGAGGCGAGGTTGAGGAGGAAGTCGAGCATGGGGATGAGGGATTCGGCGCCTTCGAGGCTGAAGCGCTTGTGGCCGACGTACTTGCGATGGAGGAACTTTTCGAATGCCTCAGCAGCATTGAGCTTCTTGAGAATCCGGCGCTTGGCCGCGAGATCGACCCAGTCGCGCCGCCGCCCACCCTCGACCCGTCGCTGGATCCACCCTTTCTGCTCGGGTTCCTGAATGTGCATGTACTCGACGCCGATCGTCCGGCAGTAGGCGTCGCGGAGGATGTCAAGGATTTCGCGCAGTGTCGCGTGAGCGCGCCCGGCAAGCCCTCCGGTGATGAAGCTTCGGTCGAGGTCCCAGAGGCTCAAGCCGTAGCGTCCCGGGTCGAGCTCTGAGTGTGTGGGCGCTTCGGTGACGAGCGGGTTCAGGTTGGCCTGCAGATGGCCGCGGACGCGGTAGATGTTGATCAGCTGCAGGACGCTCGCCTGCTTCTCCACCGCCGCCGTCGCGCCGCTCTCGCCGGCTCCAATCGCCGGGTTCAGATCGCGCGTCAGCCGAATCGGGTGCTCCGGGATCTTCAAGCTCGCAAAAACCTCCTCGTAGAATCCCTCCTCGCCCGTGAGCAACGCATGGATCCTCCTGAGGAACATTCCGCTCTCAGCGCCCTGAATGATCCGGTGGTCATAGGTGGCCGTAACTGTCATGACCTTGCCGATGCCAAGGTGCGCGATTGTCTGAGGATCGGAGGAGTGGTATTCCGGAGGGTAGTCGATGGCGCCGGTCGCCACGATGAGGCCCTGCCCTTGCATCAGACGCGGCACTGACTGCATCGTGCCGATCATCCCGGGGTTCGTCAAGGTGACGGTCGTCCCGGCCAAATCGGCCGGACCGATCTGGTTCGCATGCACTCGGAGCAGGAGCTCGTTGTAAGCGGTGAAGAAGCCACCGAAATCGAGCTCGTCCGCGCTCTTGATGTTCGGCACCAGAAGCGCCCGCGTCCCGTCTGGTTTCTCGAGATCGACGGCCAGGCCGAAGTTGACGTGCTCGGGTGTAGCCTTGTACGCGATGCCATCCACTTCGGCAAAATAGCTCGTCATCGCGGACATTGCGCGGAGGGCCTTCAGTATGGACCAGGCGATGAGGTGGGTGAAGCTGAGTTTGCCGCCGAGCGGATTGCCGCCGAGCGGATTGCCGCCGAGCGGGTTCCCGCCGAGCGGGTTCCCGCCCAGCAAATCCGCGAGATGTTGATTCATAATTCGCCGGTTCTCTTCGAGCAGCTTGACGGGGATCGTGCGCACCGATGTCGCTGTCGGGATGCGCAGGCTCCGCTCCATGTTTTCAACGATGCGCGCCGCCCCGCCCCGGATCGGCTTCGCACCCGCCGGCACAACGATCGCCGCCACTGCCGCTCCTGGCTGCTCGTCCTCGTGAAGCACGGCCTGCGTCTCTGCCGGGCCACCACCACTCGGCAGCGTCACCGGTATGTAGTCAGCCAGAAATTCACGCCAGCTCTCGCTGACCGAGCTCGGGTCGTTCCGAAACTGGCGATACATTTCATCGATGAGCCAGACGTTTGGACCGAACGATCCTTGATATTCTCCACTGCTCGCCATAGGCCTTCTCTGGGGTTTTCGAGCGCCCCATCCTCCCTCTGAGAGGATCTTAGCGCAAGCGGGTGGGAGCGTCCATTTGAGCAGCGAGCGCTCCGCATCGCGGCGCTTGTCTTCCGGCGCCTCTTCGGTCACGATGTGCTGATGCCGGGACACGTCGGACGGGCCCTCGCGATGCCTCTCCTGGCCGTCTGCATCGTAGGGGGATTCTGCCGGGCAGAAGACGAGGCGCCGCGACACGTGCTACGGGGGGTCCTGGATTTCCGGCTCATCGCCGCGGACGCGTCAGTGAGCTGGCTCGAGGGCGGGCTAGGGAAACCGCGCTACGGCGGTGACGGCGAGCAGCGATCGACGAAGCTCCGAATCCCACAGGCCTCGATCCTCCTGCAGACGCGTATCGCCGATGTCCAGTCGGTGAGACTGCATGTGAATCTGGATCTGGAGCCGCATCATGAGCAGCAAAGGGGCCGCGTGAACGTCATCGAAGCGTTCTGGGGTTACCGTCCGGTTCTCTCACCGTATGTCAGGCTCAAGGTGCGCGCCGGAGTCTTCTTTCCGCCCGTCTCATTGGAAAACTCAGGTCCCGCGTGGACAACGCCGTATTCGATCACGACATCGGCGGCGAATAGCTGGATCGGTGAGGAAGTTCGCACAATAGGGGTCGAATGCGGGGTGGTCTTCAGCAGGCTCACGGATCAATTCAGCGTGGTGGGCGCGCTCTTCGGTGCCAACGATCCTGCCGGCAGCCTGCTCGCCTGGCGCGGCTGGTCATCGCACGATCGCCAGAGCGGCATGTGGGAACGCCTCCCTCTCGCCCCGATCCCCTCGATCACACCCTCCGGCCTCTTCCCCCTGCAATCGCCGTATGTGGAGCCGTTCCGAGAGGTCGATGGGCGTCCCGGCTACTACGCGGCCGGCTCCTGGATTCACGGCAGCCGGATCGAGATCAACGGCATCTACTGGAGAAACCGTGGGGACCGCGTGAGCGTCAAGGACGGCCAGTACGCATGGAAAACGCGCTTCGTGAACGCCGGGGCGAAGCTGGAGTTGCCTGGAAGCATGACTCTGCTCGCACAACACATGGAAGGCCGCAGTGAGATGGGCCCGGGCTCGCTCGTCGACATCGCTTTCTATTCGGACTACGCATTGGTGAGCGCCGCCAGGGGCCGACATCGGATCTCCATGAGATACGAGCGGTTTGGCGTCTCAGATCGGGATCTCAACATCTCGACCGATGACAACAGAGAACGCGGCTCTTCTTGGACTGCCGCCTACATCCTCCGGACGGGCTCACGCCACCGTCTTGCCACCGAGCTGCTCTGGACACGCAGTGATCGCCCCGTCAGGCCCAGCCTTGGCGTCCCCGCCGCGGAAGCGGAACTGATTTTCCAGACGGCATTCCGGCTCATGTTCTGAGGGGGAGAGAACCGCGGCAGTCCTCTGAAACGCGGATCGGACGTCCATTACCGCAGGGCGGCGAGCACATCGTCGCAGTCGACAATGGGGCCCTGAAAGCTCATCTTCTTGACTTTGGGCAAGAACGTTGGAAGAAAGACGGCCTGGACGATGCGGGCATCCCCAATCCCCGGGAGATCAGGGAGACCCTTGCTGACCAGATCTCGGAAGGCGTGGTCGACGAGATCTTCGGCGGCGGTCCTCTCATGCCACTTCACCTCGGCGAGCAGGAGAGCCTTCCCGTCCAACGAATACGAGACGATGTCCCACTCTGGTCCCTTGCCACGCCAGAACCGGCCCGCTGGTCCCCATGGTCCAAGATGACCCAGAGCTCCGAGTGCGCGCGAGAGGATTGGGACACTCTCTCTGCAAAGCGATTCCCACGTTTCCGCAAAAAGAGCAGTCCGCGCCTTTTTCCACACCTGCATACGCAGAGACCGTGGTGACTCGGCGAGGGCGGCCCGATGGGGGGCGACAACGCGGAACCAGAATCGGAAGAATGGGTCTTCGATGTCATACAGAGTGCGCTTGCCCCCGCGACCACCCTCACCGTATGGCTGCTCACGCCGTATGAGCCCCAGCTCGACGAGGCGCGTCAGGGGCCTCGCGAGGGAGGTGGCCGGTTGACCCAACCTTCCAGCGATCTCCGAGGTGCGGTGAGCGCCCATGCCGATCGCGTCGAGAATTGGCCTCAACGAGAGGGCCGGAGGCATCTCTTCTCTGAGCAACCGGTCGGGTTCCAGGTGGAGCGGCCCCATCGGGTCCAGGACTATTGCCTGGACTGCCCGATCGAGATCGGCGCCGTACGGCTCTGCGAGCTCCCAATATTGAGGAATGCCTCCCCAGACCGCGTATGTGCGAACAGCATCCTCGGCCGCCCGGAGGCGAAGGGCCTCACGGATGTAGCCGGGTTTCATTGGCCGCAGCCCCATCGCTTCTACGGCACGACCATAGAGCGGGGAGGCGGCGTCAAGGGCGAGTCCCTGCATCATGTGTTGGGTGGAGCCCGCCAGGACGACGACGAGGCGAGCCTCCTTCGCCTCATGATCGATCCAGTTCTGGAACACGCTGGGCAGCGCCGGGCACGAAGCGACAAGATACGGAAACTCATCCAGCACGATCGGTCCTCGCCAGGAGGCGCTCGCGGCCGCCCGCGACACCCCTCTCAGGAGAGAACGCCAGTCAGGGTACTCAACCTCGGCGAAGCCGTGGAATCTCGAAGCGACGGCCTCCGCGAAGTAGCGTCGCTGAACGGGTTGGGCAGACTCGTCGGCTACCGAGTAGAGGCCCGCGTGCTTTTGACACCACTCAATCAGCAGGCGGGTCTTGCCCACCCGCCGTCGTCCCCACAGGAACGCGAGGCCGCCACTCTCTCGGTGGAGAAAATTGTCGAGTCTTCGCATCTCCGCGACGCGGTCAATGAAATACACATTAGTAGATTATGCTGATAGACATTATGCTGTCAAACATAATTATCAACCGTCGCGGCCCCGCTGGTGCCCGATGGAATCTGACCGCCCCCGATGGCCGCGTTACGGCTTCCAGCGCAGGATCGGCGTCCGGGCGGCGCGGGCTTCGTCGAGCTTCTGAACGGTGGTCGAGTGCGGTGCGTTCTTGACGATGTCCGGGTTAGTCTCTGCTTCGTCGGCGATCGCGCGCATCGCGGCGATGAAGCGGTCGATCTCGTCCAGCGGCTCGCTCTCGGTCGGCTCGATCATCATCGCCCCCGACACGATCAGCGGGAAGTAGATTGTCGGGGGATGGAAGCCGTAATCCATGAGGCGCTTGGCGATATTGAGTGTCGTGACGCCGTGCACCATCTGTTTCTTGTCGGAGAGAATGACCTCGTGCATGTTCAGGCAGCTGTAAGGGAGATGGTAGCGATCTGACAGTTTCGCCCGGACGTAGTTGGCGTTGAGCACTGCGGCTTCGGCGATCTCGCGGAGACCCGATGCGCCCAGGCTGAGAATGTACGTGTAGGCGCGCACGAGCATTCCGAAATTCCCGTAGAACCCCTTCACCTTGCCGACCGAGTCGGGACGGTTGGATGCGAATCGGAGCTGCCCGTCGTGCTCTTCGATGACGGGCACCGGGCGGAAGCGTTCGAGGTGCTTGGCGGCCCCGACGGGTCCGGCGCCCGGACCGCCCCCCCCGTGGGGCGTCGAAAATGTCTTGTGCAGATTGAGGTGAAGCACGTCGACGCCGAGATCTCCCGGGCGGACCTTGCCGAGCAAGGCGTTCATGTTGGCACCGTCCATGTAGAGCTGCGCGCCGGCTTCGTGGAGCATTCCGGCGATCTTCGCGATCTCGTCCTCGAAGAGCCCGAGCGTGTTCGGGTTGGTGATCATCAACGCTGCCACGCTCGGCGAGATGTGCGCCCTGAGCGACTCGAGGTCGAGCCGTCCGCGGGTGTTGCTGGCGATCTGCTGGACCTTGAGCCCGCAGATGTGCGCGCTGCTCGGGTTCGTCCCGTGCGCCGAATCGGGAATCAGCACCACATCCCGCTTCTCGCCGCGACTCTTGTTGTGTGCCGTTACCATGAGCATCCCGGTGAGCTCACCGTGAGCCCCTGCTGCAGGCTGCAGCGAGAACGCCGCCAGGCCAGTGATCTCGCAGAGAAGATGCTCGAGGTCCCGCATGAGCCGCAACGCGCCCTGGATCTGGCGCTCCGGCCAGTATGGATGCACCCCGGCGAAGCCGTCCATCGCCGCCGTCGTCTCGTTGATCTTGGGGTTGTACTTCATCGTGCACGACCCCAGCGGATACATCCCTTCGTCGATCGAGTAGTTGAGCTTCGACAGGTTGACGAAGTGGCGCACCACCTCAGGCTCACTCAACTCGGGGAACCCCGCGATGTCCTCGCGAAACCACCGACCCAGATGGGCGCGCGGATCGACGCTCTCGACTCCGGTGTCCGGCACCTGGTATCCCGTGCGGCCCTCGCGGCTCTTCTCGAATATCAGTTTCATTTCGGGCTTCATAGAACGGCCTCCAGCTCTCGCACCAGCGTGTCGATATCCTCGCGCCGTGCGGTCTCGGTGACACAGAGCAGCAGAGTTGTGGCGAGCTCTGGAAAGAACACTCCCAACGGCAGACCCGCGATGACCCCGCGGTCCTGCAAGCGTTCCTGGACTTCCTTGGAACTGCGGCCAAGGTCGACAACGAGCTCGTTGAAGCACGTGCCGCTGAAGCGCACCCGCATCTTCCGGGAAGACTCGATGGCCTTCCGAAGATAGGCCGCCTGGGATAGATTCAGGCATGCGAGATCACGGAGCCCGCGCCGGCCGAGGGTGGCCATGTAAATCGTTGCCATGAGCGCGCAGAGTCCCTGGTTCGTGCAGATGTTGGATGTCGCCTTCTCCCGGCGTATGTGCTGTTCGCGGGTCGCGAGCGTCAGCACGTAGCCACGCCGGCCGTTCTTGTCGATTGTCTGGCCGACGAGACGTCCGGGCATGTTGCGCACGAGCTTCTGGCGCGCCGCCAGGAAGCCGAGATACGGTCCGCCGAAACTGACCGGGATGCCGAACGACTGCGCTTCGCCCACGGCGATGTCGCAGCCGCACTCACCCGGACTCTTGATCAGTGCCAACGAAAGCGCTTCGGCTGTGACGGCCACGGCGAGCGCATCGTGGGCGTGAGCGATCCTGGCCGCCTCGGTCCAGTCCTCCAGGCAACCGAAGAAATTCGGGCTCTGCAGAATGATGGCCGAGAGATCCGCGCCCGCCGCGGAGGCAGCCTCCGCCAGATCCGACCGGCCGTCGGCTCCGAACCCGATCTCGACCAGGTTGAAGCCAAGGTTGGCGGCGTACGTCCGGCAGACCGCACGGTACTCAGGATGCAAGGATCGTGGAATCAAGAACGTCTTTCGGTCGTTGGCGCGGTTGGACATCAGCATGGCTTCGGCCGTGGCCGTCGCCCCGTCGTAGAGAGACGCGTTGGAGATGTCGAGGCCTGTGAGCTGGCACATCATCGTCTGGAACTCGAAGACTGCTTGCAGTGTTCCCTGGCTGATCTCGGGCTGGTATGGCGTGTAGGCAGTCGAGAACTCAGATCTCAGCGCGGTCTGCCCGACGTGCGCGGGGATATGGTGCTGGTAGGCCCCGGCGCCGACGAAGGAGAGGCAGGAGTGAGTGTTGAGGTCGGCGAGGGATGCGAGGTGCCTTTCGACTTCGAGCTCGCTCTGGGGCCCGGCAATCTTCAGCTCGCCCCTCTGCCGCAACTCCGCCGGGATTGCTTCGAAGAGCGCGTCGATCGAGGCGACGCCCACGGCCTCGAGCATCCGGCGTTTTTCGTCTTCGGTGAGGGGTATGTAGCGGCCTGCCACTACGAGCCGGCCTTCTGCTGGATGTAGTCCGCGTACTGATCGGCCGTCATGAGGGCGTCGGCGGCGGCGGGGTTGCTGACCTTCACCTTCACAAACCAGGCCGCCCCGTGCGGATCCTGGTTGACCTTTTCAGGGGCGGATGCGAGGCTGTCGTTGACCTCGATCACATCGCCCGTTATCGGCGAGTAGATTTCCGAAACGGCTTTCACCGACTCGACCGTGCCCATCGTCTGGTGCTCATCCAGATGCGCCCCGGCCTTCGGAAGGTCGACCAGAATGATGTCGCCGAGCTCTCGTTGGGCGAAATCGGTGATGCCGATTGTTCCGACGTCACCTTCGAGCGCGATCCACTCGTGCTCCTTCGTGTAGCGATAATTCTCAGGATACGTCATGGCTGATTGCCTCGTGTGATTGGTTGTTGCGACACGAGCTTGGCACCCGGGCCCAAGCTCACACAGATCATGAATGCTCCCGCAGACGCGGGATCCCCCGCCATCACAAGCTCACTTCTTGCGCTTGTAAAACGGCGTTTCGATCACTCGTGCCCGGCACGATTTTTCGCGAATGAGAATGTCAATCTCGGTACCAAGCGCACTCAGACCGACCGGCACGTAAGCGAGTCCGATAGCCTTTTTCAAATAGGGCGAATGCGTGCCGCTGGTCACGCGTCCGATCTGCTGACCGTTCTGGACAACCGCATACCCATGTCTCGCGATTCCGCGGTCAACCATCTCGAATCCGACCAGCTTCCGGTCGATTCCCAGCTCCTTCTGCTTGCGCAAAACGTCGCGGCCGTCGAAAGCAGGCTTGTCCCAGGACACGGTCCACTCGAGGTCGGCTTCGAGCGGGGTCGTGGTCTCGTCGATCTCGTGTCCGTAGAGGCACATTTTGGCCTCGAGCCTGAGCGTATCTCTGGCGCCGAGCCCCGTTGGCTTGAGGCCGCACCCAGCGTTGTCCTCGAGGATCCGCTCGAAGACGGCCGGACCCGCGTCCCACCGGACATAGATTTCGAATCCGTCCTCGCCCGTGTACCCAGTGCGCGACACGATCGCCTTCTCGCCCATCACGTCGCCCTCCGCGAACCAGTAGTAGCGGAGCTTCGAGAGGTCGATGTTCGTGTAGGGGCGGAAGATTGCCTCGGAAAACGGCCCCTGGAGTGCTACCTGCGAGAGCTCGGGGCTCCTGTTCTCGACGGCGCAGTTGAATCCAGAGGCGCGCTCGTGGATCCAGTCAAAATCCTTCTCGGCGTTCGAAGCGTTCACGCAGAGGAAGTATGAATCATCCGAGAAACGATGACACAGAAGGTCATCCACAAAAGTGGCCTGGTCGGTCATAAGGCCGCTGTACTGGATCTGGCCGTGCTTGAGCTTGCCAGGGTTGTTGGAGAGGACCTTTTGGAGGAGCCGCGTGGCATCCGGGCCGTTGATGAAAATCTCGCCCATGTGTGAGACGTCGAAAATGCCCGCGCGGGTGCGCACGTTGAGGTGTTCGTCGATCAGACCCGAGAACTCGACGGGCATCTCCCACCCGCCGAACTCGACCATCTTGGCTTTGAGGTTCTTGTGTATTGAGTTAAGTGCTGTCCGCCTTAGAGGAGCATCCATAAGGGCTCCGAAATTACTATAGGCGAAGGAGTGAGTCAAATCCCACATCCCGCGATAAGGGCGCATGTGCTTCGTCGCCCGCGTCGCCGCGATGCTCACATACACGGGCGAGATACTCGTAGAGACTTCGCAGCAATCGGTGCGGCACTGCTTTGGCAGCTCGACATTGTTCCTCTTGGCAGTCTCTACGAGATTGGGACACCTGCACCCTTCTCGCGAGCCTGGGCACTCAATCCCCTCCGGCTTTGTCGCCGCGGCGGATTAGGCGCCTTAGCGCTCGACTCTTACCAACATGTTGTCAGATCAAACGGGGCCGAAAGCCGGGAAACCACAGATTTCGCAGATTTCACAGATTCAACCTCGGAGTACTGACGGCTGCGAGATCGTCGCCCGGGGGAATCTGCGTAATCGGTGCAATCTGCGGTTTCCCTTCCGGTTTTCGGGCTGCCGCAACGCGGCCTCTCGTCGCAGGCGCAGTCCTGCGACGAGCATAGTGTCTATGAAGTTGAGTGTTGACACGAAATGGCAAAACGTTCGAGTGGGTGAGATCCTCCGAACCCCTCTCAGGAAAGCAGGTAGGGAGGAATGCAGGAACGGAGCAGTTATCTCCGGAGCGCAGGGTGGCATCGAACAGACCCCTTCCTGCCTTCCTAACTTCCTGCTTTCCTGAGAGGTGCTCGGAAGGGTCTTGCAGCGT
>JACPPM010000251.1 GCA_016191015.1 Acidobacteriota bacterium | reverse complement strand
GTCCAGTTCGTCATACGTGAATTCGTCGACGACGTCCTTCGGGTCCTTCCTGCTGATCAGATTCCAGTTCGCGTCGTACGTGAAGGACATCGACTGTGTTGCCGTGCCGCCCTTTCTTGTCAGGGTGAGCGGGAGGTTCGCTTGGTTGTACGTGTAGCTTTCGGTGATGCCACGGGACGTACGCGATGTGACGTTTCCATTCGCGTCGTAGCTGAGCGAAGAGCCTACAGTCCCGTCGGCGCCGCCGCGGGTTGCAGAGGTGACTGCGTTGTATGCGTCCACCGTGTAGCTCGTCACGACTCCTTCGCCGTCTTTCTGGCTCAGGAGATTGCCTCGCACGTCGTACGCGAATTCACTCGTGAGGTTGTCTCCTGCCGGGTCGCTCACAACCTTTGCCAGATACCCGCCGCCGGAGGTATCCAGAGGCCTGCTGGGCGGGGTTTGCTGAGTCGCGCCACCTGGTGAAGTTTCGGGATAGTACTCGGAGACGGTCGTCTTGCCCAGCGGATCCGTCTGCTGGACGACGCGGCCGTACTTGTCGCGCGTGATCTGCGTTGTCGTATTATCCGGGGCCGCGATCGCCGTGACGTTTCCTTGAGTGTCGAGCGTCAGGCGCGTTGAGTTGCCTTTCGGGTCGACTACAGAGGCGACCTGGTTGGTCCATGGCTGATACGTGTAGGTTGTGACGAGCAGGTCCCCTCCGCGCGCATCGGGGATGGCCTTGACTTGCAGCAGATTCGCCTGCGCGCGGCGATCCGCGTTCTGCGAGTCGTAGGTGAGATCCTGCTTGTTGCCGAGCGGGTATGTGATCGACGTAACCAGGCCGTCCGCGTTATACGCGTACTGCGTTGTGACAGCCGCTTCGGTCACGGCCGTGACGTGACCCTTTCCATCCAGCGCGTAGGAGCGCGTGTGGCCCAGGCCGTCCGTCGTCGCCGCCGCAAGCTCGCCCGCCGAGATCGACGCGTTCACGCCGTTGATCATCTCGGCGACGACGCTGTCTCCGCTGTACGTGATCTCGACCGCGTGTTGACCCTTGGGGTCGGTGACCGCAATGAGATTGTGCGCGAGCTTGATGTCGGTGTCGTTCACGCTGTAGAAGTATTCGCGGACGCGTTCGCCGTATCTGACGGTGACGAGATCTCCTCTGAGGTCGTACTGGTACTCGACCTTGCGCCCCGAGTAGTCGCTGACGCTTTTCAGGCGGCCTGATTGCGGCGTGCCATCGTCCAGGTAGTACTCGAACGTGTAGAGCCTCGCCATCGTGTCCATGACAGCCGTGAGGCGGCCGCCGGCGTCGTAGTAGAGCTCTAGCGCGTTGTCGTTCCGGTCCTGGATCCGCGCGAGCCTTCCGTACTGATCAAAGATCTCGGTGTAGAGATTCGGGAAGACCATCGTCCACACGCCGTCCGCGCGCCTCTTCAGCTCAGCGAAAACGCCCTCCGGCGATTCGTACCCGCTGATCGCGGGGCCGATTCGCTTGGCCTTGAACTGATCCCGCCGGCCCAGACCGTTGAAGTAATTGATGTCGCCGTTGGGAAGCTCCTGCAGGCACCGGTGGTAGTTGAAATCCCAGCCCCAGCCGAGTGGCCCCGAGTAGACCGCCTGACTCTCGTATCGGCGCACCAGGGCGAAGTCGAGCCCGCGCCGTGGCACGACCAGATCGGTCTGTTCCAACAAGGGCTTCCCGCACCATGGGAACGTCGAGTGCGCAGAGCGGTGCGTGACGACGGGCATAACTGACCTGAGGTAGTCGCATGGCACCTGCCTTGTGGCAGGTCCGGGCACCTGTGGGATCGACGCCGAGGCCACGCCGGACGCGAGCAACCCCAGGACAAGGCTGAGCGCGGCGACTCGCATGCGCTGATCAATTGTCGCGATAGGTCGATGAATCACGATTCAACCATGTTCGGGAGTGCGCCGGTCGGCGGCGTCAAGTTGTCCCGACGAACGCGCCGGGCCTTGTGCGCCGCGAGTGCGGCAGAACCGGCTGGAGGCTGAAGGGCGCGGCGTGATCGCTCACCTCTTGCGTCCTCCGTTGGCCTATCCTCGGTGCGACAGGTGTGCGCGCTTGAGCAGGTGCGTGAGCCTGTGCGTGTCCTCCACCTGATCTCGGCAAAATCTCCACGCCGGGTTTGATCAAACCTCCAGTTCATGCGACGGTCGGTGACAGTTATCGCAGTTTCTGGCGTTCCGATTTCGCCTTGACGACGACACACACTCCCGGGCTTTTCAACGCCCGGTAACAACGGCTGACCAGGACAACTGTTTCTCAGGTGACACCGTCCTTCTGGTTACCTTTCCGTGCCTGGACGATTGCCTTCCGAAGGTCCTCAGTACTGCGTAGGTCACGCAATGGTAGGTCAAACGAATAGTCGACATCCACTACACGCAGGCTCACCTTCATCCCCGCCTGAATCGCAACCGCCGCTTTGAGACTCGCGTCACCTGAGCCACTGACTGATATCGATTCCTCATCTGTCACGAGGCGGATGATGGTGCTGTCATTCCCCTCGTCCAAGTGGGCCTGAAGCCACCACCCCACACCCGCCCGCTCCTCAAAATTGCGCACCCCCGGAAGCTCTCGGAAAACCCGCTTTACTTCTTCGCGGTCGAATCGCATTCCTTCCCCAATGTAGAGCAACAGGAAATCCATGGTTTGGCCTACTTTCTTATCACGATTTCGCCGGGTATCTCATACTGCTTCATAAGGGACTCGAAGAAGGCCTGAGCCCTCGCATCGTTCGTGATCACACGGAGAGAGGACAGCGGATTACTAGGATCAGCAATGACCATACCGATGCGTCTGAATTCAGCTCTGACTTCGTCTTGAATCTTGAGTCGCAGCCATTCGGGTATGTTGCTCCCGGGTATGAATGGGCTGCGTCCCGGGGTCTGAATGAACTTTGCTTCGAGGATCCACTTACCTGAGCTACCATCGATCCAGACAGTCTCACCGCCACCCTGAGCGAGGTAGTTCACAGGTCCTGTTTGCTCGATCTCGTACAAGTCCTTGACCGTATTGGATGGGGTGGGTTTCGTCGGGAGTCCAGCTACGTGTCGTTCAGCAGAATCGTGCTCAGCGTAGCGGGCGAACCCTTCACTCGGACCGGCCAGACCTTTTCTGAGGGTAAGTTTCGTCAGGGCGCTCACTGACGAGGGATTGATGCCGGCAAGTTGACCGACGAACTCATCACCAGTCGCCGCCAGGGCGGCCGGGACAGTCCCGCCGGCTGCGAGGGTCTTGAGGCCCACGGCACCGGGAAACAACGTCATGAAGACTTCAACCTGGGCTGAATCGATTTCGCCACTTCCAGAACGGAGCCGGCCATCTCCGTATAGGGCCGTTGCCCTAGGACCAGCCCAGACTATTTCATCAGGACGGGGTGCTCGACAGTGCCGCTCGATGAAAACCCGTCGTGCTAGAGCATAAAGTCTCGCGAGTTCCACCATTGCTGCTGTCTCAGCTCGAAACCGTGCATTGGCAGCATCGCGTTCTTGTTGTCGCTCCTTCTGTCCGAGCTTGGCGATAAGGGCCTTTCTCTCCTCCGGGTCCAGCGGCTCGAGGCCCATCGGATCGATCATGTTCGCTGGGTTGTTGCCGAACCCCACGTACAGATTCGTGGAATCCGCGTACCCCATCGGATCCGGCTGGAGGAAGCGGCCGAGTTCAGGGCTGAAGTAACGCCCCCGCGCGTACGTAAGATTGGTTTCGGGGTCGAAGTCGCGGGCTTGGAAGTTGATTGTGTTGGCGACGGAGCTTGTGGTGTGCTCGCTTTCCGCTGGCTGCTCGTAGAGGAGTTTGTCGTGGTTCTCGAAAACGAACGGCTGTTCGAAAACGCCGGCTAGCGGTTTGGCGCTCAGGTCTGTGACGGTGGTCTTGACCTTCAGGGTGAATCGCGCACCTGGCATGAGGGCGGACGTTGGCGAGATGTTGATGCCCTTCTCGCCTTGGGCCGCCAGGGTGATCGCTACGGTGGCATTCTGATTGGCCAGGAGATCTACGCTATTTGCGATGCTCGCTGGGTCGATCTCTTCGTCGAAGTCGATCCGTAAGTTGCCTGCGATCAGCTTGACGCTTTGGACCTTCGGCGGCCCTCGATCGTAGATGAGTACACTCACGCCGGTGGGTGTGAAGTCTCTTGTGAAGTCCTCCACTAGTGCGTTGCCGGTCTGATCTTTGAGCGCGGTGGTGATCTGGACTGTCAACGCAATCTGTGGGAGCGCGCTCGTTGGTGTGAAGATCGCCAAGCGGTCGTTCTCGGCGAAGGCGACTGTACCGCCTATGACGTCGGCTCCTTGCTTGACCTTGATCGCTGCCTCTGCGCTCTGGCGGTCCACGGATTCGGAGAATCTGATTCGCAGCACGCCGTCAACGAAGCGGACTTGGTCCACCTTCGGCGGCTCGTGATCGTAGATGAACGTCGGCTTTCCGTACGGCGTGTACTGGACTCGTTCGACGAGATTGCCGGCTCCGTCGGTCAGGCCTAGCACACTGCCGTTTGTGTCTTGCATTGGGATGAAGGGGTCCATTGCGCCCGTTGACGGATTCCTTTTCTCGATCTGGACTGGCTCATCGATCCCGTTGCCGTAGACGTAGCGGCTG
>JACPPM010000256.1 GCA_016191015.1 Acidobacteriota bacterium | reverse complement strand
CGGTACCAGGACGAGCACTGCATCTGCGCGAGGCCCGTCACTTAAGCTCTTCCCGCTTTTGCATTTTTAACTTTGCATTTTTAATTCCTGAATCCGCGCGTCTTACGCGCGGATTCAGGAAGGTCATCGGCGATTGACTGGTGGGGCATTTCCCATGTAAATAGTAGCTATGCACCCGAACGAAGTGACGGGCCGCGAGCCATAGTGAGGCACGAGGCGATCGACCGCGTTCGAACGGGCCAGGTGGTGCCTTCGACGGGTAGCGGCGCAGCCCTGAGAAGGGTACAGGGGTGAGCCGCGTCGAGCACGAACCGCCCTCACAGCGACTGCACTTCCGTGTACAGGCTCCGGCGACGATTACTATTGATGGCGTCGATTATCCGGCTGCGGATTGGAGCCTGGGCGGGTTTCTCATCGATCGCTTCGAGGGAACCGTGCAGGCCGGGGAACACCTCATCTCCATTCTCACGATCAACTTCCAGGGCTTCCATATCTCGATTCGGAAAGAGGTGGTGGTGGTCCGCGTCGAAGCGGACCGATCGCGCATCGCCTGCCGTTTCATCGAGGTGACCGAGCGCGAGAAGGAGCTGCTGAACTATTACATCAGCAACCTTGTGACCGGCCAGATGGCGCCCGTGGACGACGTCATCAGGCGGATCGACACCCCCGTGAAGCCGGTGCCTCTCACCCCGGATGACAAGGTCGCAGAAAGCGTGCCCCTGCACAGACAGAGCCTCCGACGCGCGGTCTTCTCGATCCTGTACATCATCGCGGGCGTCGTCCTCGGGATCTTCCTTGTGCTTACGCTCTACTCCCACTTTTTCCGCGTGGACGTCGAATCCGCGGTGGTGACGAGGACCATCGAGCAGGTGGTCTCCAAGGACCTCGGCGTCGTGCAGGAAATCCTCGTGACCGAGGGTCAGCACGTGTCGGAAGGCCAGGTTCTGCTCCGGTTGCAGGACGACCAGCTCTCTCGCGAGCTCGAGACTTGCCACCAGGAATTGGAGGATGCGAGACTTGCGCTGGCGACCAGCCAGGAACGAGCGAGGAGAGAGGAAGTTCGCCTAGCGGCCTACAGCCGCATCGCGGCTGAGAAGCTCAACTCCGCACGCGAGGGGGTCGAGTCGCTGCGCGAGCAGCTCCGTATCTCAGACCTTGAGTTGCAGCGGTCTCGCGGCTTGTACGAGAGCGGCATAGGGTCTCAGAGTGCCTCTGACGAGGCGGCGGCTCGGAAGGCTACGTTGGCGGGTGAGCTCGAGCACGCCATGGCCGAGCTCGGGATCGCAATGCAAGCCGTCGATTCCGTCCGGAAGGGGTTTTTCTATGACGGCCGGAGTCTCGTCGGACAGATGCCAGAGGCTGAGGTCGACACGGAGCACGCGCGTCGTCTGATCCCGATCCTGGAGAGGCGGTTGGGCGAGGTCGAGCAGCGGGCCAAGCGGCTCGAGTATCGAGCGGCCTTTCCGGCAAGAGTACTCCGCCTGACGAAGACGGCGGGGAACACAACCGAGCGCGGGGAGACGCTGGTGCTCATGGAAAAGACCGGAGAAGACCCGGTCGTGGATGTGTTTCTGACGCAGAGCGCGGCATCGTATGTCCAGCTCGGCTCACCGGCGAGGATCCTCGTACCAGCTCTCGACCTGAAGCTGAAGGGCGAAGTCGTCTCCGTGGACAGGACCTATGGTTTCAGGGCGGGTCTGCAGGATGCGTACAACTGGCGCCACGCTGCCGGTACTTCTGCTCACGTGCGGATCGCGCTGACCGGCTTGAGTCCGGACCTTCGAACGCGATTGGCCGGCGGGATGCCCGCGATCGTAAACCTGCCAAGGAGTCTCTTTCTCCGAGCATTCCGATGAACGGCATTTCGGTCGCCGCCTGTGCGACGGTACTGGCACTCGCCGCGGAACCGGCGCGCACAGACAGTACCTCATACCGGATTTGGCATCTGAATTCCGCGCTATCCGGCGCCTTGCGTCCTGATTCGCAGCCGAAGACCAAGCATCCGGCTCTCATCGGGGACTTGAGAGAGGTGGCCACGAATCGCTTGGCGTCGCTGCTTACCCATAGGCCGGGGCCCATCGAGACGCTCAGAAGCGCGGGGGTCGCGCAGAAGGACGATCCTGATTTGCAGGCGACGGTACGCGCCGTGAGGGATGCGGATGTCACCGCACTCCTGGCCGTGGCCTGGACACTCACAGACGACAACCGATACCTGGTCGCGGCTCGGGCCCATCTCCTGGCCTGGGCAAAGGTGAATGTCCCCACTGGACACCCCATCGACGAGACTCGACTAGAAGGATTCCTCTGGGGCTATGACCTGCTCCGCAGTCACATTGAGGAACCGGACGCGATGGTGATCGAAGCGTGGTTCGCCAGGATCCTTGCGGCCAAGAGCCGTTGGAAGTTCGGTCCTGAGTCCTCCGTCAACAACCACATGACGCATCATCTCAAAATGATGCTTCTGCTCCACCGGGTCCTGGGCCAGACCGATCAGATCACGATGGATCTCCAGAAGGTGCGAGATCACCTGAGGGAGAATCTCTCCGCATCCGACGGGAGCTCCGTGGATTTCCGCTCTCGCGATGCCCTCTTCTATCACGTCTATGATCTGGAGGCTTGGGTGGAGATCGCTCTGCAGACGGGCTGCTGCAAACAGGAGATTGACCGCGCGGTTCAGTTTCTCATCCTGAAGCTGGGAGCCCCGACTCCGCACGGGGAGTTTGTCGCGAGCACATCCGACTTCGATCGGGCGAGGGCGCGAGGAGGATTCGATTATGCCCGACCGGGGAGGCCTTACGATCCCCGCCGTGCGCGTAGGCTCGGCCTTGCCTATTCCACGCTGCGGCCGGACCGGACTGTCCAGCTGGTCGATGCGGGTATGGGTTCGAGCGATCTGAGCGAGCATGAGCTATTCTATTGGCTGAGGAAACAGCTGTGGGCGTCCGAGCCTTAGACGGGCACCGCCGTCTGGTTATCACGGCGGGGGACGCCTACAAGGTCCTCCTGCTCGTAGGATTCGTCCTCCTAGCCATCATCACACTGCCCAACAGGATTTACGACGTGGAGATGTCGAAGCTTGTTTTTGTACTGGGCGTGCTGGGGATCTGGCGCTACGCATGGTGGATGACGCACTTTGTCCGATCCCGAGTGTACGCCTACAAGGTGTTCCCGGGAATCCGCGAGAAGTCTGAGGCGCTGTGGGCGTCCGGATGGAGACCGAGTCGGATCCACTTCATGCTGACGACGTTTCGTGAGCGGCGGGACACGACCGAAAAGGTGCTGGCGAGCATAGTGCGGGAGTGCCGGAGCGTGGGAGTGCCGGCCCGGATCGCTCTCGGCACGGGAGACCCTTACGATGAGGTGATCGTGGCAGAGTACATCAGAGGTGCTGCCAGGAATGAGGATATCGAGGTCATCCTCGTTCGGCAGAACCAACCGGGAAAGCGATGCGCGATCGGCCTGGCTCTTCGCTCACTATCCCGCCATCTCGTCATGGATAACGACCCGGTCGTCTTCATGGATGGAGACACCATCCTCGAAGAAGGCGTGCTCAGGAAGTGCCTCCCGCTGTTTGCCCTGCATCCCCGGCTTCAGGCCCTGACAACCGATGAGATGCCGATTGTCTTCGGTCCAAAATGGATGAGGTCATGGCTGGAGCTCCGCTTCTGCCAACGCCACATGATCATGCAGTCGCACGCCCTGTCGCGGAAGGTCATCACTCTCACGGGGCGCATGTCCGTCTTCCGTGGGAAGAACGTCGTCGAGGAGGGGTTCATCCGTACGATCGAGGCCGACTACCTCGACAACTGGCTGTGGGGACGCTTTCGCTTTCTGTCGGGTGACGACAAGAGCACTTGGTTCTGGCTTCTGACCAGAGGGGCGGAGATGCTCTATGTTCCGGATGCCCTGTGCTACACCGTCGAGTACATCGTGGGAAGCGCCGGAGATCGGATGAAGTTCAACATGTGGCGGTGGTCGGGAAACATGTTGCGCAACGGAGCCAGGGCCATCGCCCTCGGGCCACGACAGGTGGGGTTCTTCATCTGGTGGTGCCTGGTAGACCAACGGATCGCCATGTGGACGTCACTTGTCGGACCATTTCTGGCCCTCATCCTGACTGCCTTTGCCGGCCCGGTCATACTCCAGGCGTACCTCATTTGGATCGTGGCCACCCGGCTCCTGCTGTCCCTCGTGCTCTTCCAGTACGCGGGACGACTCGATGCCTCCTTCCCCTTCCTGCTGTACCTGAACCAGCTCCTCAACGCCATCGTGAAGGTGTATGCCATCTTCCGACTCGCGAAACAGCGGTGGACCAACAGAGGGAACCAATCCTCCGAGCTGGGGAGCGGCCGGCTGGCCGCTTTTCAGCTCTTCATGGCCAGGTATCTCACCGTTTTCTACATAGTGGTGCTCTTCATGTTCGTCGCGATCTACGCTGGTTTGATGGAGGCCCCGAGCTGGACGAGTCTGCGACTCGCCCTGGGACTCGGGTAGATCGACCGAGCTCCCGCGCCCTCAGATTACGCGCATTCGAACCCGAGGAGAGGTCCGAGAGCTTCCACTATCGGGGCTACCAGCAGATACCCGTGCACTCGGTTCTGGAGTCACGGCAGATCCCAATCAGATCGACAATCCCGTACTGGCCCCGCGGGAGGTCCTGCACGAGAGCCGCGAACTCGAGGGCGTTCCTGCCAACGACCACGATCTTGGCGAAGCGCAGAATCTCGGACGGATCCTTGACGAGGATATCGCTGATCTGCGGAACCGCTTCAACAAGAAAGTCACGGTTGACACCGAGCAGCCCTTCGGGATCCACGTTGGGATCGTATATCCGAAGGTCGTACCCATCTCGAATCAGGATCTGGGCGAGACTGAGACTCGGGCTCTCCCGGACATCATCTGTATCGGGTTTAAAGGCCAGCCCCAGCAACCCTATCCTCCTTTCGCCCAGGGATTCGATCAGCTTCGCCGCTCTTTCGACATGGCGCCGATTGCTCTCCAGGACATTCCCGATGAGAGGGAGGTCGAGCCCGTAGGAACGGCTCTGGCACAGGAGAGCCTTCACGTCCTTGGGAAGACAGGAACCGCCGAAGGCGAAACCTGGACGCAGGTAGCTGGCGGACAGGTTCAGCTTCGTGTCCGCCACGAAAATGTCCATGACCTTCTGACTGTCCACCGATGCAGACTTGCAGAAGCTTCCGATCTCGTTGGCGAAGCTCACCTTGACGGCGTGCCACGCATTGTCAGCGAATTTCACCATTTCTGCGGTTTCCGGCTCAGTGATGATCATCGGCATTTGCAGGTGCGCGTACAAACGTTCAAACACCTTTCCCGTCCTGGCATCCATGGCGCCGATCACGGTCCTGGGCGGATGATCGTAGTCATAGATCGAGGTGCCTTCGCGGAGGAATTCCGGATTGCTGCAGACTCCGAAACCTTCACCGACGCACTTGCCCGAGGCTTCCTCGAGAATCGGGACCACCACCGACCGGAGCGTCCCAGGCAGCAGAGTACTCCGCATCCCCACCACATGAAAGCCGGGCTTGGTCGCGAGCGCGCTGCCGATCTGGGAACAAGCATGGCGTACGTACCGAAGATCGGGGCGGCCGTCGGTGCCGCCGGGAGTCCCGACGCAGACCAGAGTGATCTCGCTCGCGAGCACGCCCTCATCACCCCTCGTCGTCGCACGAAGCTTGCCGGCTGCAACCGCGCGAGCGACGATGTCGCTGAGCCCCGGCTCGAGCACAGGGGACTTGCCCGCTGCAATCGCATCCACCTTCGCCGGATTCGTGTCGACCCCGATGACGGAATGTCCGTCCCGAGCCAGGCAGGCAGCCGATACGGTGCCGACGTAGCCGAGACCGAACACGCTGATGTGCATGTGTACTCCTAACGCGGCGGAGCCGCAACCAAACAGGCAAGAGCCAGGCACGCTGAAGACCCTTCCGAGCACCTCTCAGGAAAGCAGGAAGTTAGGAAGGCAGGAAGGGGTCTGTTCGATCCCGCCGTGAGCTCCGGAGATGACCGCTCGGTTCCTGCATTCCTCCCTTCCTGATTTCCTGAGAGGGGTTCGGAGGATCTCACCCACTGGAATTTCTTGCCATCTCGCGTCAACACTCAACTTCTTGGACACTAACACTGGAACGATCTGTGAGTTGCCCGGCACTTGGACCCTGTCCTGCCGCGCTTGACAGCTGAGGCGCCCCGCCCGCGGTATTTGCGACTGACGGACCTGATGCCGGTATAATGGCGCATCATGGCAGGCAGAGCCCTCGGACGACTGATCGGACATCCGGGACGCGGGAGAGTGCAGACGTGCAAGCCTATCGCCTGACGATCGAGTATGACGGCGCGAGGTATTCCGGGTGGCAGGAGCAGAAGAACGCGCGGACGGTCCAAGGGATTCTGCGGAAAGCCATCACCGAGGTCGCGGGCGAATGCGATCTTGGTGGAGCTGGCCGGACCGACGCAGGTGTGCACGCGCTCGCCCAGGTGGCGCACCTTCGAATCCACCGGGCCGTCGATCTCACCACCTTTCTCCCCCGGATCAACGGCATGCTCCCGCAGGACATTCACGTCCGGCGCATCGACAAGGTGCCTCATCGGTTCCACGCACGCCACGATGCGGTGGCCCGGTTCTACCTCTACCAGGTGGCATTGCGTCGCACGGCCTTTCACAAGCGATATGTCTGGTGGGTGAGGGACCCGATCGATGTCGATCTGGTGCGGCGACGCCTCGAGGAGCTGCACGGCCTCCGCGATTTCGGCGCTTTCGCCGATAAGAGGCGGGATGAGGAGGACAGCGGAAGAGTTTTGTTGCATGACTGCTGCGCAGTGCGTGAAGGCGATATGCTCCTGCTGCGCCTCGGGGGCTCTCATTTCCTCTGGAGGATGGTCAGGAGAATCGTCGGCGTCCTCGTGACGGTCGGGACGGGTCGCCTCGCCGACGGACCCCTGGTCGAGCTGGCCCGGCGAGTGGATGTGCCCTCGTTGACAGCCCCAGCCTCAGGGCTATTCCTCGAGTACGTCCGCTACCAGGGCGACCCCCCGCCCCCGCCGGTCCGAGCAGTCACGCCTCTCTGAGCTGCGCTTCGCGTCGAGAGCTGGGCGGCCGGGGTCCGGAGGAGTGGCCGGAGCGCGCGCAGAGCATTCGGCTCGCGCATTTTGCATTTTGCATTGTCGCTGCTCAGGTGAGGGTAGACCTACCACAAAAGGCGCAGAAGTCACAAAAGTTCAACACCGCGTTTACGTCCTTTCCTCTTGTGCCTTTTGCGCATTCTGTGGTTGGCCTCCCTGAGTAGTTACTTTGCATCTTGCATTTCGCATTGACAGGCCGGAACTCACGCCGCCGACCCTGGCGGGAAGTCGTGGAGGGAGGCACGAAGCTCTTTCACGCTCCCACTCTCTCACTCTGTCACGCCCTACACCCAGCTCGATTCCCGCTCACTCTATGGCCTCCTTCATCCTCAATACTCCACATTCTCCAGACACAGCCCCTTGGCCGGCATGGTTGGAGCGCGAAGCATTGAACGCTTGCCGGTCCCTATCGCACGGCGCAGATCTTCCAGGCTGAGGCGCCTACGGCCGACCTCGATCATCGCCCCGACCATGGTCCGGATCGAGTGCCGGAGAAACCCGTCGGCTGTGATTGTGAAGACGGCCATGGAGCCTCTGAAGGCCCACTCGGCCGAGCTGACGGTGCGGGTGCCGCCACGGGAGCCGAGCGTGCGCAGGGTTTCAGCGAGGGTGAAGGCGGACTGGTCGAGATCGCCGTGCAGGCAACCTGCGGCTTGCGCCAGCAAGGTCTCATCGAGCCGGGCAGGGGTGTGTGCTGCGAATCTGAGAGCAAACGGGTCGGCGATGCGTCGGGTGTTGACCGTGTATGTGTAGGATTTCCGAAGGCAGTCCCTTCGGGCGTCGAACCTGGGCGACTCGATGCAATCAAGGACCCTGATATCCGCGGGGAGGCGGGAGTTGATTGCGGCAGGGATCCTTGCGGGCTCCAGAGTGGCCGCCCACGAAAAGCTGGCCACTTGACCCCGGGCGTGCACGCCGCTATCTGTGCGGCTCGCCCCGACGACCACGACACGCCCCCCCGTGATTGCCCCGAGCGCTGCCTCGATGGAACCCTGGATCGTGGCGCGAGCCGGTTGCAATTGCCAGCCCTCGTACGCGGTGCCGTCGTAGGCCACGGTGATCCGGAAGGTCCTCTGCTCCATTGTCAGGTCCAGCATACCGCCTGTCGAGCCATGTAACAAAGGGCCGGGACCCGGCGTCTCAGGTCGAGCCGGCAGACGGCGCTACGGGGTCGCGAATACGGTGCGAAACAAATTCCGTGCCAGGTTCGTATTGCTGGTATGATTGTGAGCCCTTATCAGGAGGATGTGATGCGGAACGTAGCCTTGACACTGTTACTCTCGGTCGTGGCGCTTCATGGGCAGGAAACTCAACCGGGGGGTGCCCGCATGGTCACCCTGTCTGATTGCATCAAAGCAGCGTTGGAACAGAACCTCTCGATCCGAGTCGACAGCTACTCGCCGAAGATCACCAGTATCCTGGAGAAGTCTGCGAAATCGGCGTTCGATCCTGTGTTCAAGAGCACTGTTCAGGACTACGGCTCTCAGAATGTGAGGACGAACGTCTTCTCGCCCTCATCGACAAATGTATCCCAGTGGGATTTCTCATTTGCGCAAGCGCTCCCGACGAGCACCAGTTACTCCATATCGTTGACCAACCAGAGGACGGCGACAGATTCGACCTACAGCAACTTCAACCCGTACTTCGACGTGAGCTTGGGGCTGCGGGTGACGCAGCCTGTCCTGAGGGGCTTCGGTCCGAAGATCGCCCAGAACCAGCTCCTGATCGCAAGAAAGAGCGCCGAATCGTCCGAGTACCAGTTTCGCTCATCCATCACTGGCGTGATCACGCAGGTGCAGCAGACGTACTGGAACCTGGTCTACTCCTTGGCGAACCTGGAGGTGCAGCAGCAGTCCCTCAAGCTCGCCCAGGACCTGCTTGAACAGAACAAGATCCGGGTCCAGGTCGGAACACTCGCCCCGATCGACATACTTCAGTCAGAAGCTGAGGTGGCCAGTCGAGAGGAGGGAATCCTCGTTGCGGAGAGCGCCGTTCAGAATTACGAAGACAGCTTGAAGCGGCTGATGAATCTTCCGGGCGATGCCGCCGACTGGTCCACGACGATCCGTCCGGCGGATGAGCCGATCTTCGAGCCAAAACAGGTGGCGGAGCCCGAGATGGTCTCGACGGCCCTCGAGCACCGGCCCGATCTGACACAGCTCCGCATCGACCTCAGCGCGAAGGACATCAGCCTCTCGTACGCCAAGAACCAGCTCCGCCCCGACTTGAGCCTCTACGCACAGGCCGGGTCCAACGGTGTTGGAGGCAATATTCTCGTCAGAGAATTCCCCGGCGGACCGATCACAGAGACGATCCCTGGTGGATACGGCGACGCCATCGGCGACGCCCTGAAATGGAAGAATCGCAATTGGACCCTCGGTTTCACCTTCACGCTGCCGATCAAGAACCAGGCGGCCAGGGCCGCCCATGAGCGCGCCACCCTCGAGAAGCTCCAGGCTTCGCACCGCATCCACAACCTGGAGCAGCAGGTTTACCAGGAGGTCCGCACAGCGTGCAGGCAGGTGGACACGAATAGAAAGCGTGTCGATGCGACACGTGCCGCTCTGCGACTCGCGGAGAAGAAACTCGAAGCCGAACAGAAGAAATACAGTGTCGGGCTCTCCACCAACTACTTCGTGCTCCAGTTCCAGAAGGATTTGGCCCAGGCACGGACCAATGAGCTCCAGGCGATCACCGACTACAACCTGTCGCTCGCGGATCTCGATCGTGTCACGGGCATGTCGCTCGAGCGAAATGGAGTCAAGATCGAAGGGTATCTGAAGTAGGGAGACGCGCGAGGGATCGCACGAACCGATAGCCGGCTCGGAAGCCATCGGGTCCTCTTTCGCGCGCAGCATCTCCACGATAGGATGTACGGAGATGAAGATCTCTGCGTGCATCATCGCGTTGAACGAAGCAGACCGGATCGGCGAGGCGATCAGGAGTGTGCGTGAGTGCTGTGACGAGGTACTGGTCGTCGACGGAGGCAGCACGGATGCAACGGCGGATCTGGCGCTCAAGAACGGAGCTCGCGTCTGCACGCGACCCTTCGATGACTACAGTCCTCAAAAAAACTTCGCGATCTCCGAGGCTCGGTTCCCATGGATCCTGAGCATCGATGCTGATGAGCGCGTATCTCCCGCGCTCGCTCTCGAAATCGACGCGATCAGGAAATCCTCGCTCGAAGATACCCACGACGTCTCGGCCTACGCCTTTCCCCGACAGACCTATTATCTGGGTCGCTTGATCCGTCACGCGTGGGGCGACGACACAAAGCCTCGCCTCTTCCACCGCGATCGCGCGCGGTGGGAAGGAGAGCTCGTTCATGAAGGTCTGAAGGTCGACGGCAGGATCCGGCGCCTCACAAAACCGCTGTACCACCACACCTACCGGGACATCTCAGATCACGTCCGTCGGATGGACCTCTATAGCACGCTGGGTGCGCAGAAGCTGGCAAGAAACGGTCGCCGCGCCTCGTTCGTCGGATACGCTTTCCTGCCTCTATGGACGTTCTTCAGGTTTTACGTCCTCAACGCCGGTTTCCTGGATGGATGGCCCGGTTTCGTGATCTCGGCTCTAAGCTCGTACCAGGTGATGTTGAAGTACCTCAAGCTGCGGGAAATCTGCCAACGCGGTGGGGATGCGGTCCCCTGAGCGAAAAAGGGACGCTCTTCGCCTGACAGAGAAGAGTCCGCTCGCGCAGTCCTCAGCCACATCGCCTGCGCTTCAGCAGGGGCGGTTCCGGTCTGGCAAGGCAAGATGCGAACGCCAAGCCGGCTCGGGGACGTCCAGCTTGGCCCACCCCCTAACGCGGCGGAGCCGCAACCAAACAGGCAAGACCCAGGCACGCTGCAAGACCCTTCCGAGCACCTCTCAGGAAAGCAGGAAGTTAGGAAAGCAGGAAGGGGTCTGTTCGATGCCACCCTGAGCTCCGGAGATGACTGCTCCGTTCCTGCATTCCTCCCTTCCTGCTGTCCTGAGAGGGGT
>JACPPM010000255.1 GCA_016191015.1 Acidobacteriota bacterium | reverse complement strand
GCAGTCATCTCCGGAGCTCAGGGTGGCATCGAACAGACCCCTTCCTGCCTTCCTAACTTCCTGCTTTCCTGAGAGGTGCTCGGAAGGGTCTTGCAGCGTGCATGGGTCTTGCCTGTTTGGTTGCGGCTCCGCCGCGTTAGGGTTGATATGTTGGTTGTAGAGCAGATCGAAAAACCAGGATTGGTTGAAACACGCCAGGCTTGCCCCAAAAACCGCCAACCCCGCACTACATGCCATCATCCATTTCTGCCAGAACCGGAATTCCATGATCTCCTCCTTATCAAAACAGTCCATCATGGTCTGGGGAGCGGCACGTTCTCCGCCACTACTCCGGCCCCAAGACTTACGCGAAGCCACCGGTTCGGTCAATGCACTTCCGAACAATAGCCGAGCCGTCTGTTCGGGCAGGGCCGGAGACGTCAGAACATCCGCGATCACAACGACGATCCGCGATGTCGGAATCTCACCGCGGAAAGCGTGGGCCGCAATTCTTCGAGCCCGTCCGCTCCTGGGCGACCGCGCCCGGCGAGTGTCGATGATCCCGTTTCCAGTCTCGTATCCGCCGGATGGTATCGAGCAGTATCTCGACTTCCTCACAGGGCTGCGGCAAAGCCACATCTGCGGCCCGTTCCGGTCAATTCGTACCCGTACCCGTTCCCGTGCCGGTCCAGAAATGCCTGGTTCCGGGTACGGGTACAGGCACCGGCCTTCGACCTTGGTACGGATCCGTGCAGCGAGGACTTCGGGACTTTGCCGAAGCCTCGACTTCCTCCTCGGTGTTGTGGATTCCGAAGCTCGGGCGCACCGCCCCTGGCAGGTTCGTCTCCTCGTGTGCGTCCAGCCGTCGGCGGAGGCTCGCGGATCGCGCCGACGTCGATCGCCGGCGCCCCGCGATTCTGTTCACTGTCGCTCATTTCTCCTGGTCGGACGCTTTGCAGGTCGAGATCCCGAAGACCGCATACGGCGGGCACCACCCTACGACGCCAGTGAGCAACGGGAGGATCCCCAGGTACGTCCACGGTGTCCCCTTACCCACGAACGCCACGGACAGAACGCCTATCCCGACGATCACTCGGATGACCCGTTCTACTGTTCCGATGTTCTTCTTCATGACACACCTCTCAATTGCGCGACCGGCCGATCGCGCGCAGGAAGGGATTCCGCACTACGGCGATCGGGCCATCGATCCTGCCGCCCGACGGTTCCACGCCAAACCGGGTGTGTGAGCAAGGCTTTCCCGAGATCGGCTGTTTCTGATGCATGACGTCTCCCCTTTCACCTCCATGAACGGACGAGACGAGGTCAGAGATACAGATGCCGGGACCCGAATCCGTGCCGGTTTCAGCAGCGTTCCCCCAGGCACCCTAGGGCGCATACCTTACCAACATGCTGTCAGGGCCACCCGACCGCATGTCCTAATCGTAGTCGTGGACGGCGGATTCCGATCGATTACGTCAACGACTACGTCTACGTCTACGACTAGGTCCACATGGTCTGCGAGCGGAGCGAGCCTCTCATTCGAAGCGGAGCCGTCGAATGAGCATCGTGTTCAGGAAGTTGAGTGTTGACACGAAATGGCAAGACGAGTCAGGGGGCAAGATCTTCCGAGCTCCTCTCAGGAAAGCAGGGGGCTTGGAATGCAGGAACGGGGCGGTCGTCTGGGACGGTCAGAGTGGCTCGGAAGAACGCTCTCACACTCCACGCTCCACGTGCGGTGGAGACGCAACCTTCTTGGTTGCGGCTTCGCCGCGTTAGGCGGTTCAGGGTGCTTGACGCCCCAGACCCGGGCATGTCGGAGAATGCATGCGGGACAAAACTCGTCTTGCCGGTCTGTCGCGCCTCGCCGGGTGGGGGTCGCGATCAGCGACTAGCCCCCGCCGAGGTTCCCCTTCAGTCTCTCGAGCTGCTCCTGTGCCGGGCTGTTCTTCGGATCGATGGTCAGGGCGTGCGTGGTGTCATCCACGGCCATCTTCAGATCGCCTTTCTTCTCGTGGCACTCCCCTCTCGCCACATACGCGGCCGCGTACGTCGGGTCGATTCCGATGGCCCTGGTGTGATCCGCGATGGCGAGGTCGTACTCCTTCTTGGCGAACCGCGCCAGTCCGCGATTCTGGTAGGCCAAGGCGAGCTCTGGATCGATCTCGATGGCGCGGGTGTAGTCGGCAATCGCCTCATCGAAATTGTCCTTCCAGCTCCATGCTGCGCCGCGCCGGTTCATGGCCTCGGCCAGCCTCGGATTGAGCGCGAGGGCACGGCTGTAGTCGGTGATCGCCCGGCTCCAGTCCTTCTTGATCGACCAGATGATTCCACGGTCATGGTAGACGTCCGCGTCGGTTGGATCGATCTCGATGGCCCACGTGTAGTCGACGAGCGCGCCATCGTAGCTCTCGAGGATCTTCGAGGCTGTGGCCCGGTTGTGGTAGGCATTCATATAGACCGGGTTGATCTCGATTGCGGCCGAATAGTCGGCCACGGCCTGCTCGAACTCATCCTTCCAGGTCCGCGCCACGGCGCGATTGTAGTAATTTTCAGGGGAGCGCGGATCGAGCTGGATCGCCTTGTCATAGTCCGCGATCGCCTTGTCATACTCCTGTTTCGCCTTCCAGGCCAGACCGCGGTTCCGGTAGGCCACCGATGTCATCGGGTCTGCCTCGATGGCTTTCGTGCAATCGGCGATCGCCTTGTCGTACTCATTTCTGAGGTACCAGATATAGCCTCTCTTGTAGAGCATCTCACCATCAGCCGGGTCGATCCCGATGGCGGCATCATAATCGGCGAATGCCTTGTCGTAGTTTCCCTTGGACTCCCAGGCCGACGCCCGGTTCCGATAGGCTTTCAGAAAGCGCGGGTCCAGCTCGATGGCCTTTGTAAGATCAACAATGGCCCTGTCGTAGTCGTCCTTCCAGGACCAGGTGATCCCGCGGAAGCGATAGCACTCCGCATTCGTCGGGTCGATCGCGACGGCGCTGCTGTAATCGGCGACGGCGCGGTCGTAGTCGTCCTTCCCGAAGTACGCGTGGGCGCGGTTGATGAAGGCATCGATGCACGTCGGATCGGCCGACAGCGCCTGCGTGAAGTCGGCGATGGCCTTGTCCACATCTCCCCTCTCGCGCCACGACTCCCCGCTCTTGACGAGGGCCATCGCCTTCTCGGCCGGAGACTCGGCCCACAGCGCAGTACCGAAGATGACCGCCAGAAGGGCGGTGATGGCAATCAGCTTCCTCATGGTATCCTCCCCGTCCTCACACAATCGGAACGCACGTACAGATCTGGTCGCACGTGCAGATGAGGCCGGATGGTGCTGTGACGGTAGGAGCAGGAGGAGGAGGGGCCGAGTAGGTCCCCGGGACGCAGTTGCAGGTGCAGACAGCACCGGGAGGGATGGGCGATCCGCAGGGTAGCGTCTGTGTGATCGTCTGCCCGTGTTCGCTCGTGTAGTGAAAGGAGACGGCCTTTTCATTCTGGTCCGTGGCGAGGGGATCGAAGAAAGCGGCCACTTGCGTTCCGGAGGGTCCGTTCCAGAGCCGCACTGTCCTGTCCGCGCTGCCCGATGCGATCCACACACTGTCAGGGCTGAATCCCACTGACAGCACGGGCGCATCGTGCCCCTCCAACGTCTGCGTCTGATACGAGGTCGCCACGTCCCATAGCCTGATGGTCCGATCGTCACCGGCAGACGCCAGCAGCACACCCTTGGGGCTGAAGGCGACGCAACGAACATTGTCGGTATGGCCTTCGAGGCTCGTGCCCATCGCTCCCCCCGCAACCTCCCAGATCATGACTCGCTTGTCGTAGCCACCCGCCGCCACCAGCTTGCCATCAGGGCTGAGGGCGATCGAGTAGACTATGAAAGGCACGCTGATAGTCTTGACGCATTTCCAGCTTACCGTGTCCCAGAGCTTAATCAGTCGATCCTGCCCGCCCGAGACCAGCATCTTGCCATCGCGGCTGAACGCGACCGACGAGACGTTGCCATCGTGCCCGCCCAGTGACTTCAGGTTTTTCCCCGTCGTGGCGTCCCAGATCTTGAGGGCCTTCGCATAGCCACCGGATGCGATAAGCCTTCCATCAGGGCTTAGCGCCACGCAGAAGAGCCCCCACTTCTGCTCCTCCAGGACCTTCAGCTCCTTGGCCGCCGAGACATCCCACAGCTTGATCCGCCCCTCCTCGCCGCAGGACACCAACCGGTGTCCGTCGCCGCTGAACACGACCGAGTTCACCATCCACGTGTGGCCCGGCAGCGCCCGTGCGAGCGCCCGGGTGCCGACATCCCAGAGCTTGATCGAGCGATCGGCGCTGGCGGATGCGATCGATCTTCCATCGGGGCTGAAACATACGCTCTTGACGCCGTCTGTGTGCGCCTTGAGCACGCCGAGGTTCTCGATCTCCGAGGCGTGCGCCGTCGAGTCTCGGCGGCCGCCTGCAGCCGCCAGGGCCCCAAGCGCGGCGGTCGCGGCCACGAATCCGCGCCGCGAGAGCTTCCACCGTCCGTCGATCACGGCGAGATCGTAGATCTCCGGCTCGCCCCGACTCCCATCCTCCAGCACCGATTGCACACGGTGATACGGGCGCGTTCTCGACTTCATGGCTTGTCTCCTATCCGAGCGCTGGTCTGTCCCAGCCACATCCCGTGATGTTGTGCCATCTTCCTCACGAGAAGGTGCTTCGTCAACTCCTGGTTGATGACGCAGCGCGGCGACGGCCTGAATCGGTCAACGCCCCCAGCGCAGTATGTCTTGCCCAGGCAGTCGCCGGCGCAATGGAACTTGCAGAAGCAGTCCGAGCAGAATCGAATGCGGTCGCCGGTGCGATTCGCGATGCGCAGCCATCGCCGGCGATCCAGCTCGATCTGCCCGTCCTGCAAGCGGCCGACGAGAAAATGCCGCGCCAGCGGATGACGGACGTTGTGGACTTCGAAACACGTCGACACCTCGCCGGTCTGCAGAACGACGAGAGCTTCGCAGGTCGAGAGGCAGAACCTGGTCGTCAACAGGTCCGGTCGCGCTCCGGAGTAGGAAAGGTCCAGTCCGTGTGCCGCCGCAACATCCAAAGCCGCACAGAATCCTCGCACGAAAGCGCGCGCATGGCCGGCCGTGATCGCCACCGGCCGGCCTCGCCCACGACGGAAGACCGGTTCGATCTGCACCCGCTTCGCGCCCGTGTGCCTCGCAAGGAATCGGACGATGTCAGGAAGCTTGTCCAACGTCGATCGGCCCGCGGTCACTCGGAGGCCGTACGGAAAACTACGTTTGTCGAATTCGGCGATGGTCTTCATCACGGCCCGGAACGATGATGTGCCGGTGGCCCGAGGGCGCTGGGCGTTCTGGACCTCGGGCGGGCCGTCAAAGGAGAGACTGAGGCCGTCGAAGTTGTCGAGGATATAGGAGAGCTTCCCGGCGGAGTAGCATCCGTTTGAGGACATGCTGACGAAACCCCGCAAGGGCTGCCGCCGCGCGTGAGACACCGCTGCTGTGAGGACATCCCAGTTGAGGGTTGGCTCGCCGCCCCCGTGAAATCCCACCTCGAAGCCCGGCACGCAACGTTTGACGGCATTGCGCGAGACGACGTCGATGGCCTGCAGTGCGAGGCTCGAGGGCATGTCCACCGGGCTGAGCGTGCCGCCGTAGGCGTAGCAGTAGACGCAGCGAAGATTACAGCGATTGGTGAGAAAGAGGGTGGCGGACGTGGGAGTGAATTCTGCGGGTGACTGGACGGGCGTCAGTGGCGGGTCCGGCGCAAGCAGTTCGGCTTTGCGTAGGAGCTCGACGGCTACCGATGCGGTGGGGCTGGGCAGCGCGGGCACCCGGCCATCCAGAAGATCGCGCACCAGAGTCGCCATGGCGCGGTTCGCCACGAATGCGATCCGCTTCAGAGGAGCGTAGATGATCATCTTTCCTCTGAACGGGATTCCGAAAACCTCAGGGCCCGGCTTCGACCCGATTCTCATCACCACCACGACACGGCTAGGTCACTGGAACAGATCCAGGAGCTCTCCACACCAACCGTTCTCTTGGGAAATCCTCGCGCTCCGAGCCGCTCCGTCCACGGCAGGTTCAGAGCGATCGGGACTCGCGGAGGGCCGCGCTGACTTCGGCGGCGAGGGTCGCGATGTCAAACGGCTTTTGCAAGTACCGCACTCGCCCGCTTTCGACGTCGACGCGGACGCGCGCATCCACGGTGTAGCCGGACATCAGGATCACCCTGAGGTCGGGCCACCGGGAGCGGAGATGCTTGGCCAGATCCGCACCGAAGACGTCGGGGAGGAGGAGATCGGTGAGCAACACATCGAACGGCACGGAGGGTGACATTGCCTGCGCCTCCCTCCCGCTGCCAACGGCCTCCACGGAGTAGCCGAGCGCGAGCAGGATGTCGCGCAGTGATCGGCGGGCCGAGTCTTCATCCTCGACGATCAGGATGCGCTCCCCGCGGCCGGGTGTCACGTCGAGTCCCGATGCCGGCTGGGGAGACTGCAGTCGGAGCCCATCATCTGGGGCGCGAGGGAGCCGCACCCGGAAGAGCGTGCCGACGCCCACCTGGCTCTCGACCTCGACCATGCCCCCGTGCTGTGTGACGGCACCGTGCACGACCGAAAGCCCGAGCCCGGTTCCCTTGTTTGGCGCCTTGGTTGTGAAGAACGGCTCGAAAAGGTGTGACTGAACTTCGGGGGACATTCCATGGCCGGTGTCCTCCACCGTGAAGCACACCCATTCATCCTTCTGCGCAGCGCTGCGAATCACGAGCTTGCCCCCATCGGGCATGGCATCGGCGGAGTTGATGGCGAGGTTCAGCAAGACCTGATCGAATTGGCCGCGGTCGATGACGACCGGGAGCGGAGCCGCGGCCAGCTCGAGCGAGAAGTTGATGTTCTCACGCAGCAGCCGGCCCAGGAGCTTGCTGCTCTCACGAATTGCCTCGTTCAGCTCCACCAACTCGGGCTTGGTGGTCTCGCGCCGTGAGAACAGCAGCAGTTGGCGGGAGAGCGACGCTCCGCGCTTCACCTGGTTGCCCAACTCCTCGAGCAGCCCCGACATTCGCTCACGATCGCCGATGTGAATGCGCATCACCTCGATGAGGCTGAGCATTGCCTGTTGGAGATTGTTGAAGTCGTGCGCGATTCCCCCCGCCAGCTGCCCGACGGCCTCCATTTTCTGGGCCTGCCGGAGCTGCTCCTCTGCCTGCTTCTCTCGGGTCATGTCGCGAGCGATCGCGATTGTGCCGACGAAGCGCCCCTGGATGTCATACTGCGGCGAGCCTGTCAGCAACAGGACCCGCTTCTGCTCGTCCGCACGACGTATGCTCAGCTCGTAACTGGTCGTCTGCCCCATCTTCCGGAGCTGCGATTGGGCTCGCACCGTCGTCGAGCCGTCGGTATCGAGGAAATCATGGAGATTGCGTCCGACGAGTGCGCCAGGAGCGACACCGAAGATACGATCGTTGGCCGGATTCGAGAACATGAATCTCTCGTCGCAGTCCATGATCCCCACGCCCTCGGCGAGGTCTTCCACTAAACTGCGATATCGATCCTCGCTGCGGCGGATCACCTCTTGGGCGCGTTTGTGCTGGAGCGCATTGACAAACGACTCGGCCACAGTGCGAAACAGGGCGGCGTCCTCTTCGGCCCAGTTCTTCTCCGAGCGCACCGAGTCAAACCCCAAGAAGCCGATCAGATGCCTTCCGAACTCCATCGGCACGACGATCAGCGACTTAATCTCCCCGGCCTCGAAGACCGCTCTCTCCGGCGATGCCTCAGGCGGCAGGCCGGCGACCCGCGGGACGTTGACCACCTCGGATCGGGACAAACGAGACATGACCCAGGGAAATGCCTCCGTGCGCAAGTCCTGGAGTGACGGACTCTGCGGTGCAATACCTTCTGCCACCCACTCGTGCGTGTTGGAGTGAAGCGCCCCGTCGGCGGAGAACTGAAAGACATAGGATCGATCGACCCCGGCAAAGTGTCCAATAATCCCGAGGGCACGCGTGATTGCAGGATCCACCTGGGCCGGCTCGAGGTTGATCAACTCGGTAGAGATCCCGGTCACAAGCCTCTCGATCTCCAGATGATGGCGGAGCCTCTGTTCCACCTGCTTGTGCTCCGTGATATCACGCACGTACCCGTGGTAGTGCGTGATCCCACCATCCATCCCCCTGATGACAGTCGTAAAATCGTGAACCCAGCGGTAGCACCCGTCCGCACGCGCGATGCGGTACATCTGTTCAAAAGAAGGCACCCCCTGGTCACTATACGCGGCCACCTCGGCCCCCACCCGAGCCAGGTCTTCGTGATGGACGATCGCGGCGTACTCGAAACCGCCAACGGTGAGCTCCTCCGGCGCGTATCCGAACTGGGCGGCCACATTGGGGGACACGTACTCGACCGGCCACCCCGCCTGCGCCTTCCACTTGAAGATAACGGTGGGTCCACCCGCGAAAAGCCTCCGCTCTGCTTCGAGCATCTCCTCCGCGCGCTCCCGCCGCTCGTCTTCGCGCTTTCGGTCGACGAGAGCCCGCAGGCGCTGCTCCAGTCGACCGGCTGGATGACCGCTCAGAAACACGACTGGGTCCTCATAGTATGGGTTGCGGCAGATCTCCCTACCAACGGCGACAGTGGGGTGCGTGCAAAGGGCGTTCAGCAGGACATCGGGCGAAAAGCGCCGGCGGTCGTAGTGGCAGAGCAGGATGCACGGCGTGCCTGGACCGAGATCATTCAGTTTGGACTCGTAGCTCATCAGCCGCTCCGCCCCTGGCGGGGCGCTCGCCGCCCAGCTCATGTCGCCACAAGCGCGGAGCGCTCCGTACCCCTCGGCCAAGGCTGCTGCGGTCCTGCTGCGCAGCAGGGCGAACAAGCCGTCCTGATCGAACGCGCTTGAACGCAGGTAGGTGTCATCGCGGGCGAGGATCTCGAGCTGGCCGCGGCGCAGGTGAGAATCGACGTCGATCCCCTCAGAACGCAGGGAGTCGAGCACCATCTCGGACGACCCCGTGTCAATGGCGCACACGATCTTCTCGTCGCGCTCGAGTCCCTGCCGCAGGTGCCCGGTGAGCAGCGTCCGAAACTGCTCGTCGGTATCGTAGATACAGCAAACGTGATCGCCCGGCTGGAGATCGGAAGCGTTGTGATTGGAAGCTACCCCGCCTGTCATTCGTCCTCCCGGGCCACCGTGCGACAAAGGCCGGACCCTGGGCAGGCGACCGCGCGCGCGCTGGAGCCCCGAATCATGGGGGAAGCATAGACGAATGACTGCGAGGGATCAAGGGCGGTCGCGAGCGCTCTGGGCGAGCGCGGCGAGGCGGGACCTCGCTGCCTCTGTGTGGACGACGAGCGACGCTGGGGCGCTCTTGAGAAACGACCTGTAGGCAATGATGGCCTCGGCGGATTGTCCCCACCGGTCCAATGCGCGGGCCAGGTTGAGCCATGCCTGGCAGTTCGACGGGTCGGTTTGGACCGCAATCCGCCATTCCTGAACCGCGGCGAAAACGTCTCCATCGTCATACAGCATGTTTCCCATGTTGTTGTGAGCCCAGGAGGCAGATGGGTTGCAGCGCAGCGCCTCCCGCATCTCGGCCTTGCCTCCCACCTTTTCGCCGACCTCCCAATAGGCGATCCCAAGGACGTAGTGGAGGAGACCAGCGTCGGGCGCCTGCTTCAGCGTCTCTGTGTAGAATCGAATCTCATCGTGCCATACCGCACTGCGGGCCGTCGTGAGCACGAGATAGGCGGCCAGCACCGGCACTGCGAAAGCCGCGCGTGCCAAATGTGGTCCCCGCCGTCTTTGCGAAAAGCTGTCGGCTGCCCGGTTCAGCACCCATGCCAGGAGGACGCAGAACGCCGCCGATGGAACGTACAGAAACCGCTCCGCGATCAGAAAGCCCATGTCTTTGGGAGCGCCGATCGGAATCACATTCGAAACCGGGAGCAGCGTCCAGAGGAAGTAGAGCAGCAGGAAGAGCGGCAGTCCGTGCCGTTTCCGACGTCTCCAGAATAGGAATCCCATGCCTGCGAGGACGGTGAGAGGGATCACGACACGCATGTGTAGCAGGTCACTCGTCATGGGTGTCTGATAGTAGGCGCTCAGTGGCCACGGAACAGCCAGCTTGGATACGTACACGCCGACGGCCTTGATGAACGTGACGAAGATCGAGTACGTGCCCTGGGCCGCCACCCACTCGTTCGTTGGGGCCTTCACGCCGAGAACCAAGAAGCGGACAACTACATACGCAGCTCCAGTCAGTGCGTACGGACTCAGCCTTCTCGACAAGAGTTTCCAGTCTCTCTTGGCACCAACTGAGCCCAGACAGTACTCGTATGTCACGAGGACGGCGGGCAACACGATCGCCGCCTCCTTGCAAAGGATTGCCATCGAGAAAGAGATCACGGCACACCCGGTCCAGATCATGGGCGCCTTCTCGGCGGCCCGTGGGTCCGGTGTGTGGGCACGGAGGTAGGAATAGAAAGCACCGGAGAAGAACAGTCCAGCCATGACGTCGGTCCGCCCGGAGATCCAGCTAACCGACTCAGTGTGGATCGGATGCGCGCCGAAGAGCGCAACGGCGAGGACGGCCGTCCACGGCTGTCCGGCGAGCAGTCGGGTCAGGAGCTGCAGGAGCAGGACGGAGGCCGCTGCGTGCAAGACCACGTTTGTGAGATGAAATCCAAGGGGGTTGAGCCCCCACAGCGCGTAGTCCCCCATGTAGGAAAGCGTCACCAGGGGGCGGTAATAGCCCCGCTTCTGGCTCAGCAGAGGTGATTGGCCGAAGTAGAAAAAGTCCGATGTGAGGATCTCCCCCAGTGTTCTCCAGGACTTGACCGAATCGTTCTCGACGATCAAGGTCCAATCATCCCAGACAAACCCACCGCGAAGACTGGTGCCGTACGCTGCAATGGACAGCAGGATAATCAATACGACGCCAACGTTTCTTGGCAGATCGGTCTCTCGATTCATGCTGCTTGACTCAGAAGGCGCAAGGGGAATGGATGAAGAACAGCTATTCAACATTTGTGGCTTCTGCGCATTTTGTGCATCCTGTGGTGGGGAATGCCAGCCGGGGACCCTAGTCCAGGTAGCCCAGAGCCTTGAGCTGCTTGATCTCCTCCTCCCTGAATTCCGGATCGGCGGGAATACCCTCGAGCCTCGGGAAGAACAGCTCCCACGACTCAAGATAGCGTCGCAGCTCCCCGTGGATTCCTTCGTTTCCCCGAATCTTGTCGGTGAGCATTCCGTCTTCCTTGACTCCGATCGGCTGCAGTTCGAGCTTGTTCACACCCTCCTGGCCATCTCGGTTCTCGATGTACCTCCATTGGTCAGAATGGACCGCAATCTTGTTGCTTCCCTGAAAATACGTCTCGGAAATGAAGTACTCCGGCACGACCGGACTTGAGTCCGGAGCTGATATCGACTTCAGGAAAGAAGTGCCGTGGAGATCGTCAGGGCGAGGAATCCCCAGGTACTCCAAGATCGTCGGCATGAGATCCATCAGCCTCACGGGCTGATCGATCTTCTTTCTCCCCAACGCCCCGCTGGAATGGAAAAGGATCAGAGGCACCGAAAGCTGGGATTCGTAGAGAAGATATCCATGATCCTGTGAATTCGCAACATGTGGGTGATCGTCCAGTCCCTGCCCATGATCGCTGGTAATCACGAAGAGGGTATCTTCGAAGCCCGGCATGGATAGCAATTCCGCGACGAATCTGTTCACATCGAATGACATCTGCCTGATTGCATCAAGGTACCAATGAAACGCATGGTTCGTGAAGCAGTTCTTGAACTCAGGTCGGATCAACCGCCATCCTTCGTGAACCTCCATGACGTTTATCTGGACATACATCGGTCTTTTCGAGACGGCCTTGGCCCTGTCCAGGGCCGTTCTGAAGATGCGCGCCGAATCCGGGAGCGGGACGACCTCGGGTCTGTACTCCAGCTTGCTGTGGTCCAGGTCCAGCATGCAATTCCATACGACATCGCTATCGATGTACTCATCGAAGCCCTGGTCAAGATTGAAGATGGAGTTGATTGTCGGATTGGCAGTCACGCCGAAAGTGGAGTAGCCGTAGGATTTGAGAATCTCGGGCAGAGTCAGGAACGAGTCATCGAGCTTCTCCCCAGGATTTCCACGGTAGAGGCCGATTGAACGAGGATAGAGCGACGTGAGCATGGATCCCACGGAAGGACGAGTCCAGCTGCACTGAGCATACACCTTCGTGAACTGAATCCCCCTTTCCGCCAATCGATCCAACTCTGGAGAGGTATTCTCCGTGAATCCATAGCACCCGAGCTTGTCCGCGCGTAGTGTATCGATGATGATCAGTGCTACGTTGGGACGCGCGGCACAATGCAACGGGGCTTGACCGGAAAAGACCAGCCACGACAGCGTGGCCCCGAGGATTCCGAGCTCTTTCATTCTGGTTCCTTCACCGAAAGCACATGAGCTGCTGATGGTCCATCGGATGGAGCGTGTTGCCGAGATTCTCGAAGGTTCCCAATTCATACCAAGGGAGCTCGTCGATACGAGATCTGTCCAGATACGGCACCCTGTTGACTGTCACCCTGACGCGGAACTTCGCCTTTGGCATTGGAGTCGGAGCAAACAGGAGGTGGTGCTCCTGAACAATCTGGCCTACCGGCCATTGGTCAAACGGGAGCAAGTTGTGGGTTGGAACGTGAGTGAACACGTAGAAGAGATTGCCGTCGGAATCAAAGAGGGCCAGGTGGATCCAGTAGAACCCGCCCAGGTGTTGGCGCGCTTTGAAGAAAAAGACCACATTGACTCCGTACGGATAGTAGGGAATCAGCTCGATCACCCGCTGATCTATGTCGCAGCCGACGAGCTCGAGTCGATCATCGACCATCTTGTTGATCACTTTGAAGGACCGTTCATCGTAGGAAAACGCCCGTTGAATCCCGCCGGCAGTTGGTTCGAACCATCCGGTGACCCTGGTCAAGTCCATCCTGAACGAGTGGAGAAGGACAGGGGCGGGGTATTGGGGGGTCTCGAAATGGACAACCGGCGTCTGCTTCAGCAATCTTTGGCCCTGGTACTCGGCCAGATAGAGGCCGGTAAAGTAGTCAACCTCGAGGTTCCGGGAATAGAGAAGATAGTCGGCATTCCTCTGGCGAACATACTCCCCGCACTCCCTGCGGGCAAGGTATGGAATGACGCTCGAGTCGACCAGTCCGCCCAGATCGATCGTGTAGCGATTCCCGAGATAGCGGAGTATCCCGATGTCGAAAGCTGCAATCCTGGCATCTTCCGGGGTATTTTGCCTGATCCAATTTCCCATCTGGATGTAGGCATCGTTCACCTGCTTGATGTTGTGGGCGTAGACTTCCCGCCAGTAGAAGAGACCGCATCCACACACGAGGAGGGCGATTCCAGCGAGGAGCCTTGTCGTGTGCGGATATCTTCTTGAGAACCCCACCAGGCCGAGCGGTCCGACGATCGCGAGGATGAGATATTCGTCGGCCAAATAGCGCGTATTGTGAAGCAGAGTGCGGAAACTGACTGCATGAAGAGAGAGATGCAGAAGTCCCCAAGCGATCAAAAGCGAACATCCCACAGATCGGCCCAGAAAATAGCTGCTAATCCCTTGCCGACTCCCCCCGGTGACGGAGCTCAGAGAGATGAGGGAGGCACACACGACGGCCATCAACAGCCAGTTGTGCGGCTGGTACCTCTGGTAGAGAAATGCGGTTTTCAGGTACCAGTACACGTGATTCCGATGGGTGACGCGCCACTTCGCCAGGAGTCCCTCATCGTTTGGAATACCCGCGGCATGCAGACGTTCGCTCAATTCGGACTCCGTCCCTATGTCTTCGCAGAAAAGTACGTGGTCGTGACTCGTCACATCCTCGCGGAGTATTCTCTTCTCAATGAGGCCCTGGATCGCGATCTCATTGTGCAGATCGGCCTTTGGTATCCGTTTCCAATCGAGGCCTCCGTCGACATAGGAGGCCAATTTGCCTCTCGCGGTGCTCGGAACCCAATCGCCTGTCAGCCGCACGGTGAGCCAAAGATAGGGGGACGTGACGAGCAGCATCGCCGCTACCCCTTTGCCGAGCGACCGGAATCGCCCGTGTGCGAAATCGGCCGCGATGAACACCAGGGCGAGAACCAATCCGGTTTCGCGGGCCAGAAAAACGAGTCCGGATACGAAGCCGGTGACGTGGTCGAATCCTTTCTGAAGGTACAACTTGAATGATACGAGACATAGACACAGGTAGAGCATGGTCTCCATGCCGCTCAAGGCGAACCAGAGCACGTTGCCATTCAGGGCCAGCAGCAACCCCGGGAAGAGCGACCAGGCGGTGGTCTCGCCCTCAGAAGAGCAGAGTGGAACGGCGAGGGTCCTCATGATGTCCGTTGCCAGATAGCACACCGCTCCAAGAAGGAGCAGGTTGGCGATCTGCACGGTCCAGTACATGTCGAGCTCGGCCATGTAGAACGGGACCAGAAACACCACCCACAGAGGGCTTGAAGTGCCCAAGCTGGGTTCACCAGGATTGAAACAGAGCGACCCGGTTTCGGCCAAGTTCTTGACATACGACAGGTGGATGTACGCGTCGTCCAGTGGAAACACGTTGTACCGTTTCGGGAAGCAGACCCAAGTGATGAGCAAGGCCAGAGCGAGAAGCGGCAGTCTGGGCCAGCTAAAACGGGAAGTCATTCGTCTGGGCTCCGGGCGATCACCAAAGTGCCGAGATGCGGAGGAGAGCGCCCCCCTTCCGCTCCACAGCAGCTCCTCGGCGGAGCTGCTACCTGATCCTTGATGCGCAGCAAGATCAGTGCCAACCATCTCCGGGTGGCATCGAAACTTGCGCGCGATCTCCTGTGCTCACAGACTACGCGACCTTCGCCCCGTTGTCCATCTTGTCAACGCCGGTCCCCGCATCGTCCTGTGGAACTACCGGCGCAGCGCCCACGGAAAGATCACACTCTCAAGTTTCCGACGCCCCCCAGCACTGCGCTGTATCACCCACCTGGAGTGTGAGATGACGCAGGGCCGAGGGTGTACGAGCACCGCGTAGCAGATTCGAAGCGCCAGTGCTTCACCGATATCTCATTGAAATTGCGAATTCGCAGGTTTCGACACCGGCCATCTCCCCTCGCTCGGAATGGAAATTGCAAGCACCGTCATGTGCGCGGTATTTGTGCGGGGGAGGATGCCCCATGAAAACAAGCCGGTCGTTCCTGTGGCTGGCTGTGTGGACGGTTGCTGCAGTGGCCGCCATGCCGATCTTCTCCGGAACGATAGTCGGTTCCAAGCACGACCTGACCCATGTCATCCCGGCCTTTTTCATCCATTCGAGCACGATGAACAACTATGGGGAGGTCTGCGTCTACTGCCATGCCCCTCACGGCGCGACCACGGCCATCGATGCGCCGCTGTGGAATCACCGGACGCCCAGCCAGCCCTACACGCTCTATTCAAGCTCGACTCTGGATTCCATCCCCGGTCAGCCCGGAGGCTACTCTCTGGCCTGTCTGTCCTGCCACGACGGAACGATCGGAGTCGATGAGATCATCAATGCCCCCGGCAGCGGCGACAACTTGGGTGGTCCGTGGTACGGCAATTCGGCGGTGGCCGTCCACTGGAAAATGAACCCCGATCCGTTTTCCGGGGCGACTTGCGCCATGTGTCATGATGGAAGCACGGGGCACTACGCGTTGATGGGCTACCTGGGAACGGACCTCCGCAACGACCATCCCATAGGGATGACGTATCCGACTCCCGCTCAGGATCCCGATTTCAGCGCGCCGGACAATCCCCAGAGCGGTTGGGGCGGCGCTTCATCACATGATGTGAAGCTTTATGGCGGGAAGATAGAATGCCCATCGTGTCACAATGTGCATGATCCGGACACAATCCCATTCCTCAGGAAGTCCAATCAGAACAGCGCGTTGTGCACCACCTGCCACATCAAGTAGCCGGCGCGGGCGGCCCGCCTGAATCCACGCGTATGGATCATCGAGTCGACGTCCCGGCGATCGGCGGTGACGCGCCGTTGCTCGGAGCGACCGTCCAACTGTTTTGGTCCACACCAAGATTTGCTTGGCGTTCACCGTGTCACGAATATAGTTGACATGGATACCATTTATGCGTAGGCTGGTATCCATGAGCGCGAAAAGAACCACCGTGGTGAAACACCTTCTCCTCCTGGGTGCGTATCTGCAACGCGAAGCCGGCCGCATGCTGCTGGATGTGGACATCAATCAGCAGCAGTTTGTGGTTCTGAAGGAGATCCAGGAGAGAGGTCCGATGATTCAGCGCGAGATCTGCTCAGCGATCCTGTTCGAGAAATCAAACGTCTCCAAGATAGTGAAGAAACTGCTGAAGAGCGGGCTGGTGACGTCCATCCCATCGGCCGAGGACGCAAGGGCAGCGTCACTTTCGGTGACGCCGAAGGGCCGGCTCCTGATCGGCCGGTGCATGAAGAAGTTGAACGCGTGGAACCGGAAATGGCTCGAAGGGCTGAGTGAGAAGGAGTTGGAGGCGGCCGTCGAGGTATTGGACCGCATCGCAGCGATGGCGAAATAGAAGAGCGTGGTTGCTCGACTGAATTCGGAGGAGGGTGAGATGTATTTTCTGGCGATCAACAGGATCAAACCCGATGTGGAGCCCCGGGAGGTGGGCGCAGCGATCGCGGCTCACATTGCGTGGACGAGGCGAATGATCTCGGAGGGCAAGATGGTGCAGGCGGGGAAGTGGGGAAACGACGGCGGGATGGCGATCATTCGTGCGGACTGCATGGGCGAGGCACGCTCAATCCTGGATCAGGACCCGCTCGTGACATCCGCCCTCGTGGCGGTCGAGGTCGCCAGACTCCACCCGGATGTCGAAATACCGTAGACACGCCCGTTGTCCGACCCGTCGGAAGGCTCTGACGCACGATCGCTAGACGCCCTCCTCGTCTGGCGGCGCGAGTACCGTCCTGAGAAACGCATGCCCCGCATCCGAATGAGCAGCACCCGCTCGCGCTCGGGCGCTCAAGCAACCAGTTCGAGAAAGCGACTCCCTATCGCTCCAGCCACGTCAGCTTGGTGACGACTCCGCCGAGGAGCTCCTTTGCGTGCTTCTCGGAAAACGCCGCCCTGGCCGCTTCGTTTCCCTTCAGCTTCCAGTCGCAGAAAAGTCGCGTCATCTCCATGACGATCCGCATCGTGTCGGGCCGGGCCGCCGACGGGAACAGCCAGCTCTTCGGATTGTCCGCGAAGGCCATGTGGTCGACATTCTCCATCCAGATCAGGACCTTCGACCCTGCTGACCACAGATCGAAGCCGTTCTTCCGGTCCTCCGGCGGGACCTCCTTGCCATCGGGCCCGAATTCCACGTCCTTTGTACCGCTGAAGGCCAGTATCGGCCGGGATAGCGTCTTGAAGCTCTCCGGCCCGAAGCGCGACGTCCCCGTCCCCTGGGGCGACATCGCCACGCCGATCGTGATCCGCCGATCGGACAGATCACCCGCCAGACCCGTCGCCGGTTCGACGGGGGGATCGAGATAGTCGAGTATCGGCCGGGCTCCACAGGCCGCGAGGGTCGTGTACGCTCCGAAGGAGTGCCCCAGTACGGCGACCTTCGATGCGTCGATGCGCCCCTTGAGGTCCGGGTGCTCCCCGTTCCATTCAACGGCCCGGTCAATTGCGAAGGAGATGTCCCGGGGCCGCTGGAGGACAGCGTCCGGGTCGCATGTCATCCGACGAAGCGCCTCGTTGAAGCGCTCCGTGATAGTGCCGCGGGCCGCCCTTAGTTTCTTACAAGTTGCGTGTTGACAGGAAATGGCAAGACTCTCGAGAGGGCGAGATCCTCCGAACCCCCTCTCAGGAAAGCAGGAAGGGAGGAATGCAGGAACGGATAGAGGCGATGGAGTATGTG
>JACPPM010000254.1 GCA_016191015.1 Acidobacteriota bacterium | reverse complement strand
GTGCTCATTCGACGGCTACGCCTCAAATGAGAGGCTCGCTTCGCTCGCAGCCGAAATCCGCAATACCACCAAGCCACCAAGCGGATCGCTTTGCCCGTTGGTGCGGCTTGGTGCCTTGGAGGCTTGGTGGTTTGGACGCCGGATGCCTCACCCATAGCTGACAACATCTTGGTAGGGACTGCGCGCTAAGGAGTCCAAACACGACCGCGGATCATTGTCGGAACAGTCCTTTGTTCATTCCGAACTGGGGGGCGCAGGCTAAAGCCTGCGGCTACCGGCCGCGAGACAGTAGGGCCGAAGTCAAGGGAATGGCGCGCCCTCCCCAAGAATCAGTCCGGCGTTCCGTGACGAACGAACGATCACTCCGGTGCCGCGATCATGGCCGAGTAGCCGCCGGCCGGAGTGACACGTATGCTCACGACAAGGCGTAGAGGCAGCCTGCTCCAGGAGGGACGAGCCAGCGCCGGCACGATTTCGATTGCGTAGTCGCCAGTCTCGACCGGCAGCGGAATGTAGGCCGCGACGACCGAAGTCGTCCGCGGCTTCAGAGATGATGCGAACGTGACGGCGCTCCCCTCGCCGACAATTGACTCCTCGCCGTTTCGGATCCTGTACGCCAGCCAGAGGGGCCTTTCGAATCCGCTGCGCGCCCCCCAAAAGCAGGTCTCTCCCGAATTGGTCACGGCCACATGGAGTTGGATACGCGGCTCGTCGGCAGAGGTGGGGCGTTGGGTGATTTGCAGCGTGACCGATCGGCGGAGGAGCTTCAAAGAGGGGCCGCTTCCCGATGGTCCGACGATCGCGCCGGTCGGCGGGTTCAGGTAGAAGAAGCCGTTTCGCGATCGGTTGGTTTCCTGCACCTGCCGGAGGTATGCCTCGTCCACAATGAAGATGTCCGCGATTGCAACGATGGAGGTGCGATCGGTGAGCACCTTTGTGACAGTTCCATCGCTGCGCCGGAACGCCAGCGGAAGCCGCTCAGCCCAGAGGAGCTCTCGCCCCATCTGCCTCTCCCCGAAGATCTCGGGATCCGGATCATAGAGGGACGGCGCGCGAGCGAGCACGAAAGAGGCGATGGCGGTGTGGCGGCCGTAGCGCTCGGCCGAGCTTCCCGTGGCGACTACGGCACCATGGACGAGGACAGCGAGGCCCGAGACCACCATTGTGATCCTGCGCGCCGGCAGAAACTCGGCCACCAGCCACGCCATGATGGGGGCCGTCCAGATCGCATAGCGCATCATTCCGGCGGCAGCCGAGTTCCAATTGGGGGCGGCCGTGCAGCCGAGGATGACGGCCAGGAGCGCCGCGCAACCAATCGCTCCGCGGAGGTCACGCGCGACGACAATCCTGACCGCCGTGGCTGCCATCATGATCAGCAGGAGCGGCTGGTACGGCAGGATGCCCTGGTTGAGATCAGCGAGAATGCTCCAGGCCCGGGCGGCAGAGACAAGGCGGAAATCGGTGCCTCCAACGGCCGCAATCAGGCTGGGGACACCATAGTAGTGGTAGTAGAAAACGACAGGCAGCAACGACAGGCTGGCTCCCAGACAGGTCATTGCAGTCGTCCGGAGTCGCCGCTGTTCGAGAGAGAGGAGCACGACGCATCCCACCAGGAAGACAAGCGGAGGATTGTGCGAGGTGGCCAGGGAGATGGTGGCAGCCGCGAGGGGATAGCGCTTCGTCCAGAGCAGGACGAAGCCGACGGTGATACAGGACCACGTGAATGATTCGGGATGGGTCCAGGGAAGGTACCAGATGACCGGGCCGACCACCGCCAGGGCCGCGAAGATATATCGCTTGGCGGGCGGCGCCGGTGTCATGAAGAGGAGCGCGCCGCAGGCACCCAGGAACAGCGCCGCGTTCGTCAGTTGAAATGCGGAAAGCTGGTTTCCCCCCGCCACGGCCAGGATGAACTTCGCCGGCAGGCACAACAGCGGGTACAGCCAGAAATGCAGCGCAAACCTCTGGCCGTTTCGAGCCGGCGGGAGGAACTTGTCAGATCCCTGCAGCGCCCCGGCGCCGAGATCGCGTGCCACGGCGTCGAGATCGACCGGCCGCACATCGGGCGTGCCATGATCGAACAACGCCTGCAGCGTGCAGATATACTCGACACCATCCCCGGTCCGCACAGGCGCGCGGAGAACGAAGGCGACGATCAGGCACAGTCCTGCGATGCAGAACAGTGCTGCGAGCAATCGTTTCCTCGGAGCGTCCTGCGTGCCTGGATCTATCATGCGGTGAGGATTCTACTACTACCTGCGGGGCAGAGAACTCTTAGATCCCGGTCTACGTTCATCCACGGCGACGCCTGGAATGAAGGGCTCGCTGTGCTCGCGGACCACGTGGACGTAAACGTAGACGTAGTCGATTGGGATCCATCGTCTACGTTTACGTCTACGACTACGTTTACGATATCCGGTCGAGTGGCCCTGACAACATGCTGGCAAAAAAATAGGCGCTAAGCGGCCTAGAGCCCGAACCGCTCGAGCTCCTCCGCCACATGATAGCCGGCCCGTTCGATCGCCTGCCGAGCGCTGCCGCCTGAAACCAGCGCGGGGTTTGTGTGGTTGAGGTGGATGAAGTGGACCCTGGCCTTCTGCTCGGCCGGCAGATCCTTCAATCGCAGCATTGTCTCCTCGATAAACGGATGCGGGATCTCGGACATGTTCCGCCCCGGGATCTCTCCATCCGCGAAGAAGGTGCCATCGATGTACGCGGCGTCGACTCCCGCGACGAATTGCTCGATGCGCCGGTCCCATCGTTCCCACTTGTCGATGTCGGGGATGAACAGGACTGCCTTCTGTGGTCCCTGGATTCGAAACCCGGCGGTCTCGCTGTATTCATCGCGATGCGGCACGAGAATCGGGGTCACGGCGAGACGCTCATTCAGTCGGACGGGAACGCCCGCTTCGAGGCGCACCAGGGAGATATTCCCGAGGCGCACGAGCTGGTCCCAGGGGCCGTTCTTGTTCAGGAAGTCATACATCCTCGGGAGGGCGAACACGGGGACACCGCTCGTTCCCATCACCTCGCGTCCCAGGAACATGAGACCGGTGTAGTGTCCGATGTGAGCGTGTGACACAAAGACGCCCGTGAGCCAACGCGCCAGCAGTGGGGCCTCGATCGAATCCAGCCGCCTGAGCTGCTCCGGGAAATCGGGAGTTGCATCGAAGAGCCACCGCTCTCCGGTCTGAGGATCAACGAGTGCGAGCGATGAGACCAGGCGCCGGATTCCACTCGCACAGCACTCCTTCCTGCACCCAGCCTGCGGGACGCCGCCATCCTGAGCGATCCCCAGCACCACGACGAACGGGTCAGCCGGCGGGGGGATCGACGCTGCAAAGCTCGCGCCCGAAGCCCACAGCAACACGGTGAACGCAATCGAGTACCGAAGGCGCTCAACCATGATCCGGCTCCATCTTCGTTTCCTGGCGAGTGTACCACGGCGCGGCCCGTGGTCACACGCTGTGATACACTGATTTTCGATGTTTGAGTGGCTCAGCGCTCTACAGTGGGCAGTGACCGCATCGGTCCTCACCTACATCCTCATCCTGATGGTGGGGCGGGGTTTGGCCAAGCGGCGAGGCGAGTCGATGGGGGCAGCCTTCCACATTTTCGCTGTGCTCATGGCTTTCCGGATCGGCGCCCCGGTTTACCTCGAGCGGTTCCCCGCCTATGAGCAGGCCACCTGGTGGAAGGCGCTCGAGGCTCTGGCCATCCTCTCAGGCGCGTTTGTCTTCGTCAAAGTCTTCTCGTATGTCGCCTATGATGTTTACATACCGAGGGTCAGCAGGCTGAAGGTTCCGCGGCTGGTCCACGACATCACAAGCGTCGTGGTCCTCGCGATTTCGTTCTCGGTCGTTCTCAAGGTCGAATTCGATCTCTCGCTGGCCGCGATCCTCACCACCTCCACCATTCTCGCCGCGACGGTCGGCCTTGCGATGCAGGAGCTTTTGAGCAACCTGATCGCCGGGATCACGCTGCAGTTCGAGAAGCCGTTCAAGGTCGGTGACTGGATCAGGATGGACGGACTCGAGGGCGAAGTTGTCGGAATCACCTGGCGGGCAACGCGATTCTACACGACCGACGGTCAGACGATCGTCGTGCCCAACGGCTCGATCGCCAAGGGGATGCTGACCAACTTCACGGCGCCGACACCTGCCCACGCCCTGCTCAGCACCGTCGGCGTCGACTACCACACTCCTCCGAATCGGGTGAAACAATGTCTTGTCGACGCGGCGCTCAACTGTCCCGAAGTCCTGAGGGACCCCCTGCCCATCGCGAAGCTCATCGGCTTCGGGGAATCTTCCGTGACCTATGAGCTGAAATTCTGGATCGTCGACCACGCCCGGGCTCGCGACATCACCGACGCCGTCATGACCCGGTTCTGGTACGCCCTGAAGCGTGATGGGATATCGATCCCGTTCCCGATCCGATCCCTGAGGATGGAGAAGGTCGAAACGAAGGAGGAAGCGCTGGCTCGCCAACGCGACGCTGCGCTCAACGTGCTATCGAAAGTTTCGCTCTTCGAGTGTCTCTCTCCGGATCAGACGACGGCATTGGCGGATCGAGGCAAGGTTGTGCTCTACGGCACCGGCGAAGTGGTGGTTCGGCAGGGCGATACGGACCAGAGTCTCTTCGTGATCGAGGAGGGCGAAGCCGATGTGGAGATCGTGCGGGATGGCACCTCGACCGTCGTGGCTGTCACTCTCGGTCGCGGAGAGTACTTTGGCGAAATGAGCCTTCTGACCGGCGAATCGAGGAGCGCGACGGTGCGAGCTCGGCGGGACCTGCTGCTTCTGCAAATCGACAAGGACGATATCGCACCGATCCTGGCGGCGAGCCCCGCTCTGGTCGAAGAGATGTCGAAAGTGCTGGCTCAGCGGCGGATGTTGACGGAGGGAGTTTTCAGGGAACAGGAAATGATGTCGCTCTCGGCGGATGTGGAGAGCCGATATCGCGAACGCTTCGTCGGGACGATCCGCCGGTTTTTCAAGCTGGCCTCCTAGAGGCGGCGAGCACCTCGGCGCAGAAGCGCCGCGCTCCAGACCGAACACACGCACGGCTTGATCGATGGATCGGGATGGCGCGACTCCTGCCGCGGCGTTGGCAGCGGATTTCGGGCAGCCAAGGCTATGGCAAAGTCCCGGAAACCGCAGATTTCACAGATTGACTCGCAGATGTCGCCGATTGCTTCGCGCCGACCCGAGAGTGAGGAGCAAGTTGCTCGTCGGTTGAATGCTGGAAGAATCTGCG
>JACPPM010000253.1 GCA_016191015.1 Acidobacteriota bacterium | reverse complement strand
AGTTGCTCGTCGGTTGAATGCTGGAAGAATCTGCGTAATCTGCGCGGAAATCTGCGCCATCTGCGGTTTCGCACGGAACGGCCTCGCCCGAGTCGGCGCCTCGACTTTGCCGCAGCCCTGCGCGCCAGAGATCCGCGGCTGCATTCCGCAGTTTGTTTTTGCACCCGCGCCGGACAGGTGATACGCTTTCTGTTGAGGCAACAAGGAGAACCGAGATGGAAGTCCAGACGGACATTTATATGCGAAATCAGCTGTTCGAACGGAAGAGGAGGCTCGAGTCGGCGATTCGGACCACAACAGATTCACGCCATCTGTCGCACCTTCTGGAAGAGGTGGACTCGGCCCTTGGACGGGTTGAGGGCGGCTCGTACGGGCTCTGCGAGGAATGCCACGATCCGATCGAGCCGGAGCGTCTTCTGGCCGATCCGCTGCTGAGATTCTGCCTCGATCACCTGACCCAAGGGGAGCGCGCGGCCCTGCAGGACGATCTTGACCTGGCTGCTCGCGTGCAGAACGCCCTGCTGCCCAAGCGACACGTCACGGTGCGTGGATGGGAGTTCGCCTACCACTATGAGCCTGTCGGGCCGGTCAGCGGCGACTACTGCGACCTCGTCATCCCGGATGGTACGAGCGATGGGATATTTTTCCTCGTGGGCGATGTGGCAGGCAAGGGAGTCGCCGCATCGATGCTGATGGCTCATCTTCATGCGATGTTCCGCAGTCTCATCGCCGTCGGACTTCCGCTGGTCCAGCTCATGGAGCGCGCGAACCACCTCTTCTGCGAGAGCGCCATGGCTGGATCGTATGCAACACTGGTGTGCGGACGCGCGGAGCAGAGCGGAAAGATAGAGATAAGCAATGCGGGACACTGCCCGCCATTGCTGCTCACGGATGGCGCAGTGAAACCCATTGGGGCCGTCGGACTGCCCATCGGCATGTTCTGCACGGCCGACTACAGCAGCCAGACTTTCGAGCTGAAGCAGGGCGACGGGCTCCTCCTCTATACAGACGGGCTGTCCGAGGCCAGCAACAGATCGCAGGTCTCCTACGGAACGCAGCGACTGTCGACACTCCTACAGTCGAACGGGATACTGGTGCCTCGCACAGTCATCGATGCCTGCCTCAAAGACGTCGTCGCCTTCTCTGAAGGCGTCCCGCGCACCGATGACCTCACGATCATGGTTGCCAGCAAGGGGTGAAGTCTAAAGTTTCAAGTTCCATGTTTAAAGTTTCGGGAGCGTGCCGGGGCTCCGGCCGTCCTCAGCGAAGGCCGCGAGCGGGCCGATTGCGTGCGGCTGAGCTGATGGCACTGTAGGTCAGGCCGGGACAGTAGTCTCCAATCTCGAGTCTCCAATCTCCTGTTTACGAATCTCCGATTGTCAGTTGTCTCCATCAAGCAGCCGGCCGATGCCGCCGAGGACGGACCCCTCTTCGCGGCCGCCGCGGCCGATCCGTGGCGCCGCGGAAACGATTCGGGCCGCCAGGCGGCTCAGTGGCAGCGACTGCAGCCACACGCGGCCGGGCCCGCGGAGGGTCGCGAAGAAGAGCCCCTCACCGCCAAACAGCGCCGTCTTGATCTTCCCGACGAATTCGATGTCGTAGCTCACCGTAGGCTGGAGCGCAACGAGGCAGCCGGTGTCAACGCGGACCAATTCGCCCGGGGCGAGGGTGCGTTCCATGAGCGTCCCGCCGGCATTGATGAAGGCCCAGCCATCTCCCTGCAGGCGCTGCATGATGAACCCCTCACCGCCGAACAGTCCCACTCCTATCCGCTTCTGGAAAGCGATGCCGATGCTGACCCCTTTGGCGGCGGCCAGAAAGCTGTCCTTCTGCGCGATGAGCTCCCCGCCGATCTCGGAAAGATGGACGGCGACGATCTTGCCGGGGTAGGGCGCCGCGAATGCGAGTCGCTTCTTCCCCTGCGCGCGGTTCTGGAAGACGGTCATGAAAAGGGATTCACCCGTCAGAAGCCGCTTCCCCGCTCCCACCAATGCGCCGAGAAAGCCGCTCTGCTGCTGCGAGCCGTCGCCGAAAATCGTCTCCATCTCGATGCCGTCGTCCATGTACATCATCCCGCCGGCCTCGGCCACGACGGCTTCCATCGGGTCGAGCTCGACCTCGACAAACTGCATATCATCGCCGTAGATGTTGTAGTCCACTTCGTGCATCCGCGCCATCGCATTCCACCCTTCTGCCGCGGCGAGCATCGCGGGCGGCGCCCATAGCTTCGCTTCACCGTGAAACAATGTCAATGGCCTGTTGCTTCTCCTGTTGGTTCTCTATAATGATTCACGCAGTGTCCAGCGAACCGGACCAACATATATGATCGCCGGGACCATTCTTTCGAATCGATACGAGATCGTGCGTGAGATCGGCCGCGGCGGCATGGGAATAGTCTATCTTGCGCGCGATCTCCTCCTGGATCGGGAGATTGCCGTGAAGGTCATGATTCCCGCGGCGATGTCCCCAGACGTCGAGGAACGATTCAAGAGGGAGGCGAGAGTCGTCGCTCGGATGGACCATCCTGGTATCGTGGGAATTCACGATGTCGGCGAACACGATGGCTCTCTCTATTTTGTCATGCCGTTTGTGGATGGGACGAACCTGCGCTTTCTCCAGAGGTCCCGTGCTCTCCGGCTCGACGACGTCATCGATGTCGGTGTCCAGGTGGCCGAGGCGCTCGATTTCAGCAACGCGCGCGGCGTGGTCCACCGGGATATCAAGCCCGAGAATATTCTGGTGACCATCGAGGATCGCGGAACACTCCGGATCAGAATCACCGACTTCGGCGTGGCGCTCAGTGCCGCGGATACGCGGCTCACTCTGACCGGATCTCTCACGGGAACACTCAGCTACCTCAGCCCGGAACAGATTGCGGGAAAGGAGCTGGACGGGCGGGCGGACATCTATTCGCTGGGGACCGTGCTCTACGAATGTCTCGCGGGTGAGCCGCCATTCGCGGGCGCGGCCCTGAGCGTCATCGAACGTATCGCGCATGAGGACCCGGTGCCCCTCGGGGTGCGCCAGTCCGGAGTCGACGCTGAGCTGGATGCGATCGTCATGCGATGCCTCGAGAAAGACCCGGCGCGGCGGCCGGAGAGAGCGATCGAGGTAGCGGAGGCGTTGGCACGCTACAGGTCTCCACTGGAGGCAACGGAGCGTGCCCGAAGGGTGCTGTCGGGGATTCAATCCTACCGCGCTGAACGCCCCAGTCTGCCGGCCTTCGTGGGTAGGGAGAATGAATTGGGCGAGCTTCGGCGCAGGCTTGATGCGGCGCTTTCAGGTGAGTGCCAGGTGGTCCTCGTCGGTGGCGACGTCGGCAGTGGCAAGACACGGCTTCTCGAGGAACTGGAAAGGGTCGCAGATTCGCGCGGGATTTGCGTGCTACACGGGCGCTTCGTCGAACAGGACCGGGCCTTCCCGTACCAGGGGTTCTGCGATGTCATTCGGGAGCACTTCAGGATTCACCCGCCATCTCCCCGGTCCCCTGATCTCTCCGATCTGGCCGAAGATCTTGCATCGCTCTTTCCCGAGCTCACCGAGATCGCAGACGTCATGTCCGCTTCGGGAGCCATTGGAAAGACGAAATCGCCACCGACAAGGAAGATCTCCGAGGATCGTACCTACATTTTCGAGCTGTTGGCGCGGACGCTCGTCCGGATCTCGGGCAGTGCACCGCTGGTGATCCTGCTGGAAGACCTCCATTCTGCGGACGTCTCGATCGAGGCACTTCAGTACGCAGGACGGCGGCTCAGTGCCGTGCCCGTTCTCATCGTCGGCACATACGTCACCACGCTCACGGGCAGGGAGCATCCATTGACCCGCATGATCGACTGCTTCCACGGCGACAGGCGGTTCGCTTCGATTGTCCTGGACCCATTCCAGCTGGATCAACACCACGCCCTGCTCGAGATCCTGCTGGGGGATTCCAGAATCACCGAGAGCCTGGCCTCCCAGCTCTACGAAGCCACGGAAGGGAATCCCTACTTCACGCGGGAGCTGGTCAGATCGCTGCTCGAATCCGGCGACATTGTGAGGGACGCGGGGGGGAAATGGACACTCTCGGGAACCGGGATCTCCGCAGATTCGATGCCGCTCACGATTCAGCAGACCGTCGAGCGACGGATCGAGCGGCTGCCGGAGGATCTGCAGTCCATCCTGTCGACCGCTTCGATCCTCGGCCAGGAGTTCGAGTATCGGGAGCTCGAGATTCTGCTTCAGGGTCGCGCGGGCATCGACGAGACGGTGGATCGTCTGCTGAAGGACGGGCTCATTGAAGAGGAGCGCGAGTCACGCGGGGACCGGCTGGCTTTTTCGAGCCGGGTGATGCGCGACGTCCTTTACGGACGACTGCCACGAAGCAGGCGGAAGGCTTTGCACCGCCGGTTCGCAGAGTACGTTGAGACTCGGAGCACCGGACGGCTCGGTGCGGTCTATCCGTTGCTTGTCCACCACTACACACGCGGGGACGTACCGGACAAGGTGATCGAGTACGGATTGCGGCTCGCGCGAAAATCCCTCGACGCCGCGAGTGGGGAGGAGGGGTTGCGTGCGGCGAGGCTCGTTCTCGACTATGCGGAGGAGGCGGGGGGCGCTTCAGTGGAGGGGGAGGCGCGCCTGCTGCTGGGACGGGCCCACAGGCAGCTGGGCAATGTCGACGCGGCCCTGAAGGAGTTCGAAACAACCGCGCGCATCCTTGAAAACGAGCGCCAGACGAACCTGCTCGCGAGTACGCTCCTGATGGCGGCCGAGACGGCCTGGGAAAGCCGCCGGGCGGAGGAGGCGCGGCGATGGATCGAGCGCGGCCTCGACATTGCTCGCCAGCTCGATGAGAAGGAGACCCTTTTACGCCTCCTGTCACTCGCCGCGACTACGGCCAACCTGCGGGGCGAGTATGCACAGGCTCGTGATCATATCGACGAGATCGAGCGGCTTCGCGGCGGTACCGCTGCCGCGGCTTCCACACCGGGTGAAGTGTGCCGTGGCGGGAAGCTCACCGTGGCTCTTCCCGTATCGGTCCAGGCGACGCACCCCGCAGGGTTGAAACTCGATGAGGAGGCGGAAGTCTTCGCGACGACCTTCGAGCGGCTCATCAACACCGACGCTCTCGGGAATCTGGTTCCCTGCCTGTGTGTGAGATGGGAGGTGCAGGAGGATGGGAAGCTCTTCCTTCTGACATTGAGGCCGAATGTCCGTCTGCATGACGGTTCGGCGCTGTCCGCAGTCCAGGTCAAGGCGTCGTTCGAGCTCGCCATCGGGATCGCGGCACGGGGGCTGCCACCCGCCTTCTCCGCCATCTCTGGTGTTGCCGATTTTCTTGAGGGACGGGCCGCTGAGGTGTCGGGGATTCAAGTACTGTCGGAGCATGGGCTGAGCATACGCCTGCACGAGCGACTGCCCATCTACCCGGCACTCCTGACTGACACGCGCACGGCGATCACGAAAGAGCTGACGACGGCTGGTGAGCCGGGTGCCGTCGCTCCGCTCGCCGGCACCGGCCCGTTCAGGATAGCCTCATTCACGACGGATCGAGTGGAGCTGGTGCGGAACCCGGACTACTGGCAGCTGGATCTCCCGATGCTGGATGCCATCGAGTTCCGCGCGGGGATGAGCGCCGCTGATATCGCCACGCGCCTCCGATCGGGCGAAATCGACATCGGCCGGGACCTGCTGCCGGAGGATTTGGACGAAATCCTCCGCGATCGTCGTCTTCGTGCCGATCTGGTCGAAGCCACCAAGACGAACCTCTATTTCGTGCTGTTCAACACGACCAGTCCGGCGGGTGGCCTCGAGCCCCTCCGTCAGGCCATGTGCGGTGTCGTCCGGACGCACGACCTCGTGCGTTCGACCCTCGGCCGATTCGCGCAGCCCGCCGAAACACTCTACCCTCCGGGGATACTCGGGCACGATCCGGGGCGGCGCAGGAGGCCACTGGCTGTCGAGGAGGCTCTCGACCTCTTGCGCCGGGCCGCACTGTCGCCCCCTATCGCGCTCAAGGCCTCCGTCCACCCCATCCTCCAGGACAAATACGCACCGCTCATCAAGGCCCTCTTCCGGACATGGTCTGAGCTGCGAATCACGGTTTCGATCATGACTCCGACGATGGCCTCATTCCTCGAGAGCCTCCACAGAAACGAGGGGATCGACCTCCTGATCGGCCGATGGATTGCCGAGTACGATGATCCGGACGATTTCACGTACAGTCTCTTCCACTCGAAGATGGGCGATCGGCACAGCTACCATTCCAGCCCCGAGATGGACGCCATCATGGAGAAGGCGAGGGCCGAAAGCCAGCCATACCTGCGCCTCCAGCTCTACCGGCAGATCGAGGACATCATGCTTCGGCCGGCATGTTTGCTCCCGCTCTTCCATGAGATCGACTATCGAGTCGCGCATCCGAGAATCCAGCGACTCAAGCTCAGAAGCAGCGCGCCGTACGTCAACTACGCGGAGCTCGGCAGGGCCTCCGAAGCGCCGGTCGCGGCCGCAGGGAGAAGCGGAGGCGGAGGAACTCTACACGTGCCGATCACCGGAGAGATCCACAGCCTTGACCCAGCTCTCGTCAACACCGTCGCCCAGGGGCAGGTCATCCCGGCCATGTTCGAAACCCTGACGCGCGAGGAAGGAGGCGCACAGATCATTCCGTGGCTCGCCTCCGAGTTCCACGCCGAAGAAGGCGGCCGGCGATTTCGCTTCCAGCTCCGCGACGGCCTGCGCTTTCACGACGGACGTCGCCTGACGGCACGCGATGTCCGATACTCGTTCGAGAGGTTGCTTCACAGCCGCGATACCGACAACCGTTTCCTCCTGCTCCCGATCAAAGGGGCAAGGCAGCTGGTCGACGGCGAGGTGGGCGACCTCGAGGGGTTCCGCATTCTGTCCGACACCGCTTTCACGATCGACCTCGACCGGCCGCTCTCGTTCTTTCCGGCGCTGATCGCTTTCCATCCGGCCGCGATTGTGCCGGAAGGTAGCAGCGAGTTTGCTGCGAGCTGGCAGGAACGGTGCGTGGGCACCGGTCCCTTTCGCGTCCAACACTTCTCGGCGGGGAAGCGGTTGCGGCTCGAGCGCAATCCCTACTACTGGCGCTCGGGGTACCCGCGCAGTGAGGGGCTGATCTTCAGTTTCGGCGTTCCACCTGCTGACATCCTGACCGGATTCCGGGCGGGGCGTTACTCGCTCGCCTGGGACCTGTTCCCCTCCGACGTCGAGGCACTGCGGAGGAATCCGCGGTTCGCTCCCCGGTACTATGAATCTCCACGCCTCTCCACCTATTACATCGGGTTCAACACACACCGGGATCCGCTGGCGGATATCCGGGTGCGCCGGCGATTCGTGAGCTGCGTATCGTCGGCCGATCTGGTGCGCCGCAACCTGGGCCGCCTGGGGATCCCGGCTCACGGCCTCATCCCGCCCGGATTGCTCGGGTACGAACCTCCCGAACGCGCTCAGTCTCTCGCGACTCCGGTCACGATCTCCCCTGCCGGGATCGAACTGTCGGCCACTGTCAATGAGATCTATCGTGGACCTTATTCGGCCGTCGCTGCCGATCTCGTCGCCAGTCTCGCGCGCGGCGGGTTTCGCGTGAAGCTGAGCGATGCGCCGATGGCCCAGTACTACAAGGCGCTCGATGATGGGTCTGCGGATGTCGTGCTGACTCGCTGGATCGCCGACTATCCGGACTCCGATACCTTCGCGCACGGACTCCTGCATTCGAAGGAAGGGCATCTGGGGCGTTACATCGGCAGCCCCGAGCTCGATCAGCTGATTGCTAAGGGGCGGCTCGAGATCGACGCCGCGGCTCGGCATGTGATCTACAGGCAGATCGAGGAGCTCATCGAGCGCGAAGCGCTGCTCCTGCCCCTGTTCCACGAGCAGGCGTACTGCTTCGTGGGACCCGCCGTGGAAGGCTTCGACCCCGGCTTGTCACCGCCACTGGTCCGGTTTTTCGCCTACGAGAAGCTGAGCCTCCCTCAGTAGAGATCGATCGGCGCGCTGAAGACCCACTCACGGCCGTGGAATGTACACCAATAGCAATAGAAAACCGAATAATATGCGTGCGTGAATCGATTACTGTGAATAATCGTTGACATTGTGGTCGTCGCGGCTTATATTGTTTTTGGATATAAGCTCTTTTTCGAGACTAATTCAGCCCATGGACGAGCTGATCCAAGGAGGGTCTTATCATGGTCGAACGACTCAAGACACTGCTCGAAAGAGATCACATCGACAGGATTCTGGAGGCGGACATCGAAGCGCAGGAGAAGCAGCGCGAGTTCGTCTGCAGGAGGATGAAGGACCGGTTCGATACGATCTGCGTTCTGGGGGCGTACTCGCAGGATGACGCGTACGCTTTCAAGTCCATTGTCCCGTGCGCATCGATGTCGGTGGCGAGCCCGTTTCAGTCGGCAGAGGAGGCGGCGGCGGTCCTGGCTTACAAGATCCCGGGCTATGTGTACACGCGAATTGTCAATCCTACGAACTACCTTCTGGAGCTGACTCTTGCGATGCTCGACGGCTATGATCTCAATCGCTACAGCGACGAGATCCAGACCTCGGCTCTGACGACGTCCTCAGGGATGGCGGCCATCTTCACCGCGGTGACACCGTTTCTGCATCCGGGGTGCAACTTCGTCTCCTCAAACAAGGTCTACGGTGGCACGTACATGCAGTTCGATGTCGAGCTTCGACAGCTCGGCGCCGAATGCCGGTGGGTGGAAAACCCTGGAGATCTGTCCGAGTGGAAGAACAGCATCGACGACGGGACGCGGTTCATGTATGTGGAAACGCCGAGCAATCCCGGGCTTTTCATTGCAGATATTCCCGCGCTGGCCGATCTGGCCCACTCCAACGGGATCCCTCTCATCGTCGACTCAACGATTGCGACGCCGGTTTTGATGCGGCCGCTTTCACTGGGGGCAGATATCGTGGTCCACTCGCTGTCGAAGGCGATGACCGGAAGTGCGCGTGCGATCGGAGGTGCGCTGGTGTCGCGCAAAAACATCGTCACAAAGGAGAAGAACGCGGAGCTGCGGGCGGATTTCGCGACCTGGGTGCGTAAGTGGCCCTACCGCGATATCGGCGCGTGCATGTCACCGGCCAACGCCGAACGGACGCTCGATGAAATCAGAACTCTCCGTCATCGCATCAAGACGATGTCGCACTCGGCGCTCAGAGTCGCCGAATTCCTCCGATCTCATCCGAAGATCCTCCGGGTGAACTACCCGGGTCTGCCCAGCCACCCCCAGCACGATCTGGCGCGCCGGGAGATGGTGATGGTCGACGAAGAACCCGCGAATGCCTTCAGCTACCTGATGTCCTTCGACGTCAAGGGCTCCGTGGCCGACGCGAACCGCGTTGTCGAGAGCATGCGGATCGGCTACCACACCACCCATCTTGGCAGCAGCTGCACGATTCGAATACAGCCGAGCTGTACGACGCATCTGCAGCAGGGTGAGGAGGCGCGGCGGAAAGCCGGCATCGGTGAGACACAGGTCCGATACTCGGTCGGGCTCGAAGCGACCAGCGACATCATCCGGGACATCGATCAGGCGCTGGCGACGGTTTCTTAGCCCGTGGCCATCGGCCCGTGGGCCGGAAAGATTGCAGCACTCCGGGCGCTCGCTCGCAGCCGTGCGGTGCTATAATGGGCCATCGAGATGGTCAAGTTGGACGCGGTTGATCGATGTTTGCTCGCGGCTCTGATCGAGGACGGTCGGATGGCGTTCTCGGAGATTGCGCGGCGCGCGGGTGTGGCACCCGCGACGATCCATGAGCGGTTCGCCAAGCTCCGCCAGGCCGGCATTGTGCGGGGATTCGCCGTGCTGCTCGACCCGCGATCATTGGGGTACACCGTGACGGCGATGGTGCATCTACGGACTGAGCTGGCCGAGAACGTGGAACGCACCGTGGCCGATCTGACCGCGATACCGGAGGTCGAGGAGATCCACGTGGTCACGGGCGAGTACGACATCTGGGTGAAGGTGAGGGCGCGCGATACGAGCCATCTGCAGGATCTGCTGATCAATAGAATCCACCGAGTGACCGGCTTCGTGCGCTCGGCGACCGAGGTCAGCCTCACGACGCCCCTTGAACGCATCGGTTCGGCTTTTGACCATGACCTTGGTGCCGACTGCAAGAACCCGGTCTCCCCGGAGCCCGGAGGTCGGAAGAAGAAGCGGTCTTAGCGAGCCGTCGGTACCAACGTGCTGTCGGGTCACCCTAGGCCGAAGCCGAACAACCGCAGATTGCGCAGATTCACCCGATACGCATTGGGTTCATCGCAATCTGCGGATCTCCTTTCCGATCTTCCTCCTAGTTTCCGGATGTCCCCTTATAGGGGACGGTGAGCTTTGGTCTGGCGGCGGTGCCTCCGTAGTGGAACGTGAGTGCGTACGGCTCGAGCGTCGGGACGGCGTATTCGGCATCGAAGGTGTCGATGGCTAGCCCGATCCTGTGTCCGGCCCGGATCTTGTACGCGGCTCCGACGAGGTCGAGCGATACCTTCGTCACCTGACCGGGGGTGGCGTCGTGATCCGAGACGGGGCCGTGAGTGATCAGCGTGGCAATGCCGCGCGCATCGACATCGTACAGGTACGCGACGACTTCAAACTCGGTGTCATGCGGCTCAACCCAGATCTCGAGCGTCGGAATGCCGGCAATCATGCGAGTGGAAGGCAGGGGATCGGATGTGTACACGACGGCCAAGGCTCTGTCGATATCTGCCACGGGGACCTTTACCTCGTACTCAGTGTGGGCCTCGAAAAAAGGGCTCAGCACCGGAATCCCTGTCGTCGCCCCGGATTCGAATCCCGCCCGGATCACATCGACGGCCGGCGAGAGTTGCGGCGCGGCTTGCAATTTGCCCTTTGAGCGGAGCGACCGGGCTCCGAGGTAGTACGACTGGTTCACGATCTCCCGACTCGGCCAGTCGTGGAAATAGAGCACTTCATCGCTGTTCTTTACGTGCATGGAAACCCGGGGCTCGTGCAAGAGCGGCGAATCGAGGCCCTTGAACCAGTAGTCGAACCATGCATGGGCGTTGGCCCAGACCTCGTTCGGTATCCCGAGCAAGCCTCCGAGCTCCGCCGTGGCGTGGATGCCGAGGTACAACCCGAGTCGTTTGTCGCGTGTGGTCAGCGCTGAATAAAGATCCATTTCGGCATTCGGCTGAAAGAGCTCATCGCCCCAATTCTGCGAAATGTAGATGGGGATCCCGCGGCGATTGATCGTGTCGAGGTAGCTCGAGGGCGAGCGCACGGCGGCCCAGTCCAGCACCTGATCCACGCTGCGGTCGTGGAGCAGATCGTCGAAGTACTCATTGACGATCGGATCCAGGTCGCCCGTGAGCTTGCCGGTGATGAGCAGGATCTCGCCCCAGACGAGTCGCACGGTTTCGGCTCCATAGAGCGCTTCGCCAATGTCGGCCCACCCGCTCATCGAAAAGACTGTTCGTATTCGTTCGTCGTGCGCGGATCCCAGAAGCGAGATGCCCGCACCGTACGAGATGCCGGCCATTCCGATTCTGTCGGGATCGGCCGGGGCATTCACAACGACCCAATCGATGCATGCACTCAGATCGGCCATGTCCTCCGGACCCGCAACCTCGATCAACCCGGTTGATTTGTAGAATCCTCGCGGGGTATAGCTGAATACCACATAACCTTCTTCGGCGAACCGCTTGGCCTGGACAGTGTATTCGTGCTCGTTGAGCCCCCAACTGGATGGACAGATGATGGCAGGGAACTTGATGCCATTGGCCGCCTTCGGCCAGAAAACATTGGCCGAAAGCGAAACCGTTTCGCCTCCGTATGAAGAGTCGACCATGAAGTCGTCAAGGAATTCGATCTCGTACGTGCCGGCGTGCGCTCGGGCAGGGGAGAACCCCAGGCCCGCAAGGACAAGGCAGACAACGAAGCTGGCCATGGCGCTTCTTTTCATTCAAAACCTCCGCAGATGAGTTGGGGCCCACCAGTCGATCAGGATTCAGCAGGCCGTGGTGCGGGCCAAAACACACCCCCGGCCCCAAGGCCCTGAGACGCCGAAAGTGCAGGGCCGGATACACGATCGACCCAGAAATCTTCAAGTCAATCCGCGCGGAAGCAGGGGAACGTCAAAGTCGCAGTCGAAGGAACGGTGAGCATGCAGTCTCCCGGATTTCGGGTATCCCCGCGTTAGCCCGAGCGCTCGCCAGTTTGCCGCTCGATAGCATGCGCCTGTGAACCGAGAAAGATCGACGAACGTCTCGGCCAGCAACACCGGATTGCCGTGCACGATCTCCCAGTCCTGCGAGAGCCGTCGCAGCGTCAATGACAGCACGCCTGATGCGAGATTGGGAACACCAACACCCGGCAAGACGAGGTACCGACTGTTGTTCGCAATCAAATGCAGACGCCTGGACTGAACCACAGGCACCCACCCGATCCACCTGTCTCGCGCCACCGGCTCCCCATGCGCCGAGTTATACACGATCGCAATCCGGATGTTCAGTACCCCGCCTTTCCTCACCCCAATCAAGAACTTCCAGACGACTTTGACGTGGTCCTGCGGCGTTCCTGCCTTGCCCCGCGGTCTCGCACTCTTTACATTTTGGCTATTATGTCAAATGTCTGGTATCCTGGACGTGCATTTGGGCCAGCTTTGATGGCCAGCCGAATCCCGACTCTTGACATTTTGGAGGATACGATGAGGATCAGCGAATCGCGGGCCGACCGGAAACCCGAAACAGCGACATTCGACGCCCGCGAAGCACGACGCCGTTTCACTGAAATACTCGATGCTGCAGAGACTAAGGGTGGTGCCTGCATCATCAGAAGGGCAGGGCATGAAGTGGCCGCCGTGGTTCCCGTTGAACGGTTTCGCCAGTGGGAACATCAGCGCCAGGAGCTTTTCGGTCTGATCGACCGCGTACGCCGACGAACCAAGCGCGTGCCCGAGAAGCTCTTGCAAGCGGCGATCAAAGATGCCGTTAAGGAGGTCCGTAGCAGGCGCCGGAAGAGACCTTGATCCGCGCGGTCCTGGATACCAATGTCTTGGTCAGTGCGATGCTGAGCCATCTTGGACCGCCGGCACGGATCTATCATGCGTGGCGAGACGGAGAACGCGAGTTAGTCTCGTCGTACTCCCTCATCGAGGAGCTCGACGTCGTACTGCGTCGACCCACCATGCGGGAGAACCATGGAATGACCAATGCACAAATCGCCGACTTGATCACGCTCATCACCGAGAACGCAACGATGACCCCTGGGACCATTGAGGTCGAAGTGGTGAAGGAAGACCCCGACGACAACAAATTCCTTGCGTGTGCAGCCGAAGCGGACGCCGAGTACATCGTGTCTGGGGACAAGCATCTTCTCACGCTCGGCCACTACGGTGACGTGGCCATCGTGCGTCCAAGGGTTTTCGCAGATCTCCTGGACGAGGAACGGAGAGATAAGTGACCACACGCAAGTACCTCACTGAGATCGAGGTGGAGAAACTCTTGTTCGCGACGAAGGGCCAGCGCCACGAGCACCGAGACTACGCGTTGCTCATGCTCATGTTTCGTCACGGCCTACGCGTTTCGGAGGCATGTGGCTTGATGCTCGATCAGGTCGACTTGGAGAGTGGGCGACTCCACGTTCACCGTCTCAAGAATGGGCTCTCCACCACTCACCCCCTCCGGCAGCAGGAGGCGAAGGCTATCCGGCGATGGCTGGCTCGACGGCCGAGATCTGTTGGGTCACACCTCTTCCTGAGTGAGCGTGGTCAGGGCCTCACGCGCCAAGGCGTGGCCTATCTCGTTCGTCGCTACGGCAGACTCGCCAAGCTGCCTGTGGGCGTTCACGCCCACATGCTCCGCCACGCCTGTGGGTATGCTCTCGCTGATCACGGCGCAGATGCGTTGCTCATCCGCGACTACCTCGGTCACAGGAACATCGCCAACACGACCGTCTACACCAGGACTAATCCAGCCAGGTTCGATCGGCTCTGGCGGTAGGCAGATCGAGCCTGTCCGCCTGTGTAAATTCTGCACGGTCACCCCTTGGGGTGGATTCCGCTGCGACAGGCCGCCGGGAGCAGTGCCGAGGACCAGCACCGGATCTCACGCGCCAGGAAGACATTCGACTTGTCTTGCCCTGGTCTGACCGCCAAGACGCCGGTGGTGACATGTCGTCTATAAACTATAGAAACACTGGAGCCGGCGGAGGGAGTTGAACCCCCGACCTACTGATTACGAATCAGCCGCTCTACCAACTGAGCTACGCCGGCAGCGCGGGAATTTGTATCACATGCCACTCGCGTTGACAACTGCGTCTTTCCGCAGACTGACCGCTGCGCCGGACTTGGCTCAGTATCAATTCCTTCGCATGTGGCGAATCAGGTCGCCGGGCTGATTCGAGCCGACGGCGTCGATGCCCATGGCGACGTACTGATCAAGTTCCTCGGGTACATCGACCGTGTAGATGGCGCATTGGATGTTTCTTGCGTGGGCGGCATCGACCTTGCTCCGGTCGATCTGCGATCGGTGGTAGAGCAGGAGAGAGGCGCCGAGGTCCACCGCAGTGGCGAGTCCCTGCTCCGGCTCATTTCGGCCGGCCAGGAACCCAATTTGAACCGCTGGCTCCAGGGCCTTGACACGGCGCATCGCGTCGACGGAAAAGGATATCACCATCGCGTCGTTTACTAATCCGTGCTGCTTGACGAGATCGACCACTCCCTTTTCCAAATCCTGCCGGTCCGGGAAGACCGACTCCTCTTTGATCTCGATCAATACCTGCGCCTTGCCCTTGAGGAATTCGAGCGCATCCTCGAGCGACGGGACGCGCTCCTCGATGAAATCCGAGCCGAACTTGTCCTCGTAAGCGGCGCTATACACGCACAGCTCGTCAGCTGGTATATCGATGATCTTACCGCGGCCGTTCGTCGTCCTGTCGATCGTGGGATCATGGATGACGAACGGGACGGAATCCTGAGTGAGCTGCACGTCCAACTCTATTGTCGTGCAGCCCGCTTCGATCGCCTTCGCAAAAGCGGCGATCGTGTTTTCTGGCGCGATGCCCGAGTAGCCTCTATGTGCAATGATCTTCATTCCTAACCTCCGAGTGCTTGCCGGTTGGTCGATGGAACAGTAAAATAGCATACGAGACACCGAAGAAGAAGTCGATCAGCCGCCTTGATGCAGCGGCGGGTCGACGGTCAGAGGGTTTTCAGAGATGCGATGCGCAGTGATCGGGTCGTTCTGGATCTCGCTGCTGCTTTGCCCCGGCGCCGGGCGCGCTGAGTACCTTGTGCGGCTGGAGGACGGGACGACCGTGCGAGCGTCGACCGGCCCGATCGTCGAAGGTGAGCTCTGCTACATTAGATGCGTCGACGGACGGACTTATTCGATCCGCCGTACCAGAGTTGCGGGTGTTGAGGTCGTTGCGCCTGATCGGCCCGCTTCTCCTGCGATTCCGCCCCCCACGGGCCGTGTGGAGCCGAGGACGTACACGAATGGTGATCTGGTGTATTGGCGGATGACTGAGGAGGGATGGCGCGCGAAGGAAGAATACGCGCGCCGAGCGGTATCCGGGCTCGCACCTCCCATGGAAGAGGAGCTGGCCTCGTATCTCGATGCCCAGGGGCACGGCGAGGCCTACTGGCGCCCTCGGGCTCGCGAAGCCACTGTCGCGGTCGAGACCGCTCGTACTGAGCATGAGCGCCTCAAAGAGGAATACGACCGGCTTGTGAGGATCTTCGGCGAGCCTGCCGGGATGTATGTGTCGCATCCGGGGCTCTACGGCTTCGGGTACTACGGATACAACGCGTCCGTCTACCTGATGGACCTGCGATCGAGGCTCCAGCAGGCCATCGACCAGCTCAGATGGGCCGAGCGGCGGCTGGATGAGCTCCGCGACGATGCCCGCAAAGCCGGCGCCCTGCCGGGGTGGCTCCGATAGTGCGGAGTCGTCTGCGGTCTCGACCTCTGATGCTGAGCGTGGAGAGTGCCGGATCGAAGAATGAGATCCGACGGCTGACCGGGGGTGCGCTTTTCGAGATCGGCGCTTCCATGCCATGCTGAGCCCGAGTCCGGCATCACTCTGATGCATCGCAAGCGGCCCAATCGGATCCATCGCCTGAGGCAAGCGGCGCCAGCCCACCACCCACTGATCCGGCAAGAGGAGATCCTGGGACAGCTCTACGAGCACGGTGGGGGGGCGCTCTTCCTGAACGCGCTGACCAAGGGCGAGCTCGAGGAGATTTTGCGAAGGACCGGGATCTTCGACGGTTGTCGAAAAGCGGGGTTCGAGCAGCTCGAGATCGGCCTCGATACGACCGAGCCGTTCAAGCACGTCCTCCGGGTCTCTCCGCCGGGCAGGCCGGATCTGACGCTCGCGGAGCTCGTTCTCAAGACGGGCACATACAGCTGGCAGGAGTTCGGAGTGCACCTCGAAAATCTGAATCTCCTCGTCGTCGAATGGGTCCTTCTCCAGAACCCGCTCGGCGCATTCGTCGCGGGGCGGCCACCGCTGCCCGGTCAGAAACATCCGGGTCTCGGGATCGGCGCGAATGTCGTGAGCTTTCTGATCGAGCTTGCGCAGCGTCTCAGAGCTGACGGGATTGTCGAGCACCCCGAGTACTACCACGCGGCTGTGATGTATTCACGCACATTCCGATTCCCGCATCCGGAGACCGAAGGGATCCTCATGGCACTCCAACGAGACTTCGCGAACCTCAGTTTCTCCCACGCCGCCTGGGCGGTTCATCATGGCTTGGTGCGGGAGGGACGGAAGGTCGTCCGGTGGGTCCCCGAAGAGCAGGTGATGGCCTTGGCAGACGGTCCGCTTGCGGAGTATTTCGGTTCGGCGCCATATTCTGCGGCAGTCCAGCAGGCCAAGGATGCTCACGAGTACAGGTTGGTGCGCGGCAGGGTGCCCGTGATACCAGGGTGGGACGCGGCGTGAGGCGGTAACCCCGAAGGCCAGATGACAGCGCGCCAGGAGCCGCGCCCTCCCGATCCATCAGTCGAGTCGGGCGGGCGGGGCGCTCCTGCGCCGTCGTGCATGCGGCCTCGTGGCGGTGATTCGCGATCGCACAGTGGTTCTTACCATCGGATTTGGGATGTCCAAGACTACGGCAAAGTGCCGGAAACCGCAGATTTCACCGATTGACTCGCAGATGTCGCAGATTGCTTCGCGCCGAGCCGAGAGTGAGGAGGAAGTTGCTCGTCGGTTGAATGCTGGAAGAATCTGCGGTGCCATCTGCGGTTTCGCACGGAAAGGCCTCGCCCGAATCGGCGCCTCGACTTTGCCGCAGACCCGGGGATGTCTTTCACAGCTTGCTTTTTGGCGACCTGAGTAGTATATTCCCGCGGTTCAGGAGGAGATGAGAATGGCTGCCAGATGCGATTTGTGTGGGAAGGGGCCGATGTATGGGAGCCGGGTCAGTCATGCTCACAATGTGACGCACCGGCGGTTTGAGCCTAACCTGCAGAGAATTCGGGCGTACATCGGGGGCGGGTTCAAACGGATCCGCGTCTGCACTCGGTGCATCCGCACCGGCGTCGCCACCAAACATAAGGTCTAGAGTTCCAAGTTTAAAGTTCAAAGTTCCCGGACGCATGACGCATGATCACGCGAGGTGAACTTTGAACTTTGAACTTTGAACTTTCTCCTCGATGGCGGAGGCTTGAGGCCGCATTTCTGATCGCCATCGGCCTCGTGGCCGCCGGCATTCGCCTCCCATTGCTCTCTCGCGCGGAGGCCCTCCTTACCTCGGACGAGGCCATCGTCGGACTCATGGCCCGCGAGATCACCGCCGGCAACCTGCCCGTCTTTTTCTGGGGGCAGCGGTACATGGGCTCGATCGAGTCGTACGTGGCGGCGATGCTGTTCGGCCTGGCAGGCGACTCAGCCGCGCTTTTGAAATCCGCCCCGCTTCTTTTCTTTCTCCTTTTTCTCGTCGCGCATTACGCGCTGACGCGCGCGCTCACCTCACCCAAGGTCGCCGTGCTGTCGAGCTTGTTGCTCGCGGCGGGCCCGCCCGTGCTGGTGTCGTGGAGCGTGAGGGCGATGGCCGGCTACATGGAGACGCTGTTGTTCGGGACCGTCTTCCTGGCCGCCATCCACCGATACCGCCGGACCGGGTCGAAGCGAAGTCTGTTTTTGGCCGGGATCGCGGCCGGCCTGGGGTGGTGGACCAGCCAGCTCGTCGCCTGCTACCTGTCAGCGGGAATTCTCTGGTTCCTGCTCGAACAGAGATCCACAGAATCCGGATTGCAGATTGGCTCGATCCTGCGGAGGTGCGCACATCCTCGTGATTTCAGTCGACTGAGGCAGCTGGGCAGCTGGCTTCTGTTGCGCCAGCTGGCAGGGCGCCTGCCGAACGTGCTCCGGTATCTGCTCCTGCCCGGCAACATCCTGGCCGCTGTTTACGCAATCCTGGGCCTCCTCGTGTTGCTCACCGGTGGCTTCGACACCACGGTAGCTGAAGTCCGGGTGAAGGCGACAGATGGGTGGAAACTCGTGAGCTACGCGCTGAGCTGGTCGGCGATCGTCGCGGTCGTTTCGGCGGCGATCATGGTTCCGGCGCGTCTCGGTGGAATCGCTCGACGCGCCGCACCCGCGCTGGCCGGATTCCTCCTGGGCTACCTCCCCGCGCTGATTCACGCTCTGACCGTGAAGGTCTCATCTCCCCCGACCCACAAGTTCTCGCTGCCGATGCTGCTGGCCGAGCAGATCCCTGCGTTCTTCACGCGCATCCTTCCGCTGCTCGCAGGCGGGGGTCTGCCCGATATCGAGGAGGAGATCTCCCTGCCCGTCACCCTCGCGCTTCTCGCACTCCTCGGTCTCTCTCTCTTTCCGCTCCTACACGACCGGGTGCCACGGCTCCCGGCCATGCTGTGCTTGACCACGATGGGACTTTTTCTCTTCAGCGGGATCTTCGTCGACTACAAGTCCTATCGATACCTGCTGCCTCTTTACCCGGCCATTGCGATCCTTGCGGCATCCGGGCTTTCGAGAATGAGAGCCGGGTACGCCTGCCTGATCATGGTCTCCACAATCGGCATCTGGGGCGCTCAGGATGCCAGCAATCTGACGGCGCTGCGGCTCGAGGTCCCGACCTCGGAAATCATCGGCTGGATGCGAGAGAAGGGGATACGGGCCGGATATGCAGACTATTGGATTGCGTATCGCCTCGATTACCTGTCGCGCTGTGATCCGCTTCTGGCGCCTTACAGATCTCAGGATCGGAACCCGGCCTACACCGCTCAGGTCCGCAATGCTCGTCGGGTCGGATATGTTTTTCGCGCTGGCGATCCCGAGTGGCCCGCGTTCATGCGGGCGCGGGCCGACCGGATCGAGGCATCCACGATAGCCGGCAGGTACAGACTCTACGTCATCAGCCAGCCACGGGTCGTGGAACGCCGAGGGCAGAGCGTAGAGGATTGAACGAGCTCCCGCTCGCGGCCAATCGCTCTACGCTCGACGACCACGGCCGCCTCAGTCGAGTGTCACGGAAACGTAGACGTCGCTGCCCTCGCGCTCGACATCCAGCAGGACGTCATCTCCCGGTTTGTATTTCTTCAGCGCATCCGTGAGATCCTGCGCATTTCTCACAGGCTTGCGGTCGATCGCATGGATGATGTCATACGGCTGGATCTGGGCCTTATCGGCCGCGCTCCCGCGCGCGACGGTCATCACGACTGCTCCGTCTTCGCTGTCCGTCCGGAGTCTGCGGGCGATCTGTGGGGTGAGGTCATCCACTCCGATGCCCAGGCTCCCTTGATCCGAAGCCGTCTTCTTCTCCTCGCTCCGCTCATCCGGCAGATCCCTCTCGGCGAGGGTCGCATCGGCCTCCATGAGCTTGCCGTCACGGATGTATTTCACATGCACCCGCTTACCGACCTCGGTTGCTGTGACGAACTCGACGAGCTTGTCTCTGGATTCGACCGGTCGCCCGTCGAACTCGACGATCACATCGCCGCGCTTGAGGCCCGCCTTGGCAGCCGGCGACTTGGGGTCGGTAACATTTGACACCATAGCGCCGTGCTCGTCTTTCAGGCCGTAGTTCCTGGCAATCGTCGAATCGACGTTCTGGACTGACACTCCCAACCATCCACGAACCACCTTGCCTTGGCTCAGCAACTGCTCGAATACTCTGCGCGCGGTGTTGGACGGAATCGAGAATCCGATGCCGATGCTGCCGCCATTAGGCGAATAGATCGCGGTGTTGACGCCGATGATTTCGCCACGCATGCTGACGAGCGGCCCGCCGCTATTGCCCGGGTTGATCGACGCGTCTGTCTGGATGAAATTGTCCGAAAGCGCACCCATGCCGATGCCGCGCCCCATGGCACTGATGATGCCGGCGGTCACGGTCTGCGGCAGGTTGAAAGGTGACCCAACAGCCAGCACCCAGTCGCCGACCTGGATGACTTCCGAATCGCCGAAGCGTGCGTAGGGCAGATCCTTCCCGGCGTCGATCTTGATGAGCGCCAGATCGGTTGGCCTGTCTCTCCCGACAACCGTCGCGGACACGGTCTTTCGGGCCTCCGGCAGCATCACATCGATCTTGTCGGCCTTCTCAACCACGTGGTTGTTCGTGAGAATGTAGCCGCGCGGATCGACGATGATGCCCGAACCGAGCGACTCTTGTGTCAGTCCCCTCGAAGAATCGCCCTCATCGCGATCGTCATATCTATATCGGTGGTAGCGGTCGTCGGGCATCGAGGGCAGATCGTCACCGCCGAAGGGGAACCAGCCAAACCCCTGCGGGGCCCGAACCTTCTGGGACGTGCTGACGTTCACCACAACCGGCTTCACGGCTGTCGCGACGGCATTGAACGTGGAAGAAAGTTGGGCAGGCGAAGGGAGAACGCTCTCCTTCGGCTCGACCAACGGCGTCATCGTCCCTCCACCGGTACTGACGAGCCTTATTGGTTTCTGCTCGTCTGCCTTCAACGTAACGAGCGAAAAGGCGAAGACCCCCCCGATCAGCAATCCGATCGCGAGGATACCCGATGCCAACGCGTACATCCTGCTGTTAGACCTGGCCATAGCTAGCGCACCTCCGTCGCTTGAGAGCTTCGAACCACGTGTGCCGAGTCTCGGCTATCCACCTGATTCTCCTCACTCTTTCACCGAATACATATTCTATCGACCCACCTGTGGATACGCAAATCCACCGCCGTGAGTTGCAAAAGGAGTGAATGGAACTGGTGTCGGGGCGGCGGTTCTTCCCGAGATCCGGAGTACAGAGTCGAACGATCTCGAATGGCGGCTGAGCTTGAATCCGCTCGCTCGCGGCTCTGATCAGACCAGTGCCAGTACGATCAGAGCCGGGACCGTTAGTCTCTTACAAGTTGCGTGTTGACACGAAATGGCAAGACTCTCGAGAGCGCGAGATCCTCCGAACCCCCTCTCAGGAAAGCAGGAAGGGAGGAATGCAGGAACGGAGCAGTCATCTCCGGAGCTCAGGGT
>JACPPM010000249.1 GCA_016191015.1 Acidobacteriota bacterium | reverse complement strand
CTCGCACACCCGCGCCGCAGGCACAAAGCAAACCGATCACGACGATACTAAGCCTTTTCATGCCCCTGTTCTCCTCAATTGTTTCTATCTCTCATTGTAAATCCACCACCCGGGGCTGTCAAAGAAAAAGGGGACGGCCCGAAAGACTACGGCAAAGTCCCGGAAACCGCAGATTTCACAGATTGACTCGCAGATGTCGCCGATTGCTTCGCGCCGACCCGAGAGTGAGGAGCAAGTTGCTCGTCGGTTGAATGCTGGACGAATCTGCGTAATCTGCGCGGAAATCTGCGCCATCTGCGGTTTCGCACGGAACGGCCTCGCCCGAGTCGGCGCCTCGACTTTGCCGCAGCCCCGGGACGGCCCGTGCGACCCTGAGTACGCTCTGGCAGAATCGGCTTCGACGTGTTACCGTTCTCAAGGGGCAGGAAGAAAATCGATGCCGGCCCGTGAAAACGGGAGCACCCTGGAGGTGATCAATGCGATTCGTGAGGATGTTCATTGCGATTGTCGGGGTCGCGGTCGTGTGTGACGCGGGCACGCCGCCATCGGGGTATAGCGACACGCGTGTTGCCGGCGGGTTGCAGGAGGCGACGGATCTTGCCTTCGCTCCCGACGGCCGCATCTTCATCTGCACGAAGGGCGGCAAGCTGCGCGTTTTCAAGAATGGAAAGCTTCTCAGCAAGCCGTTCCTGAACCTTGCCGTGAACACGGACAGCGAGAAGGGGCTGCTGGGCGCGACGTTCGATCCGGACTTCGAGACAAACCAGTACGTCTATGTCTTCTACACTCGCGCCCAGAACAACAGCAACCGTGTCTCACGATTCACGGCGAATGGGGATGTGGGAATCAAATCGAGTGAGCTCGTGCTGATCGACAACCTCGACACCGACGACTGCGGCAATCACGACGGCGGGGGAATCCGATTCGGGCCCGATGGGAAGCTGTATGTCTCGTATGGTGATGGAGGCTGTGACAGCGGAAACGCTCAGGATCGGACGGTTGGCAACCTGAACGGGAAGATCCTGCGAATCAACGCCGACGGGAGCATCCCGGCCGGCAATCCGTACATCGGCAGCGACTCTCTCGAGGAGCGCATCTGGTTCTGGGGCTTGCGCAATCCCTGGCGGTTCTCATGGCGCCAGTCGACCGGGAGGATGTACATCGGCGATGTCGGATCGTCAGTCTACGAGGAGGTCAATGTCGGAGCGGCGAAGGGCTCGAACTTCGGCTGGCCGGTGTGTGAAGGCAAGTGTAACCAGTCTGGCATGAAGAACCCGATCTACACGTACGCTCACGGGGATAACGGCGCTTCGATCACCGGGGGCGTCTTCTGGCGGAACGACTACCTTTTTGGGGACTACGTGAAGGGCTTTATCCGGCGGATGGTGGTGAGCTCGACCGACAAGCCGACCAAGGTGACGACCTTCGAGTCGGACGCGGGAGCGGTCGTGAGCTTTGCAGCCGGGCCTGACGGGGCTCTGTACTATGTCGTCTTCGGCTATCCCGGCGAGCTTCGCAAAGTCGTCAAGCTGCCGACGCTCGCGCGGCGTATAGTGATCGGTGGAGGTGATTGAGAATGCCGGAGCTACACAGATCGGGCGGTTGCAGCAGAAGCCTCGCGGCTCTCATTCTGGCGGCGGTGCTCCTCGTTCCTCTTTCCACAGGAAGTGCCGGAGCCGAGGAGGCCCCGGACGTGTGGACACAGGTGAAGAAGCTCTACGAAAAGGCAAAGGCCGCCGGGGACACGGTTCCCTCGGACGTCAGCGAATGGGTGAGGCAGGACCTGCAGAACATGAACAAATGGGAATACCGAATCGAGACGCTGCAGGCGCCGGGAGATCAGCTACTGGCGAAGAAGCTGAATGATCTCGGCACAGAGGCCTGGGAGTGCTTTCATGTCGAGCGGGAGGGGAAGAGCGTGACCCTGTTTTGCAAGCGGCGGATGAAGAGCTATCTGCAAGTGATCCCCGTGCGTGACCTGTTTCGGTTCGTCTCCTGAGCCGCGGCAGGCTCGATCGCGCCGTCCGGACGTCCTCGCTGGTCTAGGATCGTCGCGCGTGAACCTCGGCGATCTCCGCCACGATGTCGGTCACAGCGTGGACCGGGAAGGACACGTGGACCTCTTCGTCTCGCGAATCCACGTCAAGGTAGAGTGACCCGCCGCGCTTCTCGATCCGCACGTTGTCCTGCTTGTCGTGAACTTCAACGAGGACCGTGTCCGGAATCCGCTCGAGCTCGCGGCATGCGGCTTCGATGGCCGGCAGCCACTGAGCCGCATCCTTGGTGGCTCTCACGATCTCGTCATTGGGGACGGCAGCCACGGCCAGGCTGACAAGCGAGACCGGTATCGGAATCTGGAGGTGCATCTGATCACCGCAGCGTTCCTGCACCTCCACCCAAATCATCCCCTGGCTCATGATCGTCGCCGCCAGGACCAGAAACCCGATCAACAGCCCCATCTTTATGGACATGGCGCCGCTCCCTTCTACTCGATCGTGCTCTTCGAGTCGATCCAGATCCCAACCGTCTCGTCCCCGTCAACGACGCTGACGAGCTTCATGTCGCCATGCGACTGGAGCGCCTTCAGCATCGCCACGAGATCCAGCTCATCCTTCTTCCCCGCCACCAGGGAATCCACGATCGTCATCGGAATCCTGATGTCGACGCGCTCGTTCTTGCCATGGCCTTCGTCGCGCACGGTGATGAGCAAGTCACCCTTTTCCTTCGCCACGCGAACGTTTTCACTCTTGCTCTGGACTGTGACGAACTCACCGTCTTTGGTGTCGCGAACGGCCGCCAGGATACCCGGGAGATCGATGTCGGCGTCGTGGATGTCACCGATCTTTATCTTCCCCGCGCGGAGGTTGTCCGCGTTGACCAGCGGTATCACCTTCTCCGCGAGTGAGAGCGGCACATTGACCCGAACGACCTCGCCGTCGTTCTTCGTGCTCTCGACCCTGACGTGCAGCCACATGTCCGGCGACGCGGCCATCGCCAATGGAGTAAAACATAGGGCAACGACGAAAAACGCTATTGCGCTTCCGGCCTGAGTTCGTCTCATGGTTCTTGTCCTCCCGTTCTAGATTTCACCTATAAAGACGGATCTGGCCGTGAAAATGTTCCCGGACCTGCCAGGCGGTTCATCCGGGCGAGCTTGAGTTTGGAGCCGCCGTGCACTATTCAGAACTTAGCTCGCTTCGCTCGCAATTGGAATGGTGGAATGATGGAATTATGGAAGAATGGGTTCCGGAAGGGAGCAGCGGCAGCAATGGCGCAGCCGGAGCGCCCATCATTCCAACATTCCATTATTCCTCTCGAACTGCCCACAGATTCGCAGCGAGCCATTGATTCTCAATTGGTTGTAGAATTTCCGAGACGTCCAGATTGGTCCGATCGAGGACGGAATCAAAAGGGGGGATTTCACCATGCCCAACCGGCCCAGATTCGTGTCTTTGCTATCAGTCCGCCAGGTCTCATCGGGTCCAGCAAGGATTCTGCCCCTGATGCGGCGAATTCGCGCGATAGGCGGACCGGGGTTCACCCGCGTCGATGACATCCCCGGCCGCTGCACCCTGGTGTTCCTCCTCGCCTTGCCGGGCCTCCTCGCGAGCGGACCCATGAATGCAATCGATTCCAATTCAGCGCTCCCAGGCCGACATGCAGGGACCGGCATTGTGGTCGGCCTTGAATACGCGGTGCTCGATAATCTGAGGCTTGTCCAAGGAATGGCCCGTGCCTACGCCGAGACGGGGATGACAGGGATGAAGCACTACCCCGAGGCGGTGGCGTGGGGTGCGATGCAGACTGGCGCCGACAGGCCCATCGATTTCACGAAGCTCGACTGGTTCGTGCGCGAATACCAGAGAAGCGGCTTCACCGAGCTCACCGTTTGCTTGAAACCCCACTGCCGGTGGGGATCCAAGCACATCTCTCTCCTCTCGAAGGACACCAACCCGTCGCCGAAATCTGAGTACCGGCCGCATTTCGAGAGGTGGGTGAGCGCGGTCGTCGAGCGCTACGATGGAGACGGAGCCGCGGACATGCCCGGCCTGCGGTGGCCGGTCCGATACATTGAAATCGGCTCGGAGCTCTCCTCGTACGAGCCCGAGCCCGTCACCGACTATCTGGACACACTTGGCCTCGCCTACCGCGCCGCTCACCGCGCCAATCCAAACGTGCTCGTGGGCCACGTCGCATTCCTGATCACGCCCGTCGACCTGAACGTGGATGACCCGGTGGACTACCCACGCGCTTGGGCCGAGACGAAGCTCCCCGACAAATCCCATGGACTGGCCGATCAGCGGGCCGTTCTCGATCAGCCGCAGATCTTCGACTTCGTCAACGTTCACAATCTCGGATGGCCATACGAGATCGAAGATATCGTCCGCTGGTTGAAGTACGAGATGGGATTGCGCCGATATCACAAGCCCATTGTTGTCAGCGACACGTTTCCAACTTCGTACATCGGATGGGGACCTGCAACGGTCTGCACCGGACCGCGACTCGGCACCCTGGTTGTGCCCGCGACCGAGGCCGATCGGTGTCACATCGCAGAGTTCTTCAAGCGGCTCGTGGATAAGGATCCGGCGACACTCGCATGGACGCGAGGGTTCGTGGCCGCCGACCACGTGCAGCGGACGATCGTGGCCGCCGAGCAGGGCGTGAGCCTCATCAACCTTTCCTATACCGGCGATATCTCGTTTGCGACGTGGCCGCTGTTCCAGGCGGGTGCGGGGATATCGGCCTGGGCGGGAGCCCTGCACGTGGAGATGCTCACCGGCGCAGTCCGGGAGAGGTATCCGTTGTTTGTGGCGATCAAGCAGCTCATGTCCCACCTCGAGGGATACGTGTCCGTCGAGAGAGTGCCGTACCCCGACGACCGGGTTCGCGTGTATCTCGTGAAAAAGGAGTCCGAGAGATTCTGGGTGGCCTGGTACAATCCGGCCAAGGTGGTCCTGCCCGATGCCGAGGTACGCCCATCGACGATCACGATTGACACAGGCTCCGCCCGCGTCGTTCTCGAACCCGTCGTCACCAAGTTGGGTCAGGCCGGTCCGGTGCCGACGGTCATGCCGACCGCCGGTGGGATCGCGAAGCTCACGGTGACGCGCGTCCCTGTTTTTGTCATACCCCAGTAGGTGCCGCTGCTCAAATGTCTGCGCTGCTGTCTAGCGTCACATGGAAGACCATGGTAGCGCGGTGACCTTGTCGTGCATTCGAAGAGGCTCCTTGCAGCGGCAGATGATGTAGCCGTGTCCGGCCCGCTTTGGGTGTTCGTCGAGGAATGTCAACAGAAGCGTGGACTTACCCGTCTGCCGGGCCCCGAAGACGAGGTGCACATACGGCGCTCTGAACTTCTTGGACCAAGTGGGCTCCACCCACCGGCTAGACATATAGTGCTACTTATATTACTCCGACTAATTGAAATTCAACTATACGATTGGTTATGTCACGAAAACGTCAAACTCGAGGTGAGATAGCCTTCTCCACGGGCTAGATTGGCACTATGCCGACTCGCCGGCGCGGCGCCTGTGGGAGCCACCACCCCCGACGACATCCCCCACCACCAAGGTCCACAAGCACCACCAGTAGGAGCCGGGCTTGCCACATGGGCCGGAACGTGTCACGATGTGACACATGAAGGGCACAACGGTTCGTGAGCTGCATCTGCGCACGAAACACATCGTTGAACGAGCGGCCTCGGGCGAGACCGTCACCGTGACCAAACGGGGCGTCGCAGTCGCCGAGATTCGGCCTGTCGGCGGCAGCCCGGTCCCGGTCCGCCTGCCGGATCGTGAGAAGCTCATTTCGAAGCTGCGCAAATCGAAGACCGACTCGGGACGGATCCTCGAAAAAGACCGTTGGTGAGGCTCTACTTCGATACGGCGTACGTGGCCAAGTGCTACGTCAACGAGAACGACGGAGCTCGCGTCCGCGAGCTGGCCCGGGGCGCGCGAGGCCTCAGCACGTCCGCGTGGTGTCGCGCCGAGATCGCCTGCGTCTTCCACCGCCACCTGCGCGAAGGTGCGCTCACACCCGCCCAGGTCCGAATTCTTTCCAGGATGTTTCAGGATGATGTCGATCATGGGGTCTGGGATCTTGTCCCGGTCTCTGAGGGGCTGTGGCACTCGGTCGCGGATCGCGTGTCCAGGCTTCCACGCGCAATGTACATCAGGAGCGGCGACGCACTGCACCTTGTGAGCGCCCTCACGGCTGGCTTCACCGAAATCTGGTCCAATGATCGCCACCTGCTGGCGGCGGCCCCGCACTTCGGTCTGGTGGGACGAACCGTTTCCGGTTGAACGTTCCCTCAGGTACCTTTCAGACCCGTTTCGGGCATAGGGGCCGATGGGAACTGCTTGCAATACTTGGTCGTCGAGGACGAGGTGCTCCTGTCCCGGCAACAAACGGAAGCGCTCGGTCAAATCAATAACTCAACAACCGTCCGCTCAACGAACCTGCTTTCCGCGATGGAACGGATTGGCACAATCAGCGCGTCGTGGTTGAGTCGGACGCGGTCAAGGGTCGATCACTGGTTCACCCATAGCGGAGCTCTCGTGCTGGCGGTCGTTTCCGGCTCCCTTCAGCAGAGACGTTGCCGCGCTGACCGCTTCATGGGTTCCGACCAGCGCGAGCACGTCGCCCGCGCGCAGGACCTCGCTCGCCATGGGAACGATCACGCGGTCTTCCCCACGGGCGATCGCGAGCACGGAAGCTCCGGTGAGACCGCGGAGGTTGAGCTGCGCCAGGGTCTTGCCGGCGGCGGCGCTTCGTCCATCGAGCCGCAGGGGAACCGGCTCGCCAAGACCCGGCATCAGGTGCTTGATCTGCGCGAACATTTCCACATCCGAGGTCACGGCACCCTTCCGAGCCTGCGTCACGAGCGCCTCCACGATCATCTCGGCGCCCGCCTTGACGTGACCCTGGAGATTCAGGGCGCTGCGCCAGAAGAGGAGCCCGAGAATTGCGAGAAGCAGGCCGAGAGTCGTTGCCGCAACCCAACCGGGCAGAAACGGCTGGGTCAGCGCGAGGAGCGGGAGGCCGACTATCAGAACGATGGTTAGCTGCAGCGTGACGACGAGGGCACGCCGTGGCGCCGCGGCGAGATCGGTTCTCCCTGTGGCGGCCTCCGGCAACGCCGCCAGAGCGAGCGAGATCCCGAGGCCACGGACGATGCGGAAGACGCCGACAACAAGCGGCGCCCCGAGCGCCATGGCGGCGAGGAGGACGAGCCCGTGCGCGGCCGCGGTAGCGAGTCCCAGTTTGAGAGACGCGAATGCCGCCATGCTCTCGCCCGACACCGCAGCGCCAACGACCAGCCCGGTCAGGGTCGCGATGTCCAGGAGCAGCAGCTTGACCAGCCTCCTGGCAGTGGACGCAGCAGTCTGCGGGTGGCGTACCGATCGGAGCTGCTCGATCCAGGTCCCGTACAGCGCCGCGAACGTCTGGAGAGGCCGGGGGAGCTTGCGGTCGAGATACGTCGCCACCGGCCCAGCGGACCGGATCATCCACGGGGTGGTGAGAGTTGTCACGGCGGACACTGCGACCGCGACCGGGTACAGGAAGTCGCGCGTGGCCGAGAGCGAGATCCCGAGCCCCGCGATGATGAAAGAGAACTCGCCGATCTGACCGAGGCTCATCCCGGCCTGGACAGACATCCGCGTTCCGCTACCCGTCAAGAAGGCCCCGAGCGAGACGCCGACGAGCTTGCCCGCTATCACGACGGCCGTGAAGACGGCGACGGCCGGCCAGTGCCTCACAATGACAGCCGGGTCGATCAGCATGCCGACCGAAACGAAGAAGATCGCGGCGAACATATCGCGCACAGGGAGAATCAGCTGCGCGACCTGCTTCTCGTCTCCTGACTCGGCGATGAGAGACCCCGCGATGAAAGCGCCGAGCGCCACCGAGTATCCGAACTCCCGCGCCAGGAGCGCGATCGCGAAGCAGATCCCGACGCTGGCGACCAGCGTGGTCTCCTGGCGCTTCAGGCGGTTGATGGCTCGGATCGTGCGCGGCACGATGAGCATCCCCACCGCCACGAGCCCGACGAGGAACGCAGCCAGGCGACCGCTGGATTTCGCGAGTGTGCCGGCGGATACTCCATCGCCGGAGGAGAGCGCCGTGAGGACGGCCATCAGCAAAATCGCGATCAGATCCTCGACAATCAGAATCCCGACCACCAACTCGCGCAACTTTCCTTTCGTACCTTGCTCGTCGAACGCCTTCGCGATGATGGTCGTGCTGGATATGGCGATGATCGCGCCGGCGAAGATGCTCTCACGCGGCGTCCAGCCGAGGGCATGGCCGACCATGAAGCCGAGCCAGACCATGATGCTGGACTCGATCGTCGCCGTCAGTGCGGCGGTCGGCCCGACTTTGACGAGCTTGCGCACGCTGAAGGCAAGGCCCAGCGAGAACATGAGCAAGATGACGCCCAGCTCCGAGAGGAGTTGGACCGTCTCTCGATCTGCAACGAGGGGGATCGGAACGTAGGGGCCGACGATCAGCCCCGCGAGGACGTATCCCAGCACGACCGGCAACCGCATGCGCTGGAACGCGACGGTGGTCACCGCTGCGACGCAGAGCACCAGTGTGATCGCGTTCAAGAGCTCGTGTGCACCGTGCATACCCCCCCGCGTAGTATTAGAGCCCAGGATTCGCGGCCAGGCAAATTGACGGGTCCTCCAAGACTACGGCAAAGTCCCGGAAACCGCAGATTTCACAGATTGACTCGCAGATGTCGCCGATTGCTTCGCCCCGACCCGAGAGTGATGAGCAATTTGCTCGTCGGTTGAATGCTGGAAAAATCTGCGTAATCTGCGCGGAAATCTGCGCCATCTGCGGTTTCGCACGGAACGGCCTCGCCCGAGTCGGTGCCTCGACTTTGCCGCAGCCCTGACGGGTCCTCGGACAGCCTTGACAAATCCGGCCGCAGACCCTACCTTCAACACGTGACCCAGGCCCAGTTCGGACAAGATCGCGCCGCCGCGCCAGGGGGGATGGGACTGGCTCAGTTGTACTACGTTTGTAGAGTATTCGGCTCCGGGCGGGAACGCCATGTCCGCCTGCCCTATTCGATCGTATCGTTACGAAGAAGGCCCGGGAGATCCGGCTGAAGATATACTCGGTCCTCGCCGGCCACCTGAGTTCGCGCTATCCGTTCAGAGTACCCGACGACCTGAAGAAAGCCGGTTGAAGCTAGCATGGCTCCGATTGCCGCCGACAGCGACAGGTGATCAAGGCGCGAGAATGAGGAAGCTCGTCTACTGCCCGGTCTGGCTCATCGGTCTGTGTCTGATGCAGCCGGCATTGGCCCAGAACGAAAGCTCTCCGGAGGGGCGGTTGGCGTCGAACCGCCAGGAATCGGTTCTTCATGCCCATCCCGGACAAATCAAGCTCGAGCACCTCTCCGTCGAGGACGGCCTTTCCAACGCCTTCGTCTGGGATATTCTCCAGGATCGCCAGGGGTTCTTGTGGTTTGCGACCGAGGACGGGCTCAACCGCTTCGATGGGTACGAGTTCACGATCTTTCGTCATCACGGCGCCGGCACGATCAGCCACAACACCATCTGGTCGCTCCTGGAGGATCGGGCCGGCACGCTCTGGGTGGGCACCTACGGCGGCGGGCTCAACAAGTTCGATCGGGACTCACAGACATTCACCAGCTATCGCCACGACCCGGAAAACCCTCACAGCTTGAGCGACGACCACGTGAGGGTCATTCACGAGTTTCCTGATGAGCCGGGCATTCTGTGGATCGCCACGTACGGCGGGGGCCTGAATCGATTTGATAGCGCGAAGGGAACATTCACTCACTATCGCCATGATCCCCATCGTCCGACCAGCCTGAGCCACGACATGATCTGGGCCATGTGCGCAGACCGATCCGGTGCGCTCTGGATGGGGACGATCGGCGGATTGTCCCGATTGAGCCGTCAAGAGAAGGCAGACCGCGGGGAAACGGCGGGGGTGAAATTTGCCAACTACATTCATGACGCGAAGGATCCCCGGAGCCTCAGTCAGAACTACGTGACCTCGATCTGCGAAGATCGGATGGGCATGCTCTGGCTGGGTACCAGTGATCGCGGCCTCAATCGACTTGATTCGAAAACAGGGACGATCACGCACTTCAAGCATGATCCCGGCGACGGGCGAAGCCTCAGCCATGATTCGGTACGACCCATCTATGAGGATCGAGCTGGCAATTTGTGGGTCGGCACGTATGGCGGCGGATTGAACCGGTTCGATCGAGAGACGGAGACCTTCATCCGTTATCAGAGCGATCCGGGTGATGCCTCCGGTTTGAGCAATACGATTGTGAGGGACATCTTTGAAGATCCGGCCGGAGCGCTCTGGGTGGCCACCTGGGGCGGAGGGCTCGATAAGCTCGTCAGGCCAAAATTCGTCACCTATCGCCACGAGGCCAACAATCCCCAGAGCCTGCCGCATAATTACGTAACGTCGGCGTGTGAAGATCATGCCGGTTCGCTCTGGGTGGGCACTCAAGCCGGCGGCCTCACGCGCATTGGCCGGGATGGTGAGGATGCTGTCACGTTTGAGCATTTTAAGCACCAGGTCAAGACCGCCAATAGCGTGAGCGACAACTATGTGACGGTGGTGTATGAAGCGCCGGATGAGCCGGGAGTCCTGTGGATCGGTACATTTGACAAAGGTCTGGATCGTCTGGACACCCGGACGAAATCGTTGACCCATTATCAACACGAATCTGAGAATCCACAGAGCCTGACGAGTAACCGGATCGTCTCCATCTGCGCCTCTACCAGCCAGCCCGGCGTCCTGTGGATCGGCACCGACGACGGGGGATTGAACCGCTTCGATCGAAAAACGTCAACGTGTACGTATGTTCCCTATGACGCCAAGAAACCCACCGATTCAAATCATGATCCCATCCGGGCACTCCGTGAATCCTCCGGAACGGGGGCGCTGTGGATTGGGACCGATGGGGTGGGCTTGTACAAACTGATCATGGACCCTCAGAGCGCAGAACATCGTGTGGTCATCTACCGCCACGAGCCGGACGATCCGGAGAGTTTGATCAGCGATCGAGTCCACGCGATTCATGAGAGCAAGGACGGCACACTCTGGATTGGAACGTTTGAAGGCTTGAGCCGACTCGATCCCGGCACCCGGCGCTTCACCTCCTACCGAGAATCCGACGGCTTGCCCAACGACGTCATCTACGGGATCTTGGAGGATCAGTCCGGCCGACTTTGGATGAGCACGAACAAGGGGCTGTCGAGGTTCAGCCCCACGACCAACAGCTTCAAGAACTTCGATGTCACGGACGGCCTGCAAAGCAATCAGTTCTATTTTGGAGCCGTCAGCAAAGGCCGGGACGGCACCATGTATTTTGGCGGTGTCAACGGCCTGAACGTTTTCGACCCGGCTCGCATCAAAGACAATCCGCATGTCCCGCCCGTCGTGGTGACCGATTTCCAGATTTTCAACGAGTCCGTGCCGCTGGAGTCCTCCGGAACGAAGAGCCGCTTTTCTCTGCCCAGGAGCATCACGGTCACGGATGAAATAGCTCTGTCTTACAAAGCCAGCGTTTTCTCCTTCGAGTTTGCCGCTCTGGACTACTCGGTCCCGGCGAAGAACCGGTATGCCTATGCGATGGAAGGCTTCGATGAGGGGTGGACCTATTCCGGTCACCGGCGTTTTGCGACGTATACCAACCTAGATCCCGGCGATTACGTGTTTCGCGTCAAGGGCTCCAATAGTGATGGGGTCTGGAATGAGGAGGGGGTGGCAATCAAGATCACGATAGCGCCGCCTGTGTGGCGAACGTGGTGGGCCTATCTCTCGTATGTGGCCCTGGCCGCGTTCCTGCTATTTGGATACATCAGCCTCCGCACGCGGCACCTGGAGCTATCGAGGCGGGCGCTGGAAAAAACCGTGGAGGAGCGGACGCAGGAAATCCGGAAGGCGCAGGAGCAGCTGATCGTGCAGGAAAAGCTGGCGTCTCTGGGCACGCTGACGGCGGGGATCGCCCACGAGATCAAGAACCCGCTGAATTTCGTCACAAACTTCGCCGCGCTTTCAAAAGAGCTGTTGCAAGAATTGAAGGACGGGTTTGCCAAGCTCGACGAGACATCACCCGCCGGGGCGACCGACGACCTGCACGAAGTCCTCCGTCTCCTCGAAGACAACATCACCAAGATCGGCGAGCATGGCCAAAGGGCCGACAGCATTGTCAAGGGCATGCTGCTACATTCCCGCGGCGAGCCGGGAGAGCGCCAGCCGGCGGATGTCAACGCCATCCTGGACGAATACGTGGGCCTGGCGTATCACGGTATGCGCGGCACGGATTCGACGTTCAACATCAAAATCGAGAAGGACTACGACCCGTCGATCGATCTGGTTGATGTGGTGCGGCAGGATTTGAGCCGGGTCTTCCTCAACCTGGTCAACAATGCCTGCTATGCCACCCACGAGAAGAAGAAGACCCTGGGGAACAGCTATTCGCCGACGCTGTCGGTGCGCACCAGGAATCTGGGTGACAGGATGGAAATCCGCATCCGCGACAACGGCCCAGGGATCGCACCGCACATTCGGAGCAAGATCTTCCATCCCTTTTTCACGACAAAACCGTCCGGAGAAGGCACTGGGCTGGGGTTGGCCATCAGTTATGACATCATCGTGCAGGAGCATGGCGGGGAGATCCAGGTTGAGTCGGACGAAGGAAGCTTTACGGAGTTCATCATCCGTTTGCCCAGGGGTGGGAAGCCGGGAGCCTGAGGGATGCAGAAACATCTCAGCTGGATCATGCTCATCTGCGTGTCGTCGGTGACGCGCCTGCCGGCACAAGACTCGACGCTCGCGGCGGTGGGGTGGCCGGGGCTAACGGAATCACACATACAGTTCGATCGTGTTCCCAGCGAGCTCGGCCTATCTCAGAACCTGGTCACCGCCATTTTGCAGGACCGCAGAGGGTTCTTGTGGTTCGGCACCAAAGACGGATTGAATCGCTTTGACGGCTACGAATTCATCGTCTATCAGCACGATCCGTATGACCCAACGTCGCTCTCCGATAGCTCAATCGAGGCGTTGTATGAAGACCGCGCCGGACGGATTTGGGTCGGTACCCGGAACGGGCTCAATCTGTTCGACCGTGCCCGAGACAGTTTCTTTCGCATCCTCCCCGTTCCGGCCGATCCGAGCTCCCTGAGTCATCCTCATACCACCTCCATAGCGGAAGACCGACAGGGCACCATCTGGATCAGCACCTGGGGCGGAGGTCTCAACAGGCTGGTCCTGCGGCGTTCTCAGGCCGGGGAAACCTCGGCCACCTCGTCCGACGGGAATCCGTTGGAAGGTTCGCAGGTCATACGCTTCACACACGATCCGCACAATCCGAAGAGCCTGGGCAGCGATTTTGTCGGACACGTTGTCGAGGACGGAAGCGGCATGATGTGGGCTCAGACGACCAATGGCGTATACAGATTGCTTCCTACACAGAACGGTTATCTGGTGACTCGCTTCCTAGGTGACGGAAGCGATCCTGTGACGACGGAATTGCTGGATCGCGACGATAGAACTAAGTTCATCTGCCCCGGGCGACAGGGTAGGATCTGGATCGGCGTGGAGCATTCCTTGATCGAGTGGGACGCAGCCTCGCAGAAGATCACACGTCACCGCCTTGATCCCAGCCAGGGGTTTGGAACTTCCTTGAAGCCGGAAGATGACTTCTGGCGATCTGCCAGAGGGATGATGGAGGACCACGCCGGACGAGTCTGGATTGGATCCACCTTGGGACTCACGCGGGTTGATCCCGGAACGGACACGCTGAGCGCTTTCCGGTACGAGCCGGGGAACCCCAATAGCATCGCCGAGAGCGGCGTCATGTCCCTGTATGAGGACAGCGGAGGGGTGTTGTGGCTTGGGTCGAATGGAAACGGACTGTTTCGGTATGATCCCAAGGCTCAGCGCTTCACGTATCGTCAGAATGAGAGAACCAAGGTTTCGCTGTGGCGCGGGACGAGCATCCGGTCACTGTGCGAGACTCGGGACGGGACTCTATGGATAGGTGTGGCCGCGATCCGACTGCTGCGTATGAATCGCGATACCGGTGAGACGTCACCCTTTCATGCGACTCACTCGAACGTTCCGCCGTTCGAGCTGGTATTCTCGATGGTACAAGACAGAACGGGGGCCTTGTGGATTGGGAGCGCGAATGGGCTATTCAGGGTGGATTTGCTCGACGGAAGGCCCGGGCCGGCGACCTTCTATAAACCTGAGCACGATGATCCCGCTCCTTCTCCTGCCGACGAGGTCTTGAAGGTTTTCGAGGACAGGTCGGGCGAAATTTGGATTGCGACCCCGAACAAATTCAGCCGGCTTGATCGCACAACGGGACGATTCCGCAGCTATCTGTACGATGCCAGGGATCCCGCCATTATTTCGAAGGAGGCCTATACGTTCATCCATCAGGATCGGAGCGGCACCTTCTGGCTGGGCACGACAGAGGGGCTGCTGCGGTTTGAGCGGCAGACTGGTGGATTCAAGCGCTACCGCAACGATCCCAAGTCTTCTTCCAGCCTGAGCCATAACGTTGTTCGCGCGATTCACGACGACCCGCTCGAGCCTGACAAGATCCTCTGGATCGGCACAGGCGGCGGGGGGCTGAATCGATTCGACAAAGAAACCGGGACCTTCACGCACTTCACCGAAAAGGAAGGCCTGCCCAATAACGTCGTCTATGCGATTCTGGGGGATGATGACGGCAACCTCTGGATGAGCACCAATCAGGGGCTGGCGAAATTCGATCCACGCTCCCGAACGTTCAAGAATTTCGACGTCAAGGACGGCCTGCAGGACAATGAATTCAACTCCTGCGCCGCGTTCAAGAGCGAACGCGGCGAGCTGTTCTTCGGCGGCATCAGCGGCTTCAATGCGTTCTATCCCCGAGATGTCAAAAACAACCTGCATGCGCCGCCGGTGGTGATCACCGACTTCCAAATCCTGAACAGGTCCGTGTCGTTCAGGAATCGCGATTCGCCGCTGAAAAAGGCAATCACCGAGACCAGCGACATCACACTCTCATTTCAGCACGAGGTCATCTCCTTCGTGTTCGCCGCGTTGGACTATACAGAGCCGTCCAAGAATCAGTACGCCTACCGGATGGAGGGGTTTGATAGCGAATGGCAACAGGCAGGAACTAATCGGACAGCGACGTATACCAATCTGGATCCGGGCGAGTACGTGTTCCGAGTCAAAGCGTCGAACAACGACGGCGTCTGGAACGATGCAGGTGTGTCGATCAATATCACCATCAAGCCGCCATGGTGGCGCACACGCTGGGCGTATGGGCTCTACGTGCTGGGGCTGATCATGGGAGTCCTGGTTGTGGATCGAGTCCAACGGCGGCGGGTGATCCAGAAGGAACGGGACAGGGCGAAGCTGCGCGAAGCCGAGTTGACCCGGCAGCAGGCCGAGGAGCTCGAGACGATTGACCGGATTGTCAAGGTGATCAACCGGACCGTCGACCTGGAGAGCCTCTTTCAGGCACTGCTGGAACAGGGACTGAAGCTGGTGCCCCACGCGGAGAAAGGGACGGTCCTCATTCTCGACCACCGCGAGGAATGCTTCCGATTCACCGCGACGGTCGGGTACGAATTCGAACAGCTCAAAGAGATCACTCTGACTCCGAAGGAAATGGTGGAGCGCTACACAACGGCATCGGAGGAAGTCGAACCGGGTGTGTACATCCTGCGGCATGCTCGAGACCTGGCCGGCGAGGAGAAACTGAGGATGTTACCGAGAGCGAAATCCATGTTGATCATGGCCGTCGATTGGGGTGGCAAGCTGGAAGGGTTTCTGGTGTTCGACAACTTGATGGATGCGGACGCTTTCGACCGCTCGGACGCGCGCCGGCTGAATCGCCTCGGTGAACACGCGATTTCGGCCATTGCCAAGGCCAACACCTTGAAGGCGCTGGAGGAAAAGAACCGGGAGATTGTCGCCACGCATGAACGATTGATCGTGCAGGAGAAACTGGCGTCTCTCGGCGGGTTGACCGCCGGCATCGCGCATGAGATCAAGAACCCGTTGAATTTTGTCAACAACTTTGCGGCGCTGTCGGTGGAGATGGTGGACGAGCTGCGGGAAGAGTTGAAGGTGAACCGGGAAAAACGGGTCGCGGAGATCGCCGATCAGGTTGAAGAAATCCTCGAAAACCTGTTCCAGAATGCGATGAAGATCGCCGAGCATGGCAAGCGTGCCGACAACATCGTCCATAGCATGTTGCAGCACTCGCGGGGGAGGTCAGGAGAGAGCGAGATGACCGATATCAACACCCTTCTGGACGAGGCCGTAAACCTCACCTACCATGGCATGCGAGCCCGAGATCCTCTCTTCAACATCACGATCGAGAAGGACTATGACGATTCCGTGGGCAGGATCGAAGTGGTGCCGCAGGACGTGAGCCGCGTTTTTCTCAATATCATCAATAACGCCTGTTACGCGGCCCACGAAAAGAAGAAGCACGCCGGCGACGGCTTTTCTCCAACGCTGTCGGTCCGCACCGAGAATCGCGGCGAGAGGATCGAGATTCGCATTCGCGACAATGGCAACGGGATTACGCCTGAAATCAGAGACAGGATCTTCGACCCCTTCTTCACGACCAAGCCAGCAGGCCTGGGAACCGGGCTGGGGTTGTCGATCAGTCACGAGCTGATCGTCCAGGTCCACAAGGGAGACATCAAGGTGAACACAGAAAAGGGCCTGTTTGCGGAGTTCATCATCGATCTGCCCAGGAGCGTGAAGCAGAAGAAAGGGCGCCAACCATGACGGTCCTGGTCGTCGACGACGAGACAGATGTTCAGCTGCTGTTCGAGCAGAAGTTCAGAAAAGAGCGAAAGGCGGGACTCATACAATTTCATTTCGCCTTCTCTGGTGAAGCGGCCCTGGCCTACCTGCAGGAAGAGGACATCGTCGATCTGGTCCTGATTCTCGCCGACATCAACATGCCGGGGATGAGTGGGCTCGAGCTGCTCAGACGAACCAAGGAGCGCTTCGCTCACTTGAGGGTCTTCATGATCACTGCGTATGGCGATGAGCAGAACTATCGGAAGGCGATGGAATATGGCGCTGCGGATTATATTGCCAAACCCATCGATTTTGATGACCTGAAGCGCAAAATAGTAGGCGTGCAAGGGACGCGCTGAGGAGTCGAGAAACATGCCAGCCAATATCCTCGTGGTGGATGACGAACCTGACGTGGAATCGTTGATCCGTCAAAAGTTTCGAAAGAAAATACAATCACAGGAATTTCGGTTCATTTTCGCTGCCAATGGGGTCGAGGCGCTGGAGAAGATTCGACAAAACGCCGGCATCGACATCGTGTTGACGGACATCAACATGCCCGAAATGGACGGCCTCACGCTGCTGGCGAAGATCTCAGAACAGGGTATGGTGCTCAAAGCCGTCGTCATCTCCGCCTACGACGACATGGCAAACATCCGGACGGCGATGAATCACGGGGCGTTTGATTTCCTCACCAAGCCGCTCGATTTCAGGGATCTGGAGATCACTATCGATAGAACTTTGCACGAGCTGTCGGCATTCAAGCAAGGACTGCACGCGCGCGACCAACTGATTGTCATCGAGAAAGAGTTAAGCCTGGCCGCGAGCATCCAGCAATCCATCCTCCCTCAAACGTTTCCGCCGTTTCCCGAGCGGCGAGAGTTTGAAATCTATGCTCAGATGGTCCCGGCCAGGCACGTCGGCGGTGATTTCTACGATTTCTTTCTCATCGACGAAGAAAGAATCGGGTTTGTCATCGCCGACGTGTCGGGAAAGGGCGTCCCGGCGGCCATCTTCATGGCGATGAGTCGAGCGCTCCTCAAGGCAACCGCTTTGACGTGCGTTTCACCGGGCGAGTGTCTGCGCCACGTCAATAGCCTGCTCTGCCGCGAAAGCGATGCTGGGCTGTTCGTCACGCTCTTCTACGGGATTCTCCGTATTCGCACCGGAGAGGTGGAATACAGTACTGCAGGCCACTTCCCTCCCTATCTCGTTCGAGGGACCAGTATCGCCCGCCTGGAGTACAAGGGGGGAATGGTGTTGGGGGTGAGGGAGGTCAACGAATACCAGTCCGGGAGCATTGTGCTCCCGCCCGGAACCGGGCTTTTTCTCTACACCGATGGCGTCACCGAAGCGAGGGACGTGCAACAGAATTTTTTCTCAGACCATCGCCTCGAGGAGTTTTTGCAACGGAATGGCGGCTCCTCTCTGCCCGAGATCATCCAGGGTGCGATCAGTGAAGTGGGCCACTTTTCTGCGGGGACGCCGCAGACAGACGATATTACGATTCTGGCTCTCAGATATCTGGGGTGATCGTAACTACTCGGGCAGGCTAGCCACAGAAGGCACAGAACGCGCCAAAGGCACAAAAGGAATGGACGAAAAGGAGGCATTGAACAGTTGTGACTTCTGCGCATTCTGTGCGTTGTGTGGTAGGTTCTATCTGACCTGAGCAGTTACGGCTGATCAAGGGCATGCGCCCGCCTGAGCCCGGCGGCGCTCAGACTTCCGGTACCCGCTCTGACGCGCGCGCGCACACGGATCGACTGCCGGACTCAGAGCGGGCGGGCTGTCCGGAGGGTTTCGGCCGTGAGCACGAGGGTTTCGAGGATGGACAGCAGATTCGACCGGGTTTGGTCGATTTCCGTTCTCAGCTCTTCGACGTGTTTCCCGGTAGCCGCTTCGAGCCGCTTTACGGCGGCCGCATAGCTCGCTTCCAGGGTCGCCAGCCGCAGAGCCGCTGCTTCTCTCCGGCGGTCGTAGTCATTGAGCGCCTGGTGGGCGGCGAGCGCCGTCAGATCCTTCAGCTTCCCCCACCTTTCCGACAGCCCCGCAATCCGCTGGGCCATCCGATCGTTCGCAAGCTCAAGCGCCACGTCGAATCGCGCGCGCCTCCCGCGAATCACCCTCGCAGTCGCCTCGCGCCACCGCGCTGGCGCTCTTCTCAACCCTCGCACGACGCCCATTCTCTCGGCGATCCAGAGAAGATAGAAGCTGGCGTCGATCTGCCACCAGCGTAATCCCTGCGCGGCAGATCCGGGGTAGCGGTGGTGGTTGTTGTGCCAGCCTTCTCCCATCGTCAGAACCGCGAACAAAAAGCTGTTCCTGCTTCCGTCCGATGTCTCGAATGCCCGGCGGCCGAAAACGTGCATCACGCTATTGATGGAAAAAGTACCGTGCCACAAGAGTGCCGTTGATAGGAAATAGCCGTAGAAGAGCCCGACCGGGCCGAAGACGAGCGCCATCGCGGTGGCATAGAGCAGCGTGGCCAAATACTGATTGCGGTCAAGCCACCGCAGCTCGGCGTACCGCGCGAGATCCGGTACGCGTGAAAGATCAGTCTCGTCGTATTCACCGGATAGGATCCACCCGATGTGACTCCACCAGAAGCCTTCCCGCAAGGGGCTGTGAACGTCCTCCGGGAGATCCGAGTACCGGTGATGGTGACGATGCAGTGAAGCCCACCAGAGAACCCCCTTCTGCGCCGCAGTTTGGGCGAGGAGGGCAAGGAGAAACTGGGCGGAGCGGCCGAGCTTGTACGTCCGATGGGCGAAGTACCGGTGGAATCCCGCCGTTACTGCAAACATTCGGAGGTAGTAGGAGGCCAGGCAGAGGGCAACGCCCTTCCAGGAAAAGCCGACCGCGAAGACGCCGAGGGCCGCGACGTGGACCAGAAGAAACCCCGCCGCAGATTGGAACCTGACATCGCGACGATGACCCAACTCTCTGACTTCCGACCCGAACACTGAACCCTTGACGCCTTTCCTGCCCACCCATGATTCTAGCCGGTCGGATTCGCAATATTCATGAATCGACCCCTGCGGCGCTTTTGACTTAAGTCACGGACGTTCTCACCGACATGCACTAAGCTCTCTCGAGAGGAGAACGAAGACTATGAAGATCGATATCGGAAAAACCGTCAGAGAACTGGTGGTGGACATGCCCGCCGCGACTCGCATATTCGAAAAGCTGGGAATCGACTACTGCTGCGGTGGAGGTCGATCGCTAAAGGATGCCTGCACAGCCGTGGGCGCACGAGTCGAAGACGTGCTGGACGCTCTCGAAGAGGCCCCCGAGGAACCGCAGGTCGACTGGCAGAAGGCGTCGCTATCCAGGCTGGTATCCTACATCATCGGCAAGCATCACACTTTCACGACGCAGGAAGTCGCGCGTCTGGAACCCCTGGCATCCAAGGTCGCACGAGTCCACGGGGCCAATCACACCGAGTTGCCGAAGCTCTATCAGCTGTTCCGAAAACTCGAGGCCGAGATCAGCGCGCATATGCCCAAGGAAGAGCAGGATATCTTTCCGCAGATCACACGGCTCGAAGAGGCGTCCTCTGCTGAGCAGCCTCTCCCGCCCGTGCCCTCTCTTCAGGGCGGTATCCGCGATCTCACCACCGAACACGAGCTGGTCGGCACGATCCTCCGTGACATGCGTACGCTCACCTCCGACTATGCAGTGCCCCCCGATGGCTGCGGCAGCTACCATGCGCTCTACGGCGGATTGAGCGAGCTCGAACGGGATCTCCACCAGCACATTCATCTGGAGAACAACATCCTGCTTCCGCGGGCCATGACGCTCGTCATGAGGGGCTGATAGGCGCCTGAGCGCTCGACTCTTACCAACATTGTGTCAGGTCAGGTCAAGCGAGGCCGGAGCCGGACAACCGCAGATTCGCAGATTTCACAGATTCAACCTCGGAGTATTGACGGCCGCGAAATCGTTGCCCGGGGGAATCTGCGTAATCGGCGCAATCTGCGGTTTCCCTTCCGGTCTTTGGGCTGCAGCAACGCGGCCTCTCGCCGCTGGCGCATCTCCCACCGCGTCCACTCGGTTCCCGAGAGCCTGATTCACACGGTCAGGAACGTGGAGGTGCGCCACCGGGAGCGCCGGGACGATGTTTCTCCCGTTCCTCCTTCATCTTGGCGAACGTGGTCTTCTGGACATCGGTCAGGATCTGTTCGATCTTGGCGTCTTCTTCGTCGAAGATCTTCTTCATCGCTTCCATGTACGATCGGGGATCGCCGATTCCGTTCTTTCGCAACTCCCCGACTTTCTTGTCGGTGGCAGCGAGAACCTGGTCAACCAATTTGATCTGTTCTGTGGTCAGCTCCAACCCCTCCTTCAGGTGCCTCAGCCGCTCCTCCTTCGAAGGCGGCTTTGGCTGCGCCGCTGCCAGCGACACGGCCAAGATTCCCAGCGCGATTCCGATTGTGATTGACTTCATGCGCATCGGTAGCTCCTTTCATTGAGCACGAACGTGTGTGTATGGAACGGTTACTTCTGTTTCAGGGCATCGGTCACCAAGCAAGCTTGGTAGACAGACGAACAAACGGCGTGCCATCCAAATTCACGTCGCTTCGACTCCCCTCGGAGAAGACAAACTTCTTGCTGAATGCGTATCCGCCGGAGATCCCCAGTTGGACAAAGGGAGAGAGCTGGATATCAGCTCCGGCAACCGCTCGGCGGTCCCAATAGCTTATGCTGCTGGCCCCCAGGGAGGAATCATGGAGTCGAAATTCACCCCCGGAAAACTCGCCCGTTACGAAGAGCTCGGTCTTCCTGTTCGGCTTCACGATGACGCCAGTGCGGGGAAATCCAAGGGCAAAGGCCCATCGTTCCGACGGCAAATACAGAACACCTATCACGGGCAGAACCCGAGAGGGACGGTTCTGCCCGGAGTAGGCAATCCCCCCAAGGAGGGATAACGAATGGGACACCTGCCAATTTGCATGGAATGCCATCGGCACCCGGACGTCACTCGCGGCAAACGACTTGAAGTCACTGCTCACCCGCGGCGAAACGCTGATACCCAGTATGAGACGCTCGCTCGTACGGTATTCCCCATCCAAGCTCACCGAGAATGCGTGCAATGACTTGGGGAGGCGCGCAGATTCGGAGGCATCAATCTCGAAGAGCGAGTAGTGCAGTCCCGCAGAAAGCTCAAACCGCGGGCTTATGTTGAACCCTCTTGCAAATCCGGCTTTCACATTCCCCATGGTCCCGCCGAGCTCGCTGTCACCGCTGCCGGGGAGCCAGGCAGCCTCGAAGGAAACTTCCCACGGGGACCTGTGAGGCCGTTCGGGGATAGGACGAACATCGTCAGTAAGCCTTTCCACCTCCTCCGTTTCTTGGGCCGCCGCGCGGCATGTTGCAACAACCGCGATAACGCAGCAGAGTGCCGAGATTGAGACCGTCTTGTTCACTGAACATTTCCCTCCTTGTCCTGGTGTTCCCAAATGGTGAATCGGACTGGCGAGCTACTCATAGCGGAGAGCCTCGATGGGGTCGAGCAGCGCGGCCCGGCGGGCCGGAAAGTAGCCGAATATCACGCCGATCAGCGCCGCGAAGACGAACGACAGGACATTGATCCTGGGGTTGAAGAGGAACGGCACCTTGATGGCATCCGCCGCGGCCACCGAGATGAGGTTGGCGGCAACCATGCCGATGACCCCTCCGAACGATGCCAGGGCGACGGCCTCGATCAGGAACTGCATCAGGACCTCGTGCTCGAGGGCGCCGATGGCCAGGCGGATGCCGATCTCGCGCGTGCGCTCGGTGACCGAAACGAGCATGATGTTCATGATCCCGATGCCACCCACGAGCAGGCTGATGGCCGCCACGGCTCCCAGCAGCATGGTCATGACACGGATCGTGCTCGACAGCGTCTCGGCGATCTGCTTGGTGTCGACGAGACTGAAGTTGTCATCTTCGCCCTCGGCGATGTTGCGTCGCTCGCGCATCAGGGCATTGATGGCGTCGATGGTGTGCGTGCGTGAGGCGCCGTCCTTCACCGACACCTGCAACCCTGTGACGTCATCACTGCCCCGCACCCGTCGCTGGACGGTGCGCAGCGGCATGACGATGATGTCGTCCGCGTCCATCCCGAATGAGTTACCCTTGGACTTGAGCAGCCCGATCACCTCGCAGGCGAACCGCTTGACGCGGATCTCGCTGCCCACCGGATCCTGCGTGCCGAAGAGCTGCTTGCGCACGGTCTCGCCGATGACGCATACCGCCTTGCCGGCGCGCTCCTCCGTGTCGTTGAAGAAACGCCCCGAGGCCAGGCGCCAATTGCCGGAAGTGAAATAGGCGCTGGTGCTGCCCGTCACGTTGGTCGACCAGTTGTCCGCGAAGTAGACGACCGTCACATTGATGCCTGCCGTCGGCGCCACGGCAGCGACCGATCCGATTTGGCTGGCGATCGCCTCGGCATCTTCAGCCTTGAAGTTGGGCGCCCTGGCCGGCTCCCGTCCCGGGCCGAGGCGCTGCCCCGGCCTCACCACCAGCAGGTTGCTGCCGAGGCTCGTGATCTGATCTTTAACCGACTGCGTCGCGCCGTCGCCCAGCGTCACCATGATGATCACGGCACTCACCCCGATCACGACGCCCAGAATCGTGAGAACCGAGCGCAGCACGTTGCGCCTTATAGCGCGCACGGCGAGCAATAAGCTGTTCCATAGCATCAGGCAGACCCTCCGTTACGGTGGTCCGAGTCGACGAAGCCGTCGACGAAGTGGATGACGCGTTTGGCATAGCGGGCCATCTCCGACTCGTGTGTGACGAGCAGCACCGTGATGCCCTGCTCGCGGCTGAGCGCGGCGAGCAGCTCCATGATCTCGCGGCCGCGCTGGGAGTCGAGGTTGCCGGTGGGCTCGTCGGCCAGCAACAGCGCCGGGTGCGTGACGATCGCCCGCGCGATGGCCACGCGCTGCTGCTGCCCGCCCGAAAGCTCGGCAGGCGCGTGCGTCTCCCAAGCGTCGAGTCCCACCGAGGCGAGCGCAGCGCGCGCAGAGGAGCGCCGCTGGCGGAAAGGCTCGCCGCGATAGAGCAGGGGCAGCTCGACGTTTTCGATCGCGGAGGTGCGGGCCAGCAGGTTGAATCCCTGGAAGACGAAGCCGAGGTAGTGCCGCCGCAGCAGCGCACGCTGGCGGCGCGAGAGCAGCTCGACTCGGGTGTTGCGGAAGAGATACGATCCCGTCGTAGGCGTGTCGAGGCAGCCGAGGATGTTCATCACGGTGGACTTGCCGGAGCCGCTCGGCCCCATGATGGCCACGAACTCACCCTCCTGGACGGTCACGTCGATGCCGCGCAATGCTGGGAACGCCGCCCGCCCCTGGCCATAGACCTTCGTCACGCCCCGCAGCTCGAGTAGCGGACGCGGCGAGCCGGCTACGGTGCGGTCGGTGCTCATGACTCCGCTCCAACGCTCTCAGTGATCACTTTCATGCCCGCCCGCAGCTCGCCGCCCGTGACCTCCGTGAGGCGGCCATCGCTCGGGCCCGTCGTCACCGGCACAGCGACGGACTGCCCGTCGCGGAGCACCCAGACCTTTTGCGCACCGTTTTTGCCGATTGTGGCGTTGTCCGAGTTGGCGGTCGAGCCAGGAGGGCTTGGCAGCAGGTTCGAGACGAGCCCGCCGCTCGACTTGGCGGGCGTAGCTGAAGCGGGCGGCGAGAAGCGCAGCGCCGCGTTAGGAACGAGCAGGACTGCGGCGCACTTCACTGTTGTGATCTCGGCGGTGGCGGTCATTCCGGGGCGCAGGGTCAGATCGTCGTTGTTGACTGCCAGAACAGTCTTGTAGGAGACGACGCCGTCCTTCGTCTGCGAGCCGTAGCCGACGCGCTTGATGCTTGCGGGATACTTGCGGTGAGGGTAGGCGTCCACCGTGAACGTCGTCGGCTGCCCTTCGCGCACTTGCCCTACGTCGGCCTCATCCACGTCCACCTGCAGCTCCATCTGCGCGAGGTCCTCGGCCAGCGTGAAGAGCACTGGCGCCTGGAACGAGGCGGCCACCGTCTGGCCCGGCTCGACTTTGCGCGCCAGCACGATGCCGTCGATGGGCGAGCGGATCGAGGCTTTGGCCAGGTTGATCTCGGCGGAGCTCAATGAGGCGCTGGACTGCTGCACGTTCGCTCGCGCGCT
>JACPPM010000250.1 GCA_016191015.1 Acidobacteriota bacterium | reverse complement strand
CTCAGCGCAAAATCAGGCTCGGAGTGCGCTCATCTCACCCTCTGCCGCCCGCCCTTTCGATACCACGCCCGATCCAGGGCGGCCGGCGCACCCGGGGCCGGGCGCGCGCCGCCCCGCAAAACGCCACAGCGCGAATAGCTCTAATTAGACGAAACTTGACAACCTGCCGGTTCCCGGTCTATTACGTGTCGGCTGGAGGGAGCTTGAGCATGATGGCGAGGGTGATCGCTGGCATCGGGGTGGCGTTGATTCTGATCGTACCCGGGGTGTGGGCAGCGTACGATGTGTCGGGGATGCCGGACATCACGCTGTCGGCACACGACGCGGCGAGTCTCTGGGTGGCGGCCGACCCCGACGGCGCCTATGTGGCCTCGTGCAGTGAGGATGGTACGGTCAAGGTATGGAAGAGGGCAGATCTGTCATTGTACAAGACAATCGGGACCCCGGTAATAGACAAGCGAGCAGCCGAGTTCAGCCCGGACGGCGAGTTCATGGCGGAGGCCGGAACGGACGGCAAGGTGAATATTCGCAAGATCGGCAAGACGGCCGGCTTTTCGCTCGTCAAGATCCTGCCGGCAGGGACCTCGGATGTCACGGCGATGGCCATGACGGCCGATGGCAGCTATCTTGCGGTCGCCGCCGGTTCGCGTATCAAGCTCTGGCGGACGAAGGACTATTATCTGAAGGAGTTCTCGGACCCGCCCGACGAGATCAGATCTCTCTCGATTAGCGGCGACGGTCAGTACCTCATCTGTGCGACGGTTTCCTGGAAGTTCTATCTGTACGACATCGAGGCGAAGCGACTCGTCGATGAATTCTACCCGGAGGACTACCCGGCGACGGCGGCTGCTCTGAGCCAGGACGGGCAGTATCTCGTCCATGGCGGATACACGGGAACGATCACGTTCAGGAGTGTTCCCGATCTGAGTATCATTCGGACAGTTGAGGCACATTCACGATACATCACGGCGTGCGCTGTGTCTGCGGACAACAAGTATTTTGCCACAGCATCGGCCGCAGGCGACGTGAAGATCTGGAAGATGGGAACATTCGGACTCCTGCTCACCTTCCAGGGGCAGGCCGGCGGCGTGCTCCACTTGGGCTTCACGCAGGATCGGAGATACCTGCTTTCATCCGGAGAGGACGGCACGGTTCAGATGTGGGATCTGGAGCGTCTGTTCGGGGCGGCTCAGCGCGTGGCGGCCCCGTGAAGATCCCCGGCATCGGGAGGCCCGTCTCCGTCTCGCCATGGTGAACCGGCTCGAAGCCACCCGCAATTCGCTCGGCATCGAGCTCTCCGACCTGCACATCCACCTGGGCGGTGCCGTGGCTCCGCACATACTCTGGAGTCTGGCACATCAACAGGGCCTCAAGCTCCCGGTGGGCAGCTACTGGGAATTCGCCGAGTTCATCACAATCGACCCGGCCAAGATCAACACCCTCGACGACTACTTGAGCTACTTTCATTGGACCGAGAAGATCCAGAGCTCGCCGGAGGCCGTTGAACGGTCGGTGTACGAAGTGATCAGCAAGGAGTTCCGGAGCTCGAACGTCACCCGACTGGAGCTCCGCTTCAACCCGATGAAGCGGAATCGCGGCGGAGAGCGGGATCTCGACCACATCATTCACGCCGCGTTGCGGGGGCTGGACCGAGTCGTTCTCGAGTATCAGGGGAAAGCGGGGCTCATCCTCTGCCTCGACCGGGAATTCGCCTTCGATCTCAACCGCGTTATCGTCGAGAAGGCGGTCCACTACCATCCGCGAGGAGTCGTGGGGATCGATCTGGCGGGGTCTGAAAGCGGGCCATCGGACCTCAAGTCCCGGGCGACCGATTATGCCGCGCTCTGTTCACGCGCACGCGATGCCGGGCTTGGAGTCACGGTTCACGTGGGCGAGACGGCGGCCAGCCCTGCGGCCGAGGTGATGGAGATCGTGGAGGTGATGCAGCCTCACCGGATCGGCCACGGCATCCAGGCGGTCTCCAGCCCCGATGCACTGAAGATGCTGAAGGAGAGGAACATCTGCGTCGAGATCTGTCCGACGTCGAACATGCAAACCCACGCCGTGGATGGAATCGAACACCTCGGCAGAGTGCTGCGAACCCTGGTCGATGCCGGCATCCTGTTCACGATCAACACCGACAACCCCTACCTCTCTCACACAAACCTGCGGCATGAGATCTCATTCCTGCTCGCGAATAAGCTGATGAGCGCGGCTGAGCTACGGCAGTGCTTCGCGTGGGCCGAGGAGTTCAGTTTCATCCGCTGACGAATCGACCTCCTCAGGCTCCTCTGCTCCCACGTTCCATCGATCCATCCGGTATTTCCGATCCGCAATTGCCTCGATCAGGGCTCGCTCCGCCTCCGTCCACGGCGCCGGGTGAAACTCGATCCCGAACTCGGATCGAATCCCATCCACGAGGTGTTCCTCGATTTTCGTCGAGGGCGACGGCTGGAGCTCTGCACCGACGGAGGTAACCCCGGCCTGCAGCACCGCCGCGTCGGCACGAGTGCATCCCGCCAAAAGGTGCGGATCGAAGCCCACAAGGATAGATCCATGTTGGAGGAAGCGGTCGTGGAAGCGTCGTTGCGCGGATCCACAGAGTTTCCTGCCGTTAGAAAGAACCTCTGACATCCCGGCTTCGAGGAAGCATGGATCGGCGCGGCGAGCCGCCGAGCGCCGCATGCGCGGCGCCAATTCGACGGGGATACCCATCGATGCGATGCCGCGCGCGATCGCCCCGCTCACCCGGCGGTAGGCACCGTAGGGCGACGGATCCGCCAGGACGCCCGGGTCACTGGACGCGAAGCTGTACGTAATCTCCCGATCGTGCAGGACGGCCTGACCTCCGGTCGGTCGCCGGACGATCTCGATTTGATGCCGGCGACAGAACTCCCGATCGGCAGCCTCGTCGATCTTCTGTGAACGTCCAAGCGAGAGTGTCGGAGCGCACCAGCGGTAGAAGCGGACGATCGTGGTCTGTCTCTGGCCGACGATCTGAAGCATCAACTCATCGGCGGCCATGTTGAAGGCACCATCGGCCGGAGGGTCCATGACCAGCCGCCACGGAGCGGGCGACGCGCACGCTTCGCTAGTCATGCGCGAGTTTCAAGTTTGAAGTTTCAAGTTTCAAGTTGGTCTTGCGTGACTCCGCGATCTTTCTTGCGGAAACTTTAAACTTGAAACTTTAGACCTTAGACTTCCACTAGGCTCTTGGGGCCCCTGCGGGCGGGCGCGGTCTCCGGCGCGCGGCAACTTTTGCGATCGTCTCCCTGAGCACGCGATCGACAGTGTTCGCGGTCCGCAAGACCTTCTTGCGAACCCTCTCGTTCTTGGCGACCAGCACCGCCGTGCCGGCCACCAGGGCTGATCCGAAAAGCAGAGTGCCGAGCTTTGATCGTCCAAACAACATGCTACCTCCTCATAGCATCAGGTCCGAGGTCCGAGTCCAAAGGCCCTGGCTGTGTCCACGCTTTCAAAGACACCTTTCCCGGTGGACCCCGGATTCATCCAGGCATTATTCTGTCTGTTCATCGGCTGCGCCGGTGACGTCGCCGAGGGCGTCGGCTCTCGCGGGGCGGATGCCATACTGTTCCATTTTCTTGTAGAGGTTCGACCGGGGCACATCGATTTGGATGGCGGTCTGCGAGATATTCCAGCTATTTCCCCTGAGGCGGTCGATGATGAAACTCTTTTCGCAGAGATCGCGGTACTCGCGGAGTGTCCGGACGCTGGCTGCATCCGGCAGCTCGACGCTCGCGGCCTCCGAGGAAGGGGTCTGTTGGCCGCCGAACTGCGAGAGGACGTCGTCAACCGTGATCACATCCGCGTCCGACATGATGAGGAGCCGCTCGACGACATTTTTCAGCTCCCGCACGTTTCCTCGCCAGGGGAGTGTCTTGAGTGCCTGAAGTGCATCCGGGTGAAAGGTTCGGTTCCGAAGACAGCTCTCCGAAACATACGCGCCGCGAAAATGCTCGATCAGCATCGGAATGTCCTCAGGCCGTTCGCGGAGCGCCGGGGTGCGAATCGGGATCACGTTGAGCCGGAAGAAGAGGTCCTCGCGGAAACGACCGGCGGTGATTTCGTCCTCCAGTCGCTTGTTCGTCGCGGCGATCACACGGACATCAACCTTGATGATCCTGTTGGCCCCGATCCGCTCGATCTCTCCCTCTTGCAGCGCCCGCAACACCTTGGCCTGCGTCTTCAGGCTCATGTCGCCGACCTCGTCGAGAAAAATGGTTCCGCCGTTAGCCTGTTCGAATTTCCCGACCTGCTTGTCGCTGGCACCCGTGAAAGATCCCCTCTCGTGGCCGAAGAGCTCGGATTCGATCAGCTCCTCGGGGATCGCTGCGCAGTTGACCTGGACAAAGGCTTCGGACCGTCGCAGGCTCTTGTGGTGGATCTGCCGTGCGACCAACTCCTTGCCCGTGCCGCTCTCGCCATGGATGAGAACCGTCGCATTGGTTGGGGAGGATTTCTCGATGGCCTCCCAGACCTTGCGCATCTGAGGGCTCTGTCCGACCATGCGGTACCGGCTCTCCTCACGTAGTCTGAACGTGCGATTCTCGCGGCGCAGGTTCGATTGCTGGATCGCGTTGCGGATGGAGAGAAGGAGCTTTTCCCGTTCCAGGGGTTTCTGCAGGAAATCGAAGGCGCCCTGCTTGGTCGCTTCGACGGCAGCCTCCACGGTGCCATGTCCTGAGATGACAATCACCTCGGGGGGCTCTGGTGCGCCGAGGACTCGCGGCAGAAGCTCGAGGCCGTCGATGTGGGGCATCTTGATGTCGAGGAGGATCAGGTCGGGGCGTTCCTCCGTTGCGACGCGAAGCCCCTCGACTCCATCACGAGCCTCCAGGAACGCGTACCCTTCATACTCGAGCACCATCTTGAGGGTGTCTCGGATACCGTCCTCGTCGTCGATGACCAGTACTTTGGCTTTGCCCATCTCTAGTCCACGTGATCCGATCTCCGGGGTGTTTCGACCTTGGACGCCGGGTAGATCACTGCGAAACCGTAACGGCGGCGATGAACGAGGCGAATGAGCGGCTCTCGTCGTCGCGTCTCTGATAGAGGACCAGGACCACCTGGCCGGATTTGAGGGTGCGCGAGATGCGATAGAAATCCTCGGTCCGCGGCACCGGGCGCCGATTGAGCTCCACGATCACATCTCCGGGTTGCAGCCCTGCATCCGCTGCCGGGCCGACTGGGGCGACCCAGGTCACGACGGGTCCGGGCACGCGGGAGGGCATGTGCCACTCGGCAGCCAGCTCCGCGTTCAGGTCCTGCACTTCGATGCCGAGCGACTGCGGCGTGGTCTGCGGATCGTTGACATCAGGTGTCGGTGCTTCCGCGCTCTGCTCGGGCGGACGCTCCTCGAGCGTGACCTTCGTGCCGACGAACTTGCCGTCTCGCAAGAGTTTGATCTCCACTCGGGCGCCGGGCTCTGTGGCTGCGACGATTCGATAAAGATCCGTGTGGTCGCGGACGGGCTGGCCGTTGATTTCGGTGATCACATCGTAGCGCCTGATCCCGGCCCGCGCGGCTGGTGTGTTGTCGGTGACATCCTTCACGAGCGCCCCGGATGTGTTCGCCAGGTGGAGCGACGCCTGGATCTCAGGCGTCACCGGGTCCGGGACCAGTCCGAGGAATCCCCGGGACACACGCCCTTTCTCCTTGAGCTGCTGGAGTATCGAGGCGGCAGTGTTGATCGGGATCGCAAAGCCGATGCCCTGGCCGTACATGGAGACCAGGGTGTTGATCCCCACGACCTCTCCGCGGGCATTGATCAAGGGGCCGCCGCTGTTCCCTTTGTTGATCGCCGCGTCTGTCTGGATATAGTTGTCGAAAGGCGTCGCCAGGTTACCTCGACCCTTGGCACTGACGACTCCAACCGTCACGGTGTGCTCGTAGAGCAGCGGATTCCCGATCGCCATCACCCAATCTCCCACGCGAAGGCGATCGGAGTCACCCAGCGGGGCCGCCGGGAACAAGGTCGACGAGTCGATCTTGATGAGCGCCAGGTCGGTCAGCGCGTCGGTGCCCACGACCCGTGCCCGATATGGCTGGCGGTCGCTGAGCTTGACATCGATGTTGTCGGAGTGTTCCACGAGGTGATTGTTTGTGAGGATCAACCCATCGGAGCTGATGATGACCCCAGAACCGAAATCTTCGCTGCGCCCCGACATGCTGTAGGGAGTCTCTCTGTGCCAGTACTGGTCCCCGGAGTCTCCCTGCGGGTGAGCCGGTCGGTCCGCGCTCTCCGAGATACGAGTCGATGTGATGCTCACGACCGTCGGGTTCACCGTCTCCGCCACGTCAGCAAAACTGAATCCGGGGGAGGGCACGGACAGCGTCGGCGAGCGTCGGGCGACCAGTGCGGGACTGCCCATCGACGGGGCGGCGCCCGGCGAAAAAAGGGATGCCAAGGCCAGTCCAATGGCGAATGCGGCGACCGCCACGACGCCAACTAAGGGAAGGTATCCGATCCGGCTCACCGCTCGCCCACTCCACCGAAAACTATCACGCGGCCCGGTGCCGGTCAACTCAGCGGCGGGTACGATCAGGGCTGCGAAAAAGTCGAGGTGCCGATCTGGGCGTGTCCGTTCCGTACGAAACCGCAGATGGCACAGATTTCCGCGCAGATCACGCAGATTCTCCCAGCATTCAACCGACGAGCAACTTCCTCCTCACTCTCGGGGCGGCGCGAAGCCATCGGCGACATCTGCGAGTCAATCTGTGGAATCTGCGGTTTCCGGGACTTTGCCGTAGCCTTGGGGTACGATCGAGCTCGGGCCCAACGCGGCGGAGCCGCGCGTGAGAGCGTTTTTCCGAGTCACCTCGATCGGCCGTGCCGGCCGCTCCGTTCCTGCATTCCTCCCCTCCTGCTTTCCTGCTAAGAGATCGGAAGATCTAGCCCCCTCAAATTTCTTGCCATTTCGTGTCAACACTCAACTTCCTGGGCAACTGGGACGGAAATGGGGTCGCGCCGACGCCTCACCGTTAAGGTCATTGGCCTGCCCGGCCGATGTACAGGGCGAGTGAGTGGAAAGGGGCGCTGGACGTGGGGCGCCGGATCTGGTAGAAAGAAAAACCGATGTACATTGCCCGCGGCTGCGTTTAGTTCGACCGAGCAAGAGCCGGATTTCAGTGCGCGAAGTGGTTCTGGCCTTCCTCTGGCACATGCATCAGCCTCTGTACCTGGACCACTTCGAACAGAACTACCTGCTCCCTTGGGTGCGTCTCCACGCATTGAAGGATTACTACGGCATGGTGTCACTGCTGGGGGAGTTCCCGCGTGTCAAGATGACATTCAACATGGTCCCCTCACTCCTCCAGCAGCTCCGCGACTACGCCGCAGGTACTGCGCACGAACGATTCCAGACCCTCGGCATGAAACCTGCCAGCGCTCTGTCGGAGGAAGAACACGTCTACATCCTGAAGAACTTTTTCATGGCGAACAGGTCTACGATGATTGCCCCGTTTGGGAGGTACGAGGCGCTGCTGGAGAAGCGAGGTTCATCGGTCGAAGACGATGCGCTCAAACGATCCGCACGCCTCTACGCCGTGCAGGATTTTCTCGATCTGCAGGTTCTCCAAAAGCTGGCCTGGATCGATCAATCCTACCGGAGCTCCGACCGGCGGGTCGCAGGGCTCATCAAGCGCGGCAAGAATTTCACAGAAGAGGACAAGGGGGTCCTGGCCGAGGTGGAGCGAGAGATCCTCGGGAAAGTGATTCCGGAGTACAAGGGCGCGGCCGATCGAGGCCAGGCGGAGCTCTCGACGAGTCCCTACTACCATCCGATTCTGCCCCTCCTGTGCGACAGCTCGGTCGCTCGCATCGCGAATCCGCACACGAAACTGCTCAAAGAGGCCTTCCGACACCCTGAGGACGCTGCGCATCAGCTCAGGCAAGGCCGTCTGCTATTCCACGAGATCTTCGGGAGGGAGCCTGTCGGGCTCTGGCCGAGCGAGGGCTCTGTCTCCCCCGAATGTCTTGCTCAGGCGGCCGCCGAAGGATTCGCCTGGGCGGCGACGGACGAAGAAATCCTGGAGCAGAGTCTCGGCACATCGCTCAGTCGTTCCGGAGGTGGGGGCCTTGCAGCCGCGTCGCTCCTCTACCGGCCCTATCAGTACGACGGCGGTGGCCGGCCGATTGGGCTGCTCTTCCGCGACCACGTCATTTCGGACCTGTTCGGATTCACGTACAGCAAGATGACCGCGCGAGATGCCGTGGATGATTTTGTCCATCGACTGGAAAGAATCGCCAAGGAGTGGACGGGGGATGAGCCGCCCCTGGTGCCGATCATCCTGGACGGCGAGAACGCCTGGGAGTACTACCCCGGAGACGGGCGAGAATTCCTGCGACGGGTGTGTGAGTTTCTGGAGAAGTCGAAGTGGGTGAGGACGGTGACGTGCGAGGAGGCGTTCCGTTCGGTGCGCCCCGCGTCGCTGGCAAGAGTCTTGCCGGGATCCTGGATTAGCCATAACTTCGACATCTGGATAGGCCACGAGGAGGACCGCAAGGCCTGGGACCTGCTCGCGGCTGCCCGCAATCTCCTGGCCTCCCACGACCCGGATCACCAGCTGACGAAGGCATGGGAGGAGATCTACATCGCCGAAGGGAGCGATTGGTTCTGGTGGTACGGAGGTGATCACAGCTCGGAGAACGATTGGGAATTCGATCAGTTGTTTCGCAAGCACCTGATCAACGTGTACAAGCTTCTGGGCAGGAAAGCCCCCGCCGGGCTTCATGTGTCGATTATTGCCGAGCGCAAGAAGGGGATCCCGCCGGCGGTTGCTCCGACGCGCTTTATCACGCCGCGCGTCGACGGTCGCGTGACGAGCTATTTCGAATGGCTCGGCGCGGGACAGCACCGCGTCGTCGCCCACGGCTCATCCATGCACAAAAGCCTCCACCTGACCCACGCTATCTGGTACGGCTTCAACATGGACGATCTGTACGTGAGGCTCGATACGGCCGGACGTGCGTCGACCTACTTCGCGAGCGGCATGGAGTTGACGCTGGTATTCCTTGTCCCTGCCGATCACCGCGTGGTGTGCCGGACAGGCGATGAGCCGGGGGCGCGGCTGTACCACGGGCCTCGGGAAATCGCGACCTGCTCGTTCACGGCGGAGAGCATCGTGGAGGTCGCCGTACCCTTTTCCGCTCTCGGCGCACATCCCGGCGACAGGATGGAGTTCTACGTCTCCTGGCAGAGGGATCACGAGGTCTTCGAAGCGCAGCCTGATGGTTCATCCATCGTGGTCGACGTCCCGAATGCGTCATTCGAGGACCAGTATTGGGAGGTCTGAGGGTTCCGGGCATCCGCCACAGCCGGTTGGGTGTCGATCAGTAAAGAGCCGATGCACGTCGATGAACGCAGAACACCACGGCCGCCGGCCAGCCACTCGGCTTCCGTCCTGGGGCGACTCTGGCTGGTGGTTCTCTGTTGCCCCGTGGTGCCGGCGTGCTTGGGGAGCAGTGCAGAGGTTGAGACGCTGGAGGAACGGGGGATGGCGAGCCTGAAGGCGGCCAATGACGCAACTGACACGGCCAATTTTCCGAGGGCCCTCGTGCTCTACGATCAGGCCCTGGCCACGTTCCGGTCCGCCGGGCTCGAGGATCGCGAGGGTGAAGCGATCCTGGGCAGGGGGTTCGTCTATTACAACATGGGGCAGCTCGATCGAGCCGAGCAGGCCGCGAGGGAGTCCCTGAAGAAGGTCAGCCGGTATCTGGACCGGCTCTGGAGCGCAGCGGCGAACGCCCATCGCCTGCTGGGCAACATCCACTCGGATCGGAGCGACCACGCGGCGGCCCTGGCCGAGTTCCAGACGGCGCGCGAGATGGCCGTCGCCCACGGTAGCCGCAACCTGGCCGCTCAGAGCGAGTGCGAAATCGGGTTCGTCTATGGCAGCATGGGAGACTATCGGCGGGCCATCGAACATGCCGACCGCGCACTCGCTGAGGGCGCGGCGATCCGGCGGACTGGAGTCCAGCTGGATGCCCTCATCCTCCTCGGCAATCTCTACCTCCAGCTCAACGACTTCCGCAAGGCTCGCTCGTATTTCGAGCGGGGTCTGGATCTGGCGAACAAAGAGGATGATTCCTTCGCGGTGGCGGTCATCTACGACGGCCTGGCCTACCTCTACAATTCACTCGGCGACTCCGAACGATCGATGGCGATCCGACTGGAATCGCTCAGACTGGCCGAATCGGTGGACAGCGACAAGCTCCGCGGTCAGGTCTATGCAAGTATCGGGCACGAGTACATTCTCCACGACGATCCGGCGAGAGCCGAGCGGTACCTCCTGGACGCCGAGAGATTCTCGAAGTCCTGCAAGGACGAGTGGAACCTGATCTGGATCTATCAGGACCTCTGCCGTCTCCGTTCCAAGGAGGGATTGCACGCAGAGGCGATCCGTGCCGGCGAGGAAGCCACGCGACTCTCTCGCAGCCGGGATGAGATCGAGGAGACGTGGAGCTCGCTCTACCTTCTGGGCGAGGCACTTCGCGCCGAGGGCAACGATGCCGGTGCCCTCCAGAAATTCGACGCCGCAATCGAGACGATCGAGTCCGGGCGGACCGCGATCCAACAGTCCGCCCAACGTTCCTTCTACATGACCAACAAGCAGGCACTCTATGAGGGAGCGGTGTCGATCCTCGCGGCCACCGGCCGGGAGGCGGATGCTCTGATCGTGTCCGAGAAGTTCCGGGCGAGAACATTCCTCGAGACGCTCATGCATCCCAGTCTCGCCGTGAGGGCGGATCTCGCGGGGGACCCGTCCCGGCAGGATATCTTCTTTCCCAGCTTCGCCGGGGTCGACCAAATCCGCCGCGATCTGCTCCTACCGGGCGATGTTTTCCTCGAGTACCTCGTGGGCGAGAAGAGGGTCTACGGATTCGCCGTCACGCCGGACGTTCTGATCGTGAAAGACCTGGGTGAGAGCACGGCGCTGTCTCGGATGGCGGCCAGGTATCTGGACTTCCTGTCACATGGGGAGGTTGAGTTCGGCGGCAAGCCGGGAGCCACGCGGTTATACCAGATCCTCGTCGAACCGCTCCTTCACGGTATGCGCGTGCCGCCGCGACGTCTCATCATCTCTCCGGACGCGATCCTGCACGTGCTTCCTTTCGAGACCCTGATCGGCAGGTCCGGTCGGTATCTGATCGAGGACTGTACGGTCACCTACGCCTCCTCGGGGACGATTCTGAGCAAGCTCAATGATCGGCGCCTCCCACTCGAACAGCTCCGACTCGTGGCGCTCGCCGATCCCGACGGCGGTGCCGGTGAGATTGGCGGCGAGCGGCTCAGGTATTCGTTGGAGGAGATCCGTGAGATCGCCGCATTCTTCGGGGACCGGCGCGTGCTCCTTCACGGGAGCGATGCGACGCGGGAAAGGTTCTTCTCGCAGGACCTGTCTCGGCCCACGGTATTCCACTTTGCGACCCATGCTGTGATCGACGAAACCGATCCGCTTCGAAGCCGAATCATCCTGTACACCGCCGGTGAAGACGGGGACCTTGGATTCAATGACATCATGGGCAAGCGTTGGGCTTCCCCCTTGGCTGTGCTCTCGGCGTGCGGGAGCGGGCGAGGCCGGGTGCTCAGCGGCGAAGGACTCGACGGGTTCGCACGGAGCTTCTTCTATTCGGGCGTGAACTGCCTCGTTTTGACGCTCTGGAACGTCGAGGACGAGAGCTCGTTTCTTCTGATGCGGGATTTCTACGCGGAGCTGGCGAAGGGATCGGCAATTGACGATGCGCTGCGTGAGGCGAAGCTCAAGAGGCTCGGTGAACACCCGGCACACTGGGCCGGCTTCGTGTGCACGGGACTCAGCGGCCAACGGCTGTTCGGCCGGGCGGCCACTCGCCGTCCGGTCAGGTGGATGTGGCTATTGATGGCCAGCATCGTGGTCATCGTGAGCGCGTGGCTGCTGTTTCACCGCCGGTGGCCGCGCATCCGAGAATAGCCCGGTTCACTCGAACCGGTAGGAGAAGCTCATGGCCAGAAGGTGGGCGGTCGTCGTGTACGTCCCGTTGAAACGATCCAGGTTGGAGCTTGTCGACCGATCGGAGAAGAAGACAGCCATGTAGGCGAAATCCGCCGAGTACCGATCGTCAGGGAATGTGAACCCCGCACCAAGCTGGATCGAATGACGGTTCGCGTCTGGCAGGAGAGGATCGACCGTCTTGTCCGGAACAGGGCTCTTGTCCCACAGATAACCTGCCCTGAGCCGCCACTTTTCGTTCAGAGTGTGCTCAGCCCCGAACCGGATGCTGTAGGAATTGTCGTAATCCCGTTCAATCGGACTGCCCTGGATCGCCTGGGTCGGGGCAGTCGAATGATTCTCGAGATTGAGGGCGATGCGATCGATACTGCTCCATCCGGTCCACCAGAAGGCGAAGTCGAAGTTCCACCCCTGGACACCGTGGTAGCCGACTCCGAAATTGAGCTGCTGAGGCAGCTCCATCGCCGTCGACGCGTCACCGTCGGGGAAGAGCACATTCAGAGCCGTATCGACCACCTGCCCGTAGCCGGTCGCTGGGACCGAGAAATCGATGGCTCCGGAGTATTTCACGTCCACCTGGCTCCGATAGCTGGCCCCCACCGTGATCTCAGGAGAGGCGTCGATGAGGACGCCGCCGTTGAATCCGAGACCGTCACCTGATGCATCGAACGTGAGGCCGGCATCAGGCAGCTCGATGCCCCCGAACGCCGGGCTCAACGGGCTCAGATCTATCTTTCTCTGGAAGCCCAGGCTGCTGCGGACATAGTTGATCCCCGCGGCCACCACAACCCTGTCATTCAGCTTGTACGCCATCACAGGATTGACATAGTACGACCTGATGTCCGCCTTGATGGAGAGATAACGCCCGCTCCAATCGGGCGACCACTCCGTGCTGAGGCCATAGGGGACGAAGAAGCCGATGCCGAAGGCGATGCGGTCGTCTATTCTACGACCGTAGTAAGCGTTGGGAGGAAAAAACACATTCCGCTCGCCATCGAACGGGGAATCGCCGGCAGGGGCCGTGTAGCTCGTGGATGGGATGACGAGAGTGCCACCCAAGGACAGTTCGTCCGCCTCGATTTTTCCTGCGCAGGCGGGGTTGTAAAAGAGCCCGCTGATTGAATTTCCCCGCGCGACGAAGGCACCGCCCAGGGCGGTCGCTGCCGCGCTCTGTTCGTAGAAACCGAACCCGGCGCCAAGAGCCGGCGAAGAAAGACTCAAAATGCACAGACATCGTGCGGCGAACATTCTCATGGGTGGCCCTCCATCAATATTGCGCGTACGATATCACAGCGGGCCGTGGGTGGAAAAGAAACTTGAGAATCCCTCGTGACGTGGTCACCGGCTCAAGAGCCCGCGCGAGGCCTCCGGATTCCGATCGGCATGGGATTGCGCACGCTCGAAAGTCCAATGGGTCACCTCACACGTTCTCTGAGTTGACACCCTAAGGGGTGGATGCTATAAAAGATCGCAAGTAAATTGGAGCCAAATATCAATGCCTAATTTCGAGAAGTTCGGTTCTTTTCTTCTGCTCGAGGAGGTCGGCGCTGACTGCATCGGAAGGACCTATCGTGCTGCGAAACTGGGGCCTGCCGGGCTTGACAGGTTCGTCTACCTGACCAAGATCAGTCCGGCCCTCGCTCAGAACACGGCTCTCATGAAGATGCTGGTCGAGGAGCTGAAGGCGTCAGCCGGGTTGACGAGTCCGAACATCGCGAAGGTATATGGGTGCGGGAAGCTCGAAGGCGCTTACTTCATCTCCTGGGAGTTTGTTGAGGGGAAGGACCTGGGCATCGTATTCACGCGGATGGGGGAAGGATTCCCGCTAGCGCTCGACCAGAGCCTCTACATCGTCAGCCGGATCACGTCGGCGCTCGAGACGGCTCACAGCGCGAAGATCGAGGATCGATCGATCATTCACGGAGCCCTGTCACCAGTCGACGTGATGCTGACCTACGAAGGCGACGTCAAGATCAAGCACTTCAATATCGCATCTGTCCTGAGCAAGTCGCAGAACGATCGTAAGGAAGCATATAAGAAGATCGAAACGTACCTGAGCCCGGAGTTTCTCGATGGGAAAATTCCCGACAAGCGGAGCGACATCTATGCACTGGGGCTGGTCTTTTTCAGGCTCCTGACCGGTGAACCTCTGTTTACGGGGACACGCGACATCGACATCAGACAGCGGCTGGATGCCAGCCGGATGATGACACCATACCAGGACGATGACCGGCTGCCCCAATCGGTGAGCGAGATCATACTGAAATGCGTCAATCCGGTCCCGGCGGGTCGGTATCCTAACATCAAGGATGCCAAACAGGCCCTGGACGCGCTCCTGGTGGCTGGTGACTTCAGTCCTTCCACTTTCAATCTGGCCTTCTTCATGCACACCGCATTCCGGTCGGAGATCGAGACCGAGCAGAAGACGATGCAGGACGAGAAGGCGATGAATTTCCTGCAGTACGTCGAGGTCCCGCCCCCCGCGCCGGTCGCCCCGACTCACCCGGCCAAAGCTGAACCGACATCAGCGGGCCCGGCGGAAGCGGGTGCGACGGTTGTGGTTCCCAGGCCACAGCCGGTGCACGCAAAACCAGCCCCGGTTGCGACTCCGACGTTCATGCAGGAGGCGCCCAGGAAGGGTCTGCCGGTGCCGCTGCTCGCGGGAGTCGGAGTGATCGTCGTAGCGGGAGCCATTGGCGGGTATTTTGTGCTGAAGCCGAAGCCGGGCGCTCAGACACAGCCATCTGTGGCCCAGGTGAGCCCGCAGGAGGCTCAGCGGTTGAAGGAGCTGGAGGATGCCAAGCGGAAGACCGAGGAACAGCTCCAGGAGAGCCTTGCTGCGATCGATGCTCTCAAGCAGCAGCTCGCCGAAGGCGACAAGAAAGACCAGGAGCGGATCAAGAGGGACATACAGGCCAGGGAGGCCCAGGCGCTGAAGGCGAAGGAGGAGCTGAAGGTAAAGGAGCAGGCGATGCAGGAGGTGCGGGCCCCGCAGGTTCCAGCCGACGCTTCGTCGGCCGCGGTCGATACGCCAAAGAGCTCGACGAATCCCTCGGCGAGTGGACAGCCGGCTGGCCCGGCCGAGACGACGGCGCAGCTGCAGACGCCTCCCGGCACATCGCCGCCGCCGTCATCGCCCTCAACCACATCGGCAGGGTCGCCGTCAGTGAGCGCGCCCATAGCGCCGCCCTCGTCATCGCCCGTCATACCGTCGCCCGCGGAATCGCTGGTCAAGGAAGGTCAGCTCATCAGGCTTGACCTGGCTGACAGCAAGCCGGTCGTCAGCAAGAAGGGGACCCCGACATTTCCGGCGATCGCACAAAAGGTCGGGGCGTCAGGGACGGTGGTTGTGAGTGTTCTCATCGCGCCGGATGGATCGGTCGAGGATGCGAAGGTGAAGCTATCCAGCGGCACCAAGTTCGGCTTCGACGAAGCGGCCATTTCGGCGGCCAAGAAATACAAGTTCACGCCGGCGATGAAGGACGGGAAACGGGTACGAGTCTGGTACGACCTTCCCAAGTTTGACTTCCGTCCGCCACACTAGGCAGGGGTCGCTCCCCGTGGTGGGGGAGGGATGCCCGGGGTGGATTGAGAGAGCGCGGGCAGCGGTCATGCTGGAACCCGATCGCCCGGTGCGGCGCCGGCAGGTGCCGCTGAGTGAACCTTCACGATCATTGGCGTCTTTCCATCGATCGTGAGTGTGTGCTAAGTATCAGGCGGGAGATGCGCGAATGATTTACGCTTATAAGGATATCGAACCGGTGATCGACCCGACATGCTTCATCGCGCCCGGGGCTCACGTCATCGGAGATGTGCATATCGGGCGGGACAGCTCGGTCTGGTTCAACTCTGTCGTGCGGGGTGACGTCCACCATATCAGGATCGGTGAGTGCACCAACGTTCAGGACGGGTGCGTGTTGCACGTACGGAAGGACAAGTATCCGCTGATCGTGGGAGACCATGTGACGTTCGGTCACGGGGTTCTGGCCCAGGGAAGTCGCATAGGGTCACATGTCCTCATGGGCATGGGGGCGGTGATTCTTGACGACTGCTCGATCGGCGAGTACTCGATCATAGCGGCGGGGGCGTTGCTTCTCGAGGGCACGGTCGTGCCGCCGGGCACGTTGATGGTAGGAGTCCCGGCCAAGCCGAGGAGAGCCGTGTCGTCGGTGGAGCGGGACGAGATCGATGGCCACGCGACCAACTACATCGCGTACAAGAACAGCTTCCTGAGCGCAGGCTTCAAGTGTCTAGGAAGTTGAGTGCTTACACGAAATGGCGAAATATATGAGGGGGCAAGATCTTCCGAACTCCTCTCAGAAAAGCAGGACGAGAGGAATGCAGGAACGGAGCGGTCGCCTCGGACGGGTCAGAGTGTCTCGGGAGAACGCTGTCACCCCTTCGCTTCGCTCAGGGCTCCGGCTCCACGCTCCAGGCGCGCGAAGGGGGTCGGATACTCGCGCGCACGGCTGTGCCGCATTGGGGAGGTAGGGAGACGGTGAGCGCGACGGCAGGGGAGAAACAGCTCAGGAGCCTGCAGGGGCGTGAGAGGCGATGGCTTCTCGGGGTGGGTGATGAAGGCAGAACTGCGCAGACCGCTCGGGTGCTCGGCTGTTCGCCCCTGGTGGCTCGTGTTCTCGTCGCCCGCGGCCACGACGTCTCCTCGGCTCGTCGGTTCATCGCGGCCCCGGGAGAGCCGTCGGTGGGTGAGCTCGACGGGACCGGCGCGGCGGCCGAACGGATCGAACATGCGATTGCGCGAGAGGAGTTGGTGCTGATTCACGGGGATTACGACGTGGACGGCATCACGTCGGCGGCGATCCTCAGCCACACGCTCCGGTTGCTGGGTGCTCGCACGGAGGTTTTTCTACCGAACCGGATTCTTGACGGCTACGGGGTATCAAAGCGAGCAATCGAGCGTGCGGCAGGTGCGGGCGCCCGGCTGTTTATCACGGCCGACTGCGGATCGTCTTCCGCCGAGCTGCTCGGTCAGCTCGCCGGCTCCGGTTGCGATTTCATCGTGACCGACCATCATATCCAGGAGGCTCCCATCGACGGGGCGGTGGCCGTTCTCAATCCGGTGAGACCGGGTAGTACCTATCCCGACCACGACCTCGCGGCGGTCGGTGTGGCCTACAAGCTCGCCGTACATCTGCTCCGGAGGGCCGGCCGCGACGTGCCGGCCATGCTTCACGCGATCGCGGCGGTGGGGACAGTGGCTGACGTCGCTCCGCTCAGAGGCGAGAATCGGGATATCGTGAAGCGAGGGCTCCAGGCGTTTCCGGTCTGCGGAAATCCAGGACTGCTCGGGCTCCTCCAGAAGGCGTCGATTGACCCGAGACGGGTGCGTGCCTGGAACCTCGCGTTTCAGATCGGACCGCGGATCAACGCGGCCGGGCGTATGGACGATCCTTCGAAAGCCTTCGCGATCTTCTTCGAGACGAACCCGGAGAAGCTCCGGCTGCTCCTCGACGAGATCGAGGAGCTCAACAAGCGACGGCAGAGGGCGGAGGAGCGGATCACGAGTGAAGCGCTGGTGGCTGTGACACCCGGCGTCGCCGCGATCACCGTGGCTGGGGCGCAATGGGACCGGGGAGTCATTGGCATCGTTGCGAGTCGGCTGGTGGATCGCTTTTCCAAGCCCGCGTTGATGATCTCCCTCGAGGGACAAATCGGGTATGGCTCGGCCCGATCTGTCCCCGGCCTCAATCTCGTTGAAGTTCTGAAGGAATGTTCGCGCGATCTGCTGACGTTCGGGGGACATGAGCAGGCAGCGGGATTCACCTTGCGATCGGAGGAGGTGCCGAGCTTCGCGGAGCACGTCGATGCGGCGGTGCGGCGAAGAGGCGAGCCCCCGCCGCCTCAGATCCGTCTCGACTCCGTCCTCAGGCCCGAGGAGATGATCTTCGAATCTGCCGAGGAGCTCTCGGATCTCGAGCCATTTGGCCAGGGCAATCCCGAGCCGATGTTCCTGCTCGAGAATGCCCGTCTCACTGAACCGGCGCGAAGAATGGGTTCGAACCATCTCCTGCTGCGGCTCGATGTGGGTGGCAGGAGAATCCCCGCGGTAGCGTGGCGTAAGGGTGAGTGGATGGGGAGTTTGGTGGTGGGAAGGCCGATGATGTGTGCCGGGCGGTTGCAGATCAACGAGTACCGTGGCCTGAAGGAACTGCGTTTCCAGATCGAAGACTTCAGCGATGCCGTTTAGGCCGAGAAAACATGCGCGCTGGGTGCTGGCCGCCGTTCTGGCAGCATTCACCGGGGCCCTGGTGTACTACATTGTCCGCCACAAACCCAGGGGGGCGGTGGCCGAGATCATTCCCGGCGGCGAGACTATGGGTCAGATGCCGGCCTCTTGGGAGGGCATCGATGTCGTGCGGACTGAGGGCGACCGGAAGCTGTTCCAGGTGAAAGCTCAGAAACATTTTCTCGACGAGGACGGACTGTATCAGTTGAGTGGAGGGGTCGAGATCAAGATTTTCGGCAAGGAGGGAGCACAGGACAGTGCCCATATCACCTCAGAGGGAGGTCACTACGACAAGGATTTTGAGGCATTGTTCCTGGAGGGAGAAGTGAAGGTGCGGCTTGCCAGTGGGCTCAAGCTGTTCACCGAATCGCTGAGGTACGTGAAGGAAAAGGACATGATTCGAAGCTCGGAGGCAGTGCGGTTCGAGCGAGGCGACATCGCAGGCCGTGGGACTGGGTTCACTTTCGAGGTCGGCGAGAAAAAGGTCCAGTTTCTGCACAAGGTTGAATTCGACGTGAAGAACCTCCGTAAGGATCTCGCCGCGGTGACGCACATCGCGAGCAGGTATATGGAGTATAACGACAGGACCCACTCCGGGGTCTTTCAGGAAGGGGTCGAGGTCACCAACTCGGATTCGTTCCTGAGGGCTGAGGAGGTGTTCTTTTCGTTGACGGAAGACGGCGAGCACCTCAAGGACCTGGATGCGCGGATCGGGGTTGAGGTGCTTTTCACGGGAGCATCGAAGGGGCGGGGCAAGGTACGGAGTGAAGGCGATCGAAGTCTGTCCTCGATCGCGAGCGGGCCCGGGGACAAGTCGTTGAAAGCGGATTCGGCTCATCTCTCGTATGTGCCGGAAACGGGCCGCCTCGCTGAGGCGGACGCGGTAGGGAACGCCTCGGTCGAGATTGTCCGGCAGAAGGATGACGTCCTCCTGTCGAAGAGACGCATCGACGGCCAGCATATCAAGTTTGTATTCTTCAGGGACAAGGATGGGATCGAGAGGTGTGATGCGGACGGCGCAGTATCGGTGGAGATCTTCGACGCCGGAAAGTCCAAGCAGGACCGGATGGACAAGCACGTGTTTTGCCAAACCCTCGTGGCGCATTTCGATCCGCTGACTGAAGACGCATCGTCGATGGAGTTCACCGGGAAGGTGCAGTTCCACGAGCGCGACAGCCGTGCATTTGGCGAGAAAGGCGCGTACAACGGCGCTCAAAAGCTTCTCGTCATCACCGACGGGAACCCGCGTGTCGAGAGGGAGGGGAGCACGGTCACGGCCCAGCGGATCGAGATCGTGGAGGATACGGGGTTCCTCCGCGCCATCGGTGAAGCGAAGACTGCCTATTCGAAGAGGAGTGGCGAAATATCCTTCTTCGGAAACGCCGAGGAACCCATGTACCTGAGTGCGCAATCGATGACATACGATCCGGACAAGGGCCTGGCGACATACGCTAAGGATGCGCGAGCCTGGCAGGGAGACAACATCATCACCGGCGACCAGATTGTCGTGGATCAAGGACAGAACACCTTCACGGCTACAACCGGCGTGAAGTCCGTGCTATTCAGCAGTGTGCCTCAAAAGGGGCAGGCCGGAACCGCAGGCTCGGGCGGGAAGGAGCGAGTGCCGATTATCGTTACGAGCGAGAAGCTGCTCTACACCGAGGCCACGCGCACGATCAAGTACACCACGAGCGTCGTCATGCACAGGGAGGAGGCCGACATGAGCTCGGAGGCCTGCGAGGTCTTCTTCTACAAGAAGGTCAACGATGTCGAGAGAATGATTTCGACCGGCAACGTCGTGATCAATCAGACAGGACGGAGGATCACGGGGCAGAATGCCACCTACGATCTCAGCGATGACGCTGTGACCCTCACCGGCAAGCCCCGTGTCGTGGACCAGATTCGCGGCACGAGCCAGGGGAGAACGTTGACTTACTATTTTGGCGACGGTAAGATAATTTTGGACGGACAGATGGAAGGCCGCACAACCACCGTCTACCAGCCGGAAGTTGACAAGGACTGATGGAGACGCTTGAGGCGCGCGGCCTCACCAAGTCTTACAAGGGCCGCAAGGTGGTCGACGAGGTGAGCGTCACGGTGCAGCGTGGCGAGATCGTGGGCCTGCTGGGACCTAACGGTGCCGGGAAGACCACAACCTTCTCGATGATCCTCGGACTGACGACCCCGGACACGGGTCAAGTGTTCCTCGATGATACCGAGATCACCGAGGATCCGATGTATCTGCGTGCGCGCAACGGAATCGCGTACCTGCCGCAGGAGCCGTCCATTTTTCGTGGGCTGACGGTCGAGGAGAACCTCCTGGCGATTCTCGAGACGATCGATGTGACACCCGCTGAGCGCCACCAGAGGCTCGGGGCGCTTCTGGCCGAGCTCCAGCTTACGCCGCTGGCCAAATCACGCGGGTATAGCCTCTCCGGCGGTGAACGGCGAAGAACCGAGATCACCCGGTGTCTCGTCGTATCGCCATCGTTCATACTTCTTGATGAGCCGTTCGCGGGGATCGATCCTCTGGCGGTCCTCGAGATCAAGAAGATCATCAAGCACCTTCAGGCTCGGGGCATCGGCGTGATCATCACAGACCACAATGTGCGGGAGACGCTGCACATCACCGATCGGGCTTATATCATCAACGACGGAAAGATATTCCGGGCGGGGAAGCCACAGGAGCTGGCGGACGATCTGGACGTGAAGAAGGTTTACCTGGGAGAGAATTTCCGGATGTAGATAGGATAGAATCTTCAGGCGATGGCACAGAAAGCGACCGTTCAACTCAAGCTTACGCACAAGCTCATCATGACGCCGTCCCTCCAGTATGCGATCAAGCTTCTGCCGATGTCGAAGCAGGAGCTGCTGGAGACGGTGAACATCGAGCTGGCGGAGAACCCCGTGCTGGAGGACATCCTGGAGCAGGAGGAGCCTGAGGAGAACAGGGACGAGCTCGAGAGCACGCCCCCCGAGGAGGACTCGAGCGGAGAGGAGGACTCCGAACAGGAGGGCCCTGAAGCGGCTCAGACCGAGGTGCAAGAGGAGGCGGCGGACGAACGCAAGGACTTCGACGACATCGATATCGCGAATTTCTTCAACGACTACCAGGACGAGAACTGGCGGCCGTCGTATGCGCTGGATGCATCTGACCTGCCCTCCTTCGAAAACACTCTCAGCATCCGGCCGACATTGTCCGACCATCTGCTCTGGCAGCTCGACTGCTCTCCGTGCAGCGATCGGGCTCGCGAGATCGGCATGGCTCTGATTGGTAATCTGGACGAGGATGGATACTTGCGCGTGCCTCTCGACGAGATCGCAGCCATGGGCGACTACCAGCTTGTGGAGGTGGAGGAGGCGCTGTCGATTCTGCAGGGATTCGATCCGGCAGGCGTGGGGGCCAGGTCCCTGAAGGAGTGCCTCACGGTCCAGCTCAAGCTTCTCGGTCTCGCCGGCTCTCGGACTGAGGAGTTGGTGAGGGATTTCCTGGATCTGCTTCAAGTCGGCGACCACGCGGCCATCTGCCGGGCGCTGCACTGTGAGGAGGAGGAGCTCCAGCGCCACCTCGACATTATCCGCCACCTCGAACCGCAACCGGGCCTCAAGTATCAGGAGAACAAACCTTACTATGTGGTACCGGATGTGATGATCGTGAAGGTGGAGGGGAACTATGTGGTGGTGCTGAACGAGGAGGGGATGCCCCGGTTGCGGGTGAACCCGGTGTACGCACGGATGCTCTCGAACCGGGCCCTGCTGGATGATGCCGAAGGGAAGAAGTTCATTCGCGACCGGTTCAAGTCGGCGCTGTGGCTCATCAAGAGTCTCGATCAGCGGCAGCGGACGATCTACAAGGTCGCCGATTCCATCGTACGCCACCAGCGAGACTTTCTCGACCGGGGGAAGGACTTTATCAAGCCCATGGTGTTGCGGGACGTGGCCGAGGATGTGGGGGTGCACGAATCGACGGTTGGGCGTGTCGTGGCGAACAAGTATGTCCAGACACCCCAGGGAATCCTCCCGATGAAATTTTTCTTCAACCGGGGATTGGAGAGCGACCGAGGCGAGAGTGTTTCCACCAGGTCGGTGAAACAGAAGATTCGGGACCTGATCGGAGCGGAGCCCGTTTCCGCCCCGCTCTCGGATGCGGCCATTGCCGACGCACTGCGAGCCGATCGGCTTCGGATCGCGCGCAGGACTGTTGCCAAGTACCGGGAGGAGTTGAAGATCCCGCCCTCTCACCTGCGGCGGTCCAACGGTGCTTCCGGCGGCGCGGCGCACCCGCCGCCGGCTGCGCCCGCTCCCACTCCGACAGCCCCGACTCCAGCCGAGGCGACATCAATCGTCCCGGATCCGACGATTCAACTAACGGAGACGAAACACGAGCGAGGATGAAATGAAAGTGCAACTGACGGGTAGAGGGTTCGATGTCACATCGGCAATCAGGAACTTCGTTGACGAGCACGTCGAGAAGCTCGCGAAATATCTCGATGACATTATCGAGATTCACGGTTTCCTCACGGTGGAGAAGTACCGTCATACGGCGGAGGTCAACGTCCATACCCGCCGGCACAAGTTTGCATCGACAAACGTGAGCAACGACATGTACAGCTCGCTCACAGCCGTTTTCAACAAGCTCGAGAGCCAGGCCAAGAAGCTGAAGGACAAGCGGAAGGAACGCAAGCGCCAAGGCGCTGGCAAACGGGTCTCGGTGATCGAACCGGCGGTCCCGACCAATGCCAAAGGGCGCGTCGTCAGGGTCAACAACGTCAGCCTCAAGCCGATGTCGATCGAGGATGCCGCGCTGAAGATGACCGCTGACAGGAGCGAATTCCTTGTGTTTCGGAGTGCGGGGACGGACCGCATCGCGGTGATTTACAAGCGCAAGGACGGAAACCTCGGGCTGATCGAGCCCGAGCTGTGATGCGGGCGGCTGAACGTCCGGAGCTGCAAGTCCTACGGCGTCGTCTCGCGTCTTCTTCAGCAACATGCTGTCAGCCGCTGGTGTGGGAACCGACGTTAGAACCACCAAGACACGAAGACACCGAGTCACACCAGGGGGCGAGGGAATCCTCTTGGTGGTATTGCGGATCCGGGTGCGAGCGGAGCGAGCCGGTCGCTCTGACTCGCGGCTTCGCCGCGTTGGGTCTCCTGTAGCGATGGGCTCGGCCGGCGGGTTCTGCGTCATTCGGGCTGCCTGAGGAGTGGGTGTGGCCTCGGGGCGAAGTTCTCGGCGGAAGAGCAAGGGGGCGAGCGAACCGCACGTGTCGCTACCGGTCGGGGAGCTGATGGCCCCCGACGCCGCTGCCCTCAAACTGCGACTGATCAGCGGCCCTGGCGGTCTTGACCGGTTGATCACAGGTCCGCGCATTCAGAAGCCGGGGCTTGCACTCGCCGGGTATACGGAGTACGTGCACCCGGGACGGGTGCAGATCCTGGGAGTCAGTGAGATCACCTTCCTGAGGGGACGGCCTCCCGCGTCACGGAGGCGCGCCCTTGCGAGTTTATTGAAGGCCGACATGTGCTGCATCATCGTGACGACCAGTCAGAAGCCGCCGGAGGAGTTGATGCGAGGTGCGATGGAGCGTCAGATTCCCGTCTTCAGCACGCCTCTGTTGAGCTCGCAGTGCATCGAAAAAGTCGCGGCATATCTCAATCATCGGCTAGCCAAGAAGACATCGATGCACGGTGATCTGTTGGACGTGTTCGGTCTGGGAGTGATGATCATCGGGCAGAGCGGCATCGGGAAGAGCGAGTGTGCCCTGGATCTGGTCGTGCGCGGACACAGGCTGGTGGCTGATGATGTTGTCGAGATCCAGAGGGACCAGACCGGCCAACTGCTTGGCACCGCCCCGGAGCTGATCAAGCATCACATGGAGTTGCGTGGGATCGGCCTGATCAACATCCACGACATGTTCGGCATATCGGCGATCTCGCCAGCCAAGGCCATCGATCTCGTGGTGGATCTGGAGACCTGGGTCGAGGGTCGCGAGTATGATCGGCTAGGGCTGGACGACAGGACGTACCGGATCTTCGACGTTGAGCTGCCGCTGATCCGGATGCCCGTCGCACCGGGTCGCAACCTGGCGATTCTGATTGAGGTGGCGGCGCGCAATCAACTGCTCAAGAACCAGGGTTACCATCCCGCGAAGCGGTTCAACAGAAGACTCAACCGCCGCATCTCCGGCAGGGGGTGAAGGCATGCGCGGCAGGACCAGGAAGACGGCGCGGCCGGCCTCCTCTCCCACGCGGCTCGAAAGCATCGGCCCTGAGTTTGTCGTCGTGACCGGCCTCTCGGGATCCGGTAAATCGCAGGTCCAGAAATGTTTCGAGGATCTCGGCTTCTTCTGTATCGACAACCTGCCCTTGCAGCTGCTGCCTGCATGGGGAAGGCTGTGGAAGAGCCTCAAGGAGATGAAGACGGCTCTGATCATCGACGTCCGCGAACGGGGGTTCTTGAAGGAATTCGGGACGGTGTACCGCGACCTGCAGAGGATGGGGGTGAAGCCGTACCTTCTGTTCCTCGAATCGGATGATGCTGTGCTTGCGAGGAGGTTTAGTGAAACGCGGCGGCCACACCCCCTCTCCCGCAAGGGGGAGCTGCTCTCGAGATCGATCGGGCGTGAGCGCAGAATGCTGCAGCCCATTCGTGCTCACGCCGACGATGTCATCAACACTTCGCATAACACCGTCCACCAGCTTCGGAAGCTGATCTTCGAAAAGTATGGCAAGCGCCCGCGATGTCTTCTCGCAATATGCAGCTTCGGCTTCAAGCGCGGAATCCCGCCAGAAAGCGACTTGGTTTTCGATGTGCGCATGCTCCCCAACCCCTTCTTCACGGCGTCTCTGCGCGGGCGAACGGGGCTGGATGCGAGTGTGGTAAGATTCCTCCGATCGTTTTCGGAGACGGGGCGCGTGCGCGAGAAAATTCTGGACCTGCTCAAATTCCTTCTTCCGCTCTACGTGGAAGAGGGCAAGAGCTACCTGACGATTTCCTTCGGCTGTACCGGCGGCAGGCACAGGTCCGTGTTTATGGCCGAACAGGTCGGACGGGTGCTCACGCGTGAGGGGTTCGACGTGACGATGACGCACCGGGACATCAATGCGGAGTGAGAGAGCGGCTCACATCACCGAGGTATCGCAGAGCGAGGATGAGGCACTGCAGAGGGGAGAGCGGGAGGTATGATAGGCGGAGTCGTGATTGCACATGAGAACCTGGCCAAGGAGTTACTCAACGTCGCGTCGGTGATCGTCGGGACGCCGAACAACGTGACCGCCGTTTCGATCGGCTGGCACGACGACGTCGAGGAGTCGAAGCAGTTGATCAGGAATGCCATCAAGAAGGTCGACAGCGGATCGGGAGTCCTGATGATGACGGATATGTTCGGCGGGACGCCATCGAACCTGTGCCTCAGTTTTCTGCAGGAGAATGTAGTCGAAGTCGTGACCGGCCTGAACTTACCGATGTTGATCAAGTTCCTGGGTATCCAGGGCGAGAACGACCTTTCTGCCGTGGCGCAGAAGTTGAAGGAGCAGGGGAAACGATCGATTTCGGTGGCCGGGGAGATCCTGAAGGCCAAGTGATGAGCTCACGCCCGGTTCCTGCGATGCCGGCGCGTTTGTCTGACTGGTCGCCTGTGTGGCGCGGTCCAGACAGACGTCCGGTCCGGCGTCGGGTCGAGACATGATCGAGCGGCGCTTGCAGATCGTTAACAAGCTGGGACTTCATGCCCGTGCCGCGGCCAAGCTGGTGCGGGCCGCGAGCGGGTTCAGGTCGCAGATCGTCATCCGGAAGGATGGCAATGAGGTTGATGGGAAGTCGATCCTGGGGGTGCTGATGCTAGCGGCGGCCCAAGGGACCCAGATCACTCTTCGCGTGACGGGGCAGGATGAACGGGACGCGGCCGATGCTCTCCAGAGCCTCATCGCCGATCGATTCGGCGAGAGGGAATAGGGAATGAGGCAGCTGAGGCTCAAGGGGCTGGGCGTGTCGCCCGGTATAGCCATGGGGCGAGCCTTCATTCTGGAGCAGACCGAGGTGGCGCCCGCAAAGGTGGCCCTCTCGGATGCGGCGGAGGTTGACGAAGAGATTCAGAGATTCCATCGCGCGCTGCACAAGAGCCGGGAACAGCTTCTGACGCTCAAAGAACGAATCGCGTCCGAAGTTGGCGGGGAGCACGCGTATATTTTCGATGCTCAGATTCTCATGCTGCAGGACGAGCTCCTGATCGGCAAGACGGAGACCAAGGTTCGTGCCGAGAAGGTGAACGTCGAGTGGGCGCTCCAGGACGTCAAGGAGTCCTTCGACGAGATTTTTCGTGCGCTTGAGGACGCCTACATCGCAGACCGCATCTCGGATATCGGCGATGTGATTCGCCGGGTGCAGGTGAACCTGGGGCACCAGCAGCTACAGTCACTCGAGGGACTACAGGAGAAGGTCGTTCTGGTGGCTCGGGACCTGACCCCGTCCCAGGCGGCCCAGATCGAAAAAAGCCACGTTATCGGTCTGGCGATCGACACTGCCAGCCGGACGTCGCACTCCATCATTCTTGCCCGATCGCTGAAGATCCCCGCTGTGATCGCGCTTCACGATCTGTACTTCAAAGTCCGCAACGACGATCTCGTGCTGGTGGATGGAACGGAGGGTGAGGTGGTCCTCAATCCTCCGGCGGCCATGATCAAGGAGTACTTCAACAAGAAGCAGAAGTATGAGGACTATCAGAAAGAGCTCCTGAAGTGTGCCGTGCTGCCCTCGGTAACGTTGGACGGAGTCAGCATCCTGTTGCAGGCGAACATCGAGTCCGCGCTCGACATCCCCTTCGCAGTCAGGTGTGGAGCCGAGGGGATCGGGCTGTTCCGGACCGACTATATGATTCTGAATCATGAGACGGGAGATCCGGGCGAGAGTGAGCAGTACGAGGTCTACGCCGAGGTCGCCCGGAATGTGGCTCCGCACTCATCCGTCATCCGTACGGCAGACCTTGGGGGGGACAAAGTCACCTTCGGCGACCAGGCGAGCTATGCCAGGGAGAACAATCCGATTTTGGGGCTGCGCGCCGTGCGTCTCTGTCTCAAGCACAGGGATTTCTTTAAGCGCCAGCTCAGAGCGCTGTTGCGTGCAGGGTCCGTCGGAGATTTGCGGATCCTTATTCCGATGGTCTCGGGGATTGGCGAGATCCGTCAGGTCAAGCGGCTGCTGGAGGAATGTCAGGCAGAGCTTGCCGCGGAAGGCGTGCCCCTGGGCAAGCGGATTCCGCTCGGTGTCATGATCGAGGTGCCGGCGGCCGTCGCGATTGCCGACCTCCTCGCGCGCGAGGTGGATTTCTTCAGCATCGGCACCAATGACCTGATCCAGCACACACTCGCCGTCGACAGAGACAACGACTCCGTATCCTATCTCTACGAGCCGCTCCACCCTGCGATCCTCCGATCACTCGAACGGGTACTGAAGGCGGCGGCGGATGTGGATATTCGAGTGAATCTCTGTGGAGAGGCGGCCTCGGAGCCGATCTTCGCATTGATCATGATCGGGCTGGGATTGCGCGAGTTCTCGATGAACCCGGCACTCGTGCCGGTGATCAAGCGAGTCATCCGCGCGGTGCGGGTCGATGCGCTGAGGGACATAGCAATTGGAGCACTCGAGCGTCCGACGGCGCAGGAGGTGGAGGAATATGTGCTGGAGAGGCTCGTGGCCAGATTCCCGGACGCGTTGATGACGGTGCCGGGTGGGGTTCAAGGAGGAGGGTGAGATCACGTGAGTCAGACACAGGAGCAGACGCGGAGCCTGCCGATCCGAGTCGACAAACCATGGGGGAACGAGACGATTTTTGCGTGGACGGAGCGTTACGTCGGCAAGATTCTTTTCATCAGGGCCGGCCAGAGCCTGAGTCTCCAGTACCACCGGCAGAAAGACGAGACGATCTATGTTTCCGGTGGAAAGATGGAGTTTGAGGTGGATGAGGGTGAGGGCCTGGTGACGCGAACTCTCAATCCGGGGGATTCTTATCATATCCGTCCCGAGGTGAGGCACAGGATGCGCGCAGCCGAAGATTGCACGGTTTTCGAGGTGTCCACGCCGGAGCTCGACGATGTCGTGAGGCTGCAGGATCTCTACGGCCGCGTGGGAAAATAGCGAGCCTACCACCGAACCAATTTCGGCTCAGCTCTCCGTGTGTCAACGTAGACGTGGACGTAGACGAACGCAGGTTTCGTCCACGTCTCCGTGGACGTGGAACAGGGAGATCGTTTGTAAAGAAGCGTCAGACGCAGGACACTAGTAGCACGCAATTGTCCATGTGTAGGTCGAAGCGGTGGACTTTATTCGGACATCTTTTCTCCACATGTGCACTGGTTCGCCGCCGTCCTCTGCATAGAATTGATACTTCACGCCTTTCTTTACCTGTGCCATGTAGTATGTTCCGGGACCGGAAATGAATCCCTGGTAGACCCCATTGATCCAAAAGCCGACGGCTTCGCCGGTCACGCAGCTCCAGTCGGTGATTCTGAAGTAGACCTTGCACTTCCTGCCCTTGGCAGCTTCCTTCGCCGGATGGTTGTCCGGAACACGAGTGAGCGCGCTGGTCTGTGCGAAATTCCTTGTGTAATCGAGTCTGGGTTGGAAGCTGGGCGTCGACTGGCCCCCGTCGTGCACGGCGGCGGAGATCAGCGGGCAAGCGATTCCAATGCTGAGCATGATGGCAAGGGTCAGTGGCGACATCGTACGATCTCGCATTTGTCTTCTCCTTCAAAGAGGTTGAATGTGGGTGATTGGTCATTCTGGGTTTTGCTATCGTTCGCGGGACTGGGCCTAACGCGGCGGAGCCACAACCAAAAAGGTTGCGTCTCCGCCGCGCGTGAGAGCGTGGAGCGTGGAGCGTGAGAGCGTTCTTCCGAGCCACCCCGAGCGGCCGAGACGACCGCTCCGTTCCTGCATTCCTCCCCTCCTGCTTTCCTGAGAGGAGTTCGGAAGATCTAGCCGCCTCAAATTGCTTGCCATTTTGCGTCAACACTCAACTTCCCAGACACTAAAGAGATCCTCTTTAAACTGTCCCCATTCCCATTCAGGGCAGTGATCTCGCAACGCTGTTGTTGGTCTCGTTCGATTCGCCTACCGTAACGGCTGAATCGACCGCCGCGACGATGTACTTGTGCTTGCTCGTCGCTACGGCTCTGATACTGATCGGTACGGCACCGCCGGCCGCGAGCGACGAGAGCGTCTCGGTCTTGATGAGCTTCGACTTCCGATTGATCGCATCTTTCCTTGAAAAATAGATCCTGACCGTGAAGCCACTAGCGTCACCGATGCCGATGTTCTGGCACGATAGGCTCGCGCTGATCTTGGTACCCCTCTTCGTCAGGGTTGTCCAGGAGCCCGTTAGATCCGGCAGGGACGCCGGAGGCGTCGTCGAGATCGTGATCGAGCCGGACTGGCCGCAGGGAGCGGCGCCCGTAGCAGTGACTGTGAGCGTCCACGGGTATGTGCCAGTTGCACCGTAGGTGTGCGACGGATTCTGTTCGGCCGAGATCCCGCCATCACCGAAGGTCCACGAAAAGGAGTCGGCAGCGCCGGCGCAATCCGCCAGCGACGCCTCACTCGTGTAAGCGATCGCGGTTCCGACGATCCCCGATGCCGGCGCCGTCGCAGAGCAGCTCACCTGGCAGGAGGAGTTGCAGAGCAGCGTTTGAGCGGGAAGCGCGCTCGACGCCGTGTACACCGGTGTGCTCACATTCGGAGTCACGGCGACCGAGAAGCTGGCGAAGCTGGTGTTGTCCGTCACGCTCACGTCCACGGCAGTAGCCGACGTGTTGGTCACAAGACTCCCACAGGAAGGATCGATCTCGCCGGTCGACGAGAGCCTGAGCACGAAGCCGTCAACCGAAGAGCCGGTCCCGAAGGAAGCCGTGGAGCAGGCAACGACAGAGCCGCCGTCGCTTGTCTGCCAGACGCCCCGTGCGGACAGACCGTCGCTCCCGCTCCCGCCGTAGGATCTCTGCCAGACCACTTGCCCCGACGAGTTGACCTTCACGACCCAGACATCGGCCCCGCCACTCCCCAGATTCGAGGACCTGCCCACGGCCACAAAGCCGCCATCGCCGGTCGCGTGACCACCGTAGAACCCGTCATTGGAGGGCCCACCAATCCTCCTTTGCCAGACGGGGGCGCCTGTTGAGTTGAGCTTCAGGATGAGACCGTCGCTGTTGGCGGGTGCGAATAGGATCACCCCGGCCACGTACCAACCTCCATCTGCGGCACGGACGATTTGCTCTCCTAGGTCGAATCTATCTGAGCCGATCAGGTGTTTTCGAACGAAGTTCCCGGTCGCACCAAGCTCCGTGAACCACATGTCCCAGGACTCAGCGTTGCCGCGCGCGTCTCCGATCACTACGTATCCGCCTCCGGGTATAGGGCTGACCGCGTTTCCGGTTTCCCAGTCGTCCACCCATCTCCGCCTCGACCACTCGACCGTGCCGGCGGCAGACAGCTTCGTGATCCACTGGGCCTTCGCCCCCAACGGCGTCCCGAACCCGGTAGTGTCGCCGACCACGATGCATCCGCCATCCGGTGTCAGTTCCATTGCGGTTATCCATTCGTCACCACTACTACCGTAGGTTCTCTGCCAGACGACGCCACCTGACGCATCGAGCTTGAGAACCCACCCGTCGAAATCTCCGGCACCGAAGGATGACGTATTGGCCGCAAGGATGTATCCGCCATCGGCCGTCTGGCGGATCTCCTTTGAGTACTCGTTGATCCCGCCGCCGAGTGTCTTCTGCCAGGAGATGGCGCCCGTTGAGTCGAGCTTCACGACCCACAGATCAAAGTTAGTCATCCCGAGGAGAACGTACCCGCCATCGGATGTCTGTTGCACTGAATTGAAGTCCTCATCGCCACCTGCATCCAGGGCGCGTGCCCACTGGTGCGACGCCTCCAGGGCGTCGGGCAGACTGAGCGCCAGGAGTCCGGCCACGAACACGCTGCAGATGTATTTCCTGCGGTTCATGATCCACCCTCCCGATGATTCGCGAATCAGTTCTGCCCCCGGCAGAAGTTCCTCGTCGTGCGTCGCGTTTCGGTTACTCATGATGACTCCTCCTCGGTGTCAATCTCAGGACCACGTGCTTTGATCGTTCAGCATCACTACTCCGAGTATCGGTCCGTACACCGGGGTCCGTCTCTATCTAAAGATAGAGATGAGACATGAAGGAGCCCGTTACGCCCTTGGAGTGTGAGACAGATCACGCAGGGCTGCTGCAAGGTCGAGGCGCCGACTCGGGCGAGGCCATTCCGTGCGAAACCGCAGATGGCGCAGATTTCCGCGCAGATTACGCAGATTCTTCCAGCATTCAACCGACGAGCAACT
>JACPPM010000245.1 GCA_016191015.1 Acidobacteriota bacterium | reverse complement strand
TGGGACCGCCCGCAAAGTGGACGGGAACAAACTCGTCGTACCCGGCGGCCACGGGGCTCTTCTTGTCGATGACGTCGGCGCGCAGGATACTGCCGGCGGCATGGAGCGTTTCGGACTCGGCCACTGTGATCCATCTGGCCAGCCCGTAGGTCACGGCCCACTCGGCCGTGTCGCGCATTGTGACCAGAAGCCCGCCCTCCTCAACGAATCGCTTCACGTTCTGGAGGCCGGTGAGTCCCAGTCCCGGACGCATGTCATCGGTCTCGTCGACGCCCATGTTCGGCGTCAGCTCCGTCTTCTTCCATGGAATCGGCGCACCTGCGGGCATCCCATTGACGATGTCCTGCGGGTCGGCGCCGGCTGGGGGGAAGATAATGACGTCGTATTTGCTGCGCAGTTTCGTTTCGACCGTGGCGTCCTGGGTTGAGATGTAGTCGTAGGGAACGTGCAGGGTGTCCAGGGCAAGCCTGTACCAGCCCTCGTCCTGCGTGTCAAACCAGGTGTGCATGATTGCGATCCGTGGCAGGACGAGATCGTGCGTGCGGACCGTGGGGAAAGCCTTGAGCGGGGTGTAGCGAAGGCTGGTCGCCACGAGCGCCTGTTCGATCCGTGACCGATTGGCGTCTTCGACGGCGAGCAGGATCGTCCCCGCCGGCCACGTTGTCTTACCCTGCTTGATCTCGGCTTCGGCCACCGCCATGCGCACATCCGGCAGAGCGGTCCGCAAGCGGATGAGGTCGGTGTCAGCATCGTTGGGGAGGGCCACGGCCGCTGCGCTCTTCATAGCTCCGCCTACGGCAGGCATCGATCCGTCCCAGAGATGCATGGGCACCTTGAGCACGTCGGTATTGACGATCCGCTTGACGTCCAGGTTCTTTGTCAACCCGAGAGTCCACCCGGTATCGTCATAGACGCGTTCATCACCGCGGACGTACTGCGTGTCGAGCAAAGCGTCGGCCAGCCGGCTGTACGGCTGATCCGTTCGGATGATGTAACTGCCGGCCGCGAACTTGGGCGGCGGCTCCTCTTTCTCGGGCTTCTTCTCCTTGTCGGTCTTGGCCTCCTCCTCCTTCTTATCCGCTTCGGATTCTGGCTTCTTCGGCGGCCACTTCGGATCGATCGTGAATTCCTTCTCGGCCTGATGGACCTCGATGCCTTGGGCTCGCAGAAGTGTGAGCAGGTCGCGCAGTTGCCCGCGTCGTTTCTGCGCGGAATCGAGCACGTACGCGGCGGGCCCTTCGGTTGCCGCCTTCGCGATCGCGCGCTTACCGAGCTGCCACTGGAGATCCAGAAGGTGCTCGCGATTCCCGGCTGCGTACGTGAGCGCCGTCAACAGGCCGCTCTGCTGATAGTTGACGTTGTTCCGGAGAGACCATTTGACCTTGGGCAGCGGCGGGTTGGGCCGGAACCAGGCGCGCTGGCTCGGCTCGCGCACCACGCGATCCTCCGTCGACGGCACAGCATTGCCGAAGGTTTCGTAGAAGCGCCCGATCGAGTTGTGCCCATGAGCGACCCAGAACATGTAATTCGGTGCCCAGCCGTCGTAGAAGCCGTGCGTCCAGACACCGGGCAGGCCCAGGCCCGTCAGCGTCTGCACCTCGTTGGATGCCATCCGCTCCCATTCGCCGATGGCGATCGGGTCGAGCCATGCATTGTAGGGCCCGGTGCCCGTCGAGATGTAGAGGAACGGGATCGACTCGTGCAGGTCGTGGACCACGTGCGGGTGCCACTCGAAGAAGGTCTTCAGCACGTTGTTCGAGAGATTTAGCCCGAGCCCGATAGCGTCACGGTTGTTGTCGTGGGATACGTAGTGGCCCCAGTAGATGAGCGGCGGGACCGGAGAGCTCGGATTCGCCTGCCGGTATCGGATCGTGTCCACCATCCGGTCTCTGCCATCGACCTCGAGCACGGGAGTGAGGAGAGTGATGACGTTTTTGCGGATGTTTTGGATCGCCGGAGTTTCGTCAACGGCAAGGCGGTAGGCGAGCTCCATGAGCATCTCCGGACTTCCGGTTTCGGGCGAATGCATTGCGCCGGTTGCGTAGTAGATGGCCTTTCCCTTCCTGGTGAGCTCAGCAGCCTCCTCGTCCGAGATCTTGCGCGGATCGGCCAGTTTCTTGGTTATCTCCTTGAACTGCTCCATGTCCTTCAGGACGTCTTCATCTGCGATAGCGACGAGAATCATCTCGCGGCCTTCCTCGCTCTTGCCGATCGCGATGACCTTGACCCGGGGCGACGCCGCCTCGAGTGCCCGCATGTAGCGGTGGACGTCCTCGGCGTACGTGAGGCGATCCGGCGTGCCGGCGACGTAGCCGAGGAATCGTTCCGGGGTTGGCACCTTGTCCGAGGCTGGAAGGTGGTCGACAAGGCTGGTCAAGAACTCCGGGGCTGTTGTGTACTCGCGTATCTTTTGTGAGTATCCTTGATCCCATTCAGGGTGTTTCTCGATCGGTTCCGAGGCGGCGGGAAGGAAAGAGGGGAGTGCAACTAGGCACAGAACCGACGGGAGTCTCACAAGCACCTCCAGGAAGACATCCGGTCGGTAATACGTGAGGCGATTGCCAAGGTTTTGACAACACTCTGCTCCTGTGATATTTTCCCGCCCGTGGAACAAAAGAGTAAAGACTAATTGGAGTCGAGTTAAGGAGACGACGCGGTGTTAGACAGCGAAAAGAAAGCCGAGATCATCGGGCGGTACAAGGTGCACGGATCGGATACGGGTTCGCCCGAAGTGCAGATAGCCTTGATCTCGAGCCGCATCGCGTACCTGATGGAGCATTTCAAGATCCACAAGAAGGATCACCACTCGCGGCACGGCCTGTTGAAGCTGGTCGGCCAGAGGCGACGATTGCTGGACTACTTGAAGAAGAAGGACATCAACAGGTACCGAGGCGTCATCAAGCGGTTGGGTATCCGCAAGTAGCCCCGATCGGTCTGCATCCCGGCAAGGGCCGGGGTGCCGCGAGTTGACTGGTGGCCGGAAGTGTGTACCCTCTGCAACCCCGCTTACGAGCGGTGCCGGGCATATTTCTCCTCAGCCCACCTCCAAACTCAACCACGAAACACTATCACTCTCTGTGAAGTAAAAGCTTTGGAGGAAGCATGATTCATTATGAACAGATGGAGCTAGGGGGAAGAATCCTCTCCATCGAAACCGGCAGACTGGCCAAACAGGCCAAAGGCGCTGCTCTGGTCAAATTCGGCGACACCGTCGTCCTTGTCACTGCGTGTGCGAAGGAGGAACCGCGGGCGGATATCGATTTCCTGCCGCTGACGGTCGACTACCGCGAGAACACCTATGCCGCGGGCAAGATCCCCGGCGGGTTCTTCAAGCGCGAAGGCCGCCCCAACGAGAAGGAAATTCTCACCAGCCGGCTCATCGACCGGCCGATCCGGCCGCTTTTCCCGAAGGCATGGCACAACGAAACGCAGGTCGTCGGGCTGGTGCTCTCCGCGGACATGGAAAACGATCCCGATACGATGAGCATCACTGCAGCGTCGACCGCGCTCTATCTTTCGGAGATCCCGTTCACGACCCCGATTGCCGGCGTGAGAGTCGGGATGATCGACGGGCAGCTCCTGATCAATCCGAGCACCGAGCAGCTCAAGACAAGCCGCCTCAACCTCATGGTGGCCGGCAGCATCGACGCGATCGTCATGGTCGAAGCAGGAGCCAAAGAGGTTTCGGAAAGCGAGATGGTCGAAGCGATCAGCTTCGCGCACGAGCAGATCAAACGGATCGTGCAGATGCAGATGAAGCTGTACGAGGCGATGGGGATCAAGAAGCTGCAGGTCGAAGAGCACCCGGTCGAGGCTGAAACCTATGCGGCGGCACGGCAGAAGCTGCAGCAGCCAATCGTCGACGCGCTCCGGACCACAGGAAAGCTGAATAGCGAAGCTGCGGTGAAGGCGCTGAAACAGAATTTTGTCGCCGATGGCGGCGACGATGCGCAGAAGAAATCTCATCTCGAGAAGCTCTTCCAGAAGGTCAAGAAGGACGTGGTCCGGTGGGAGATCCTGGATCAACGGCGTCGATTCGACGGCCGCGCGTTCAACGAGACTCGTGGCATCACAAGCGAAGTCGGCATCCTGCCTCGAACCCACGGCTCGGCCGTGTTCACCCGCGGTGAAACTCAGGCTCTCGTCACCGCCACCCTGGGCACCGGCGAAGACGTCCAGCGCATGGACGTACTCAGCGGCGAGTACGAGAAGAAGTTCATGCTGCACTACAACTTCCCTCCGTTCAGCGTCGGGGAGGTTTCGTTTCTGCGTGGACCGGGGCGGCGCGAGATCGGCCACGGCGCCCTTGCCGAACGCGCCATTTTCGCCATGATGCCCCCTGATGATGTGTTCCCGTACACGGTCAGGCTCGTCTCCGACATCCTCGAGAGCAACGGCTCATCCTCCATGGCCACCGTCTGCGGCGGTGTCCTCGCGCTGATGGATGCCGGGGTTCCGCTGAAGGCACCGGTGGCCGGCATCGCCATGGGGCTCGTCAAGGAAGGCGACAAGTACGCCATCCTCACCGATATCGCCGGCGTCGAGGACCACTATGGCGACATGGACTTCAAGGTGGCCGGCACCAGCGAGGGCATCACCGCCCTGCAGATGGACATCAAGATCACGGGGCTCACCAAGCAGATCATGCAGGAAGCCCTGCAACAGGCCAGGGAGGCGAGGCTGCTCGTTCTCGAGAAGATGAATGCCACGCTCTCGAAGCCCCGCGAAATGATATCGCCATGGGCGCCGCGCATCATCACACTCAAGATCCCGGTGTCCAAGATCGGTGAGCTGATCGGACCGGGCGGCAAGACAATCCGGAGTATCATCGAACAGACGGGCGTGAAAATCGATGTCAATGACGATGGATCCGTCTGCATCGCATCGACCGATGAGACCGCCGCACGCCGGGCTGTCCAGATGGTCGAGGATCTCACGGCGGAAGCCGAAGTGGGGAAGGTCTATATGGGCACGGTCGTGCGTGTCGAGGCCTACGGCGCATTCGTTCAGATTCTGCCCAAGTCCGACGGGCTGCTCCATATTTCCGAAATAGCCGATTATCGCGTTCGCGAGGTTCGCGACGAGATCAACGAAGGCGACAAGATCGTCGTCAAAGTGATTGGGATCGACGCTGACAAACGGATTAAACTCAGCCGTCGCGCGGTAAGTAAAGAGGAGGGCGGGCCGGACCCGGCCGCGCCGCGGCCGCCGCGACCCGAAGGTGAACAGCAGGGTGAACATCAACCGGCACAGAGACAGCACGAGGGTGGGTACGGCGGACGACCGCCCAGAAGCCATGATCGCGGCGGGCCGCCCCGGCGGGATCACGACCGAGGGCCCAGGCGCTAGAATCAACGGGGACGCCGCGTGCCGCCTTGCCGGGCGGTACGCGGCTATCCGAAGCGCACAGGGGCCATGCGTTCCAAGGAAGGCCTAGGGGATGGGAATAGTCCAGCGTCCGAAGTTGAAAGCTCGGCGTCGCGGTGACGCGTGCGAGCAGCCCCCGGACCTTGTCCCACGCCCCCTGGACACCAGGCACGACGCCGGGCTGTCGCTCATAGAACTTGTTGTTACCGTAGCCGTCCTGGGCATTCTGGCGATGTCGATCCTGCCGACAGTGAAAGTGGCGGTACAGAGAGAGAAGGAAATCGAGCTGCGGCGCGCCTTGCGTGAATTGCGGACCGCGATCGACGAATACAAGAAGGCGGCGGATTCCGGAAAAGTCGCCGTGAAGTTCGAATCGAACGGTTATCCGCCCGAGCTCAAGACCCTGGTCGAAGGTGTCGAGGAGGTCGGCAAGATCAATCGCAAGCTCAAGTTCCTCCGGAGGATTCCGGTCGACCCCATGACAAACACCACAGACTGGGGCATCCGTTCCTACCAGGACGAAGTGGATTCCTGGACATGGGGCGGTGAAAACGTCTACGATGTGTATACGAAATCGAAACGCAAGGCTCTCGACGGGACAACTTACAACACCTGGTAACACCATGAGCACTGAAAGATCGACAGCTGGCACTCGGCGCCCATCGCTATCGGGCGGCTTCACACTCATTGAGCTCATGGTCGTCGTGGCGCTCATCGGCATCATCGCCGGGATCGCCGTCGGGCAGTATCACACCGCCACGACCAAGGCCAAGGAGGCGGTCCTCAAGGAAGATCTCTATCAGCTTCGCAACCTCATCGACCAGTACTACGCCGACAAGAAGAAGTATCCGGCGAGTCTGGAAAGCCTGATCGAGGCGGGGTACTTGAAGAAGATCCCGACCGATCCGATCACGACCTCGGCCACGACGTGGGTCGTCGTTCGCGAAGAGGTCCCCGCGGACGAACAGGAGACGACCTCGACGGTGGAAGGGGCCGAGGCTCCGTCCGAGCCAGGCATTGTCGATGTGAAGAGCGGCTCCGATAGGCTCTCCCTCGACGGCACCCCGTATAACGAGTGGTAGGATCACCGGATCCGCCGGGGGGCTGGCAGCCAAGGACTGACGCATGAAAGACCCTTCCGCACTCAGCACTCAGCACCCAGCACACTCTCGACAGTCAGGGTTCACCCTCTTGACGCTGCTGGTCGCAATGTCGGTCATGATCATTCTGATGACGGCTGCCTTCGAGCTGTGGAGCTCGGTCATGCGCCGTGAACGCGAGGAAGAGCTGATTTTTCGCGGCGAGCAGATCGTTCAGTCGATTCGGCTCTATCGCAAGAAGTTCCCGGGCGCCTTCCCGCCCAGTCTCAAAATGCTCCATGAACAGAAGTTCCTGCGCAGGCTGTACGCGGAACCGATGACCGAGAAGGGCCAGTGGAATCTGGTGCTGCTCGCACCGGGGGCCGAGAAGAGTTTCGTGCTGGTGCCCGATACCGAGCACAAGGCGAGCGGCGGACAGCCGTTGCGCATCGTCGGGGTGGCGAGTCAGAGCAAGGAAAAATCGGCGCGCATTTACAAAGAAGGCGCGGATACCTATGACAAGTGGCTCTTCACGGTCATGGACGGCGAAGGGCGAGACCAGGGCAAGATTCGGCATCCGCGGCCGCGAGGCGGAGGTGCTGAGGAGGAGGAAGAGGACGAGGGGGAACCGTCTCCGGATGATGAGGGCGAGGGAGAGATCGACGAAGAGCCGCCTGACGACGAAGAGGAATGAGAGAAGGTCGGTGTTGCGCGTCGTCAGCGGGGCTCACGATTGATGCTCCGGGCGTAGCCCCTAGTCCCTAGCCCCTGGCCCCTAGCCCCTCTCTGACTGTGACACGAGCCCCGATGCCAGGCGAGATCCTGATTGTGGCCGGCGAGGCGTCCGGCGACCTCCACGGCGCTGAGCTGGTGCGGGCGCTGCACGAGCAGTCACGGGAGGTGGCGCTGTTCGGCCTTGGCGGAAGTGCCATGGCGAATGCGGGCGTCGATCTGGTCGCCCGAAACGAGACGACGGGCGTTACCGGGATCGTCGAAGTCCTCTCGCATCTCGACAAGATCTACCAGACGTTTCGTCTGCTGATCAGCGAGGCGAAGAGGCGTCGGCCGTCTTTGGCTGTTCTGATCGACTACCCCGACTTCAACCTGCGTCTGGCGCCGAAGCTGAAACGTCTCGGGATTCCGGTGATGTACTACATCAGCCCGCAGATTTGGGCCTGGCGCCATGGCCGCATCAGGCATATCAGGCGATACGTCGACCACATGGCCGTCATCCTACCTTTCGAAGAAGAGATCTACCGGGCTGCCGGCGTGCCGGTGACGTTCGTCGGCCATCCCCTGCGGGACGTGGTGCGACCTGCGGTGAGCAGGGGCGAGTTCTTCGACGCCTACGGGCTTGACCGCTCCAAACCGCTCGTCACGCTCCTCCCCGGCAGTCGGCGGAAAGAAATTGCTGCACACCTGCCGGTGCTCAACAGGGCACTCCCGCTTCTGCGCGGACCGTGGCAGGCGATCATACTCAAGGCGCCGACGATCGAGCGGGCGCAGATCGAGGGGGCCGGACTGCCGATCGTGGAAGATCTAACCTATGACGCGTTGACCTATTCTGATCTTGTGTTGACATCCTGTGGCACGGCGACGCTCGAAACGGCGCTCTGCGGAACACCGATGATCGCTTTCTACAAACTCGCACCGCTTACGTACTTGCTCGGGAAGCCCCTCGTTCGCATGCACACTTACGCGATGTGCAACATCCTCGCCGGGAGACGAGTCGTGCCGGAGCTGATCCAGAGCGAGTTCCGCCCCGATCGCGTGGCCGAGGAGGCGGAAAAGATCCTGGCCGGGGGTGTGTACACGGAGGACATGCGTGCCGGCCTGGCGGACATCGCCCACAGGCTCGGTCCCCCTGGCGCCTCCGCCCGCGCCGCTTCGATCGCGATCCAGATGTCATCCTAGGGTCGAAGGATTCTCCCACGCCTCGTGCGGCATGAGCGCCCTTTGCATTCTGAGCTATAATCCTGTCAGCCACACGGAGCTCACTCGTGAAGTCGATGCGGCTTGCCCACCTAGGTCTCATGCGCTGGCGGTCCCTCTCCCTGGCCGTTGTCGGCTTCCTGTCCCTGCTTTGGTTCCTCGTCAGGGTCCTGCCCAAGCCTTCGCGTGCTGCGTATCCATGTCAGCGCGCCGCCGCTCCGCTTGCATCAGGGTTCGTGATTTGGATGCTTGGTCTCATCGGCTCAGCCGCCGTCTATCGCTGGGCCCTCGGGTCCGTGGCGCGATCACGGCGTGTTCTCGGCCTCGCATGTTTGGTGCTGGTCCCCTTGATTGGCCTCTCGGGTTTCCTCGTGCGTCCGAACGCCGGCGTTACTGCCTGGACGCCCTCCGAGGGACCGAACGATCCGATCGGTATCGCGCGAGGGATCTTCCCCGGGAGGGTGGTGTGGGTGAGGAGCGCGAAAGCGGTGAAGTGGGACGGGAGTACGGGCAACTGGTATGACGATGCCCGTGGGGATCAGAAGGCCATTGCGAAGATGATGTCGCGGAGCGTGAGGTGGCTGACGGGTGCGAGCACAGACGAAGCGGCCTGGACGGCGATCTTCAAGTACAACAACACGGCGCGAGGCCGGGGAAACGCCGGCTATCGGAAGGGCGAGACGATCGCGATCAAGCCGAACCTCGTCTCCTGCTTCCGGTACGATCACGGTGGTGCGACCGAGAGCACGGTCGATAACGACGCTCATCTCGTCTACGCGCTCGTCGATCAGCTCGTGAACAAGGCCGGTGTCCCGGCGGGTAAGATTTGGATCTATACCGCGCCTTCCCTCCTCTCACCAGGCCTGGGTGACCAGGTTGTGCCCGACTACATCTACAAGAAGATCAGGTCCAACCCGGACTTCAGGCGGGTGAGGTTTTACGATACAGTCGGTGCGAGCGGCCGCCTCCGTGCCGCGGTCTCAACGCATCGCATCACCTGGGGCGCGCCGGGGGCGGACACGTTCGAGCCAGATTACATCGCGGATGTCCCTGCCAACGCGACGTATCTCATCAACTTTGCCGTCCTGAAATCCCATGCGAACAATGCCCTCTCTCTGTGTGGGAAGAACCATGGCGGTTCGTTCTGCCGCTCCTTTGGCGCGCTCAACTCACCTGGCCGCAATTTCCTCGACCTTCACCAGTACATGAACAGCGGATCGGTCGGTGGGGACACACCCCGCAATTACCGTCCCTTCGTGGATCTGATGGGCCATCGCGACCTCGGCGGCAAGACGATCCTCTACCTGATCGATGGCCTCTGGGGGGGCAACCTGCCGTCGGGTTGGAATGGTGTGCCGGAACGGTGGAATTCCTGCGGAATCTCGAACGACTGGCCGAAAAGCCTCTTCGCCTCCCTGGATCCCGTCGCGATCGACTCCGTGGGGTTGGACTTTTGCTACGAGCAATACAGCGTGACGCAGAGTTTCCAGTTCGGGGACGACTACCTCCACGAAGCGGCTCTTGCAAACGCGCCGCCGTCAGGGAGCTTCTACGCGCCCAACGCGGACGGCATTCAACTCGGGAGTCTCGGTGTGCACGAGCATTGGAACAACCCGATCGAGAAGAGGTACACGCGCAACCTGTCGCCGGCGGGAACGGGCATCGAGCTGGTGAGCTCGGGTCCGCGGTAGTCCTGGTCGGCCGGGATCGCAGGCTCGGTCCCGTGGACGCTACCGACTCGCGAGTCAGGTCCCGGATCCTTCCTGGATGGAGGAGCGAAGTCGAACCTGAACATTCGTTCATAAAATCTTCAGTAGGCGCGCTCGGATCGGCCGACTATGATCTGTGAGGAGGAAGGCTGCAGAGCCGTGCGAATTCTTGTGGTCGAGGACGAAGTCAAGGTGGCGCGTGCGCTGAAGGAGGGACTCGAGCGTGAGGGCTTCGACGTGGCCGTCGCTGAGACGGGAGAGGAGGGGTTCTATCGGGTCAACGCTGAAGGATTCGACCTCATCGTTCTCGACGTGATGTTACCGGGACGCGATGGTCTGCAGGTGCTCGCAACGATTCGGCGAGGCGGCATGCGGACGCCGGTTCTCATGCTGACCGCCCGCGACGCGATCGAAGACCGCGTCCAGGGCCTCGACAGCGGCGCCGACGACTACCTCGTGAAGCCCTTCGCGTTCCCGGAACTGCTGGCTCGGATTCGCGCACTCCTTCGGCGCGGGCGGCCCGAGCCGGTTCTGCGATTCGCGTACGCCGATCTCGAGCTGGATGTCGTCGCACGCACAGTCAAGCGAAAGGACAAGGAAATCGACCTGACGCCGCGCGAATTCGCGCTTCTGGCGTACCTCCTCGATCACCACGAGCAGGTCGTTTCTCGCGAGATGCTGGCGCGAGACGTCTGGAAGGAACCGTCGCGCGCCACCCCGCTCGACAACGTGATCGACGTGCACATCGCGCGGCTCAGGCGGAAGATCGACGATCCATTTGAATCCACATTGGTTCAAACTATTCGAGGTGTCGGCTTCGTCCTGCGGGAGGAGAGATGAGCCTTTGGCCGGGACACGTGCGCTCGCGGCTGACGCTCTGGTATGTCCTCGTGCTTGGCGGCTTGCTGACAATCTATGGCGGCGGTACTTCGTTCTTTTTCTTCATCAGTCTTCGCGAAGAGGTTGATCGCAATCTCCTTGAAGACATCGAGACGGTTGAGAATCTGCTCACGAATGAGCCCGACGGCTTCGTCTCTCTCGGGACCGTGCACTCGGCGGAAGACGATCCGGCGCTCCAGCGATTCGTAGAGGTCTGGTCTCCATCGGGTCATCTGCTCTATCGAAGCCCACTTCTGAACGGTCACCCGCTTGGGGGTCCTCCAACGGGCGACGAGGGCACTGCGGAGCCCACGCCACACTCGCTGCGACTCGTCACCGGTCTGCGCGTCCGAGTCGCAAGCGCGGTTTATCATGTCGAGGATCGGCGCGTGGTCGTTCGTGTGGCGCGGAGCGAAGAGGGAACCAGGAGAGAGCTCCATGAGCTCGTGTTCGTGCTGGCCCTTGGATTTCCCGCATCACTCCTGCTTGCCGGTGTCGGTGGCTACGCGCTGGCCCGAAAGGCGCTCGCGCCCGTCGACGCTATGACGCGGGAAGCGGAACGCGTGTCGGCCGAGAGGCTGGATCAGCGGCTTCCCGTCGAGAACCCGCGCGACGAGTTAGGCAAGCTCGCCGGTGTGTTCAATGCCATGCTCGGACGGCTCGAATCGGCCTTCAGCCAATTGCGCCAGTTCACCGCGGACGCATCACATGAGCTCCGCACTCCCTTAACTGCGATTCGCAGCGTCGGCGAAATTGCCTTGCAGGATCTGAGAACCCCGGTCGAGTACCGGGAGGCCATCGGCAGCATGCTCGAAGAAGTCGATCGCCTCACGAGGCTCGTCGAAAGTCTGCTCGTGCTTTCGCGAGCCGATGCCGGGCACGCTCAGTTGCGTCGGGCTGAGATCTCGTTGCTTGCTCTTGCAGACGAGGCAAAGTCCCTTGTCGAAGTTCTTGCAGAAGAGAAGCAGCAGCGAGTCATCCTCGAAGGCGAGGCCGATCTGACGGTGTCGGCGGACCGCCTCATCCTTCGCCAGGCAATCGTGAATCTCCTGGACAATGCGATCAAGTACTCTCCCGTAGGAAGTCGGATTTTGATTCGAGCCCACTCTCCGGAGGATGGACGCGCGCGACTGGAAGTCATCGATGACGGCCCAGGCGTGCCGCCTGAACATTGTCCCCACATCTTTGACCGCTTCTACCGGGTGGACAGTGCGCGGACGCGTGAATGGGGAGGGGCGGGTCTCGGCCTCGCCATCGCTCGGTGGACCGTTGAAACGCACGCAGGTGAGATCGGAGTGCACAGTGTCGAAGGAGCCGGAAGCACATTCTGGATCAACCTGCCAGCGATCCCGGCTCGGAAGGAGGATCATCGGGCCGCTCACGCCACCACAGATTCAGCGGGCTTAAAGGAATCTGACAATTGATGCGGCCTGGAACCCCGGCTGCCAATATGGGCCTCCTTGTGGCGATCGCCTTTGCTGCTGACGCAAGCCCGAGGGTGGCTCGACCGACTGCCGGAGTCGGCGCCGCAGAGGAGATCCATCTCGACGGGCGGCTCGATGAACCCGCCTGGGCCAGTGTTTCGCACATCGGGACGCTCCTGCAAGGGGATCCGAAAGAAGGAGCCGCCGGCAGCGAAGAGACCGATGTTCGTCTCCTCCGCGACAAGAACTACCTCTACATAGGCGCGACATGCCGGGACCAGACCTCTTCGGGGATCGTGTCGACGCAGCTTGGTCGCGATGCGGACCTGGAGGTCGATGACCGGATCACGGTCGTACTCGACCCATTCTTCGATCACAAAAACGGGTTTTTCTTCATGGTCAACCCAGCCGGCGCGCGTGCCGACGGTCAGATCTCGAACAACTCCCAAGAGCTCAGCTACGAGTGGGACGCCATCTGGGACGCTGGCACCCCCATCACCGACGATGGCTGGGTTGCCGAAATCGCGATCCACTTTCAGAGCCTGCGCTTCAAGCCAGGCCAGACGGTCTGGGGATTCAACGTGGAGCGGCAGATCAAGCGGCTGCAGGAGCAGGACCGGTGGGCCAGCCCGCGCCGCGACATCTGGATCGGAAACCTCGTCGCGGCCGGGCAGGTCTCGGGGCTCACCGGGCTCCGGCAAGGCCGGGGCCTTGATATCCGTCCGTTCGTCTCGGCCGGCGAGCAGAATGGCAGCGGCAAGTTTAGCACCGGGCTGGACGTCTTCAAGAGCGTCACTGCGAGTCTGACCGCCTCGCTCACGGTCAACACGGATTTCGCCGAAACCGAGACCGATGCCCGATAGATAAACCTGACGCGCTTCGAGCTGTTCTTTCCCGAGAGAAGGACGTTCTTCCTGGAGGGCGCCGCAGTTTTCGACGTCGCCGGGCTCGGGAGCCAGAATGCGAATCTCGTCCCCTTCTTCAGCCGCGCCATCGGTCTGCTGAACAGTCAGGAAGTGCCGATCCTTTTCGGCCTCAAGGTCTCGGGCCGTCAGGCGGGGCTGAACATCGGACTTCTGGATGTTCAGACGCGCTACAGCACGCTCGACGATGGCCCGCTCTCTGCACAGAACCTCCTCGCGGTGCGCGTGAGCAAGAACCTCTTCGAACAGTCCTGGATCAGCGCGATCGCGACACGCGGGAATCCGACCGGCTCTGGCGACAACGGCCTCATCGGCGTGGACGCCCGTTTTGCCGCATTCCAATTCGGGGGTGGGAAAGACCCGGGCCTCTACGCTCTTCGAACGGACGATGGCGCCCATGGGAAGGTCGACTACGCGGCCGGATTCGAGCTGGACTACCCCAACGACCTCTGGAGTGTCGCGCTGAGCGGCAAGCGGATCGGAGAGAACTTCAACCCCGCCATGGGATTCGTTCCGCGGACGGGAATCCACTCAACGGATCTGCGCGTGGCCTTTCAGCCTCGCCCCGACCGGTTCGGAATCAGCCAGTTTATCTTCGAGCTGGAGCCCACGGTCATCACTGACCTCCATGGGCGGGTCGGAAACTGGCGAGTCTTCACGGCCCCCTTCAACGTTCGGACGGAATCGGGGGAGCACCTCGAGTGGAACTACATTCCTACCTTCGAGCACCTCGATGCGCCATTCGAGATCCAGCCAGGCGTCGTGTTCCCGCCTGGCTCGTACCAGTGGACGCGGTTTCGGATCGAGGTGAACACGGCGACGAAGCGGCCCTGGGTCGTCGACTTCGCATTCCGGTGGGGGAGTTTTTGCGGCGGGAGCCTGCGCCAGTACCAGCCGGGTCTCACGCTCAAGCCAACCCCGCATGTGATCGTCGCCCTGCAGGCGGAGCGAGACGAAGGGTCATTGCCCCAGGGCGACTTTCTCACGCAGCTATTTTCCGGGCAGCTCGACTACAACTTCTCGCCCAACGCCACCTGGTCCAATCTGGTCCAGTATGACAGCGTTTCGAGGATTCTGCGCTTTCAGAGCCGTTTCCGATGGGTCCTGCGGCCGGGGAACGACCTGTTCGTCGTCATCAGCCGGGGCTGGTTTCGCCGCGTTGACGGCGAGTACGTGCCGAGCTTCGACAAGGGATCGGCCAAGCTCCAGTACACTTTTCGATTCTGAGGCCGAGCGTCACTCGTAGGAAGGCTGCCGGATGATCCGGCATCCCTGACTATTTCTTCAGGAAATCTTCAGTAGGTGTGCTCGTGATGACCCGATAGCCTCTCGGCCGAGAGGAGAATTGGGATGAACAAGGCCATGTGGACGTCGTTACTTCGGCAACACTCGTTCTATTGGGCGTTCCGTTTGCAGAGTTCCGACCGCGCGTGATCGACCTGCTATCACGCCGGGCAAGATAAGATTGAAGCCACGGATGACACTTTGAGGGACGCGGGCAAGAGCGGCCAGTGGATGAAGGCCCACTCCTTGACGCACTCCGACGATCTGCGTGTCGTCGCGAAGTATCCGCAGGAGGGTCTGTCCATGTCCGGGATATCTTCGCGATTGCGTTTCGGGCTGGCTGCCTGGATCTTGTTGGTGTGCGGTCCGGTACCGCGGCTTACGGGATCAGAATCATCGGCCCCGCTCCCGACGTCGGCCCAGACCCAAGCGACGGAGTTTCCGTTGGGAACTGCCACTCCGTCAGAAGAATGTGGGGCCTGTCACCAGGCCATTTACAAGGAGTTTGCATTCGGGTTTGGCGCCGACCTGAAATTCCAGGGCATGGTCTATCGTTCGGGCAGGGAAGCACGACTCGTCTTGCCGACGAATGTGGCTCCAGGCTCGACTGCACACAGCGCGGCGGGGGTCGATCCCTTTCCGATTCACGCACGAGACGTTGAGGAGCAAGGGCGCTCCTGCAACGTTTGCCACTACCCGCAGCCCTTCGCGATACCCTCGATCGACACCCCTGAGATCGCGAAGCCGCAGGCGCGTCCGAAAGACCAGGAGGTAACGGGGCTGACCTGTGCCAGTTGCCACCTCACACCTGATGGCAAGATCCGTGGGCCTCATGAAGCCGAAGCGCCGCATTCCACAGTAGCGGACCCAAGCATGCGAACTGCTGCGATGTGTGCGTACTGTCATGGCGCAGGGAAGAGGGTAGTCGGCAAACAGACCCAGACGTTCCTGGAATGGCGGGAAGATTTTTCGAAGCCAGGATTGGGCCGTCAAGAGTGTCAGGACTGCCACATGCCAAGAACCGTGAGGAAGACGGCCGAGAATTTCGATGTTCCTGCACGAGCCGTCGCACGGCACCTGTGGACTGGAGGACACAGCGCGCAACGCATGGGGAATTCACTGAGTCTGGTCTTGGTTCAGCCCTGGAAGAAGCAATCTGGGTTCGAGCTGCACGTGATCAACATCGGAGCCGGTCATTCTGTGCCGACAGGTTCCAGCCGCCGCGGCATCTACCTGAAGGCGGATGTAGCGGACAGCAAGGGCGAGATGCTGGCGACGCGCGAGTGGCTGTTCGCGCCCTGGTACGGCAACCGCCCGGACGATCGTGCCTACCTCGACGAAGACAAGAAACGACCTGACGCAGTCGCGGCTATGCAAGCTGATTCGCAAGGACCTCACGAGCCACCGATTAGAGCGGGAGACGAGCGTGTGCTCACCTGGGCTCCGCCTCTGAAGTTCGGGACCTACACCTTTCGGGCGAGACTCGTTTTCGATTTGAATCGGTACAACGATCCGAGCTTCATTGAAGATCAAACGGCAATCGCCGAGCGTATGCTTTCCTTTGACGTTGGTGACAAACCTGAAAAATGAAAGCGAAGAGTGCATGTTTTCTACGAAAAGATCGGTGGTCCATGATGTTCCTTGTGCGGATGATCTCTGACCATTTCTTCAGGAAATCTTCAGTAGGCGCGCGCCTGTTGACCCGATAGGATCTGGGGTGCGAGGAGAACTGAGATGAACAAGCAGATTTGGGTCGTCGTTGGCTTGGCAGCGTTTGTGCTGTTGGGCGTTTCGCTCGGGCAGCTCCAGAGGCATGGGCGGCTTTCGCTATCGGCTGTGCTGGCGGAAGCGTCCTCTCCGCTACAACCAGCCGGTCAAACGCTGGCCGCCGACTTTGACAAGGACAAGACCGGAGGAGCGCCGCCGGGCTTCCACAGCGCGCGCACCGGACAAGGCCCTGAAGGGACGTGGGTCGTTGTCACGGACACGACAGCCCCTTCCAAAACGAACGTTGTTGCGCAGACGTCGGGAGATCGCACGGACTACCGCTTCCCGTTGCTCATTGCCGACCATGGCAGCTACAAAGATCTTGATCTCATTGTGAAGTTCAAGGCCGTCGATGGTGAGGTCGATCGCGCTGCCGGACTTGTGTTCCGCCTCGTGGATGCGAATAACTATTACGTCGTGCGGGCGAACGCGCTGGAGGACAATCTCCGGCTCTACCATGTGGTCGACGGAACACGTCGTCAGTTCGCTGGCGCCAACTTCAAGGTGACGGCGGGCGAATGGCACGAGCTGAAGGTCGACTGCGTCGGGAACAGGATCACATGCTACTACGATGGCCAGAAGAAGATTGAAGCCACCGACGACACGTTCAAGGAGGCGGGCAAGATAGGCCTGTGGACGAAGGCCGATTCACTCACTCACTTCGACGACCTACGCGTCGTCGCGAAATAGAATGCATCGACCAGTGGAACGACCCGTCGCCCTGAGGCCTCCAGCCTGTTTGCGCCGCAATGAACGATGCCTGAAGAATCGATGGCTGATCGTGCTCGTGGCGGGGCTTGTCATCGCGCCTGCGTCCTGCTCCAGAGTGCGACGAGGTGGATCATCGGTTGTCGTTTACGTGAGCGAGGACCAGGTGTTCGCCGAGCCGATTCTTCGAGATTTCGAGAAGGAGACCGGCATCGCGGTCAGGACGGTGTTCGACACCGAGGAGGCCAAGAGCACAGGGGTCATGAACCGGCTGATCGCGGAGAAGGACAACCCTCAGGCGGATGTGTACTGGGCGAATGAGCCTATCCGCGCGGAGCTGCTCAAGCAGCGCGGAATCGCAGCTCGATATGTGTCGCCGCTCGCCGAGACGGTCCCGGCCGAGTTCAAGGATCCCGCCGGCTACTGGACGGGATTCTCGGCGAGGGCGCGGGTCTTCGTCGTGAAGAAGGGGCTCGCCAATGGACCGCGATCCATCCGCGACTACACGGACCCGCGATGGAAGGGCCGCTCCGTCATCGCAAATCCTCTATTCGGGACTACGACGGCCGAAATCGCGGCGCTCTTCACGACTTGGGGGGACGAAGCAGGAGCGAAGTTTCTGGACGACCTGAAGAAGAACGAGGTCAGGATTTCAACCAGCAACGGTGAGAGTGCGGATCTTGTCGCGTCGGGAGAGTCAGAATTCGCATTGGTGGATAGCGACGACAGTCACAATCGGGTCAAGCAGGGCCGGGCAGTGGAAGAGGTCTATCCTGACCAGAAAGAAGGCGGTATGGGGACTTTCATCGTGCCAAATGCATCGCTTCTCATCGAGGGGTGCGCGCACCCGGCAGAGGCTCGGCGGCTGATCGACTATCTGCTGTCGCCGGCCACCGAAAGCAAGCTCGCCTTTGCAGACTGCGCCCAGATCCCGCTTCATCCAAACGTGGAGACGCCCGCTCACGTCCGGCGGCTCGCCACTTTGAAAACGATGCACGTCGACTACGCTGAAGTTTCTCGAAAGATGCAGCAGATTCAACCGCTGCTCAAGGAATGGACCGGCTACTGATGACTCGCCAGCCAATCCCCGGTCGGGCCGCGCGCCGTGTTGCGAGGATTGGATTGCCGTTTGGATCATGAAAGCGGGCAAGCCGTTCCTCATCCTTGTCATGGCCGGCATGATCTCGCGCTTCAGTTACCAGATGGCGCGCAGCCCGATTCTGCCGCGCTTCGCTCAGGATCTAGGATCATCACCGGAGCTCATTGGCTTGATCGTCGCCGCGTCAACGATCACCGGAATCTTCATCAAGCTCCCTGCCGGGGCGCTCTCCGACGTTCTCGGACGCAGGCGCATGCTGATCCTTGGAGCCTTCTTTTTCGCTGGTCCGCCCTTTCTCTATCCGCTGGTCGAAGGACCTGTAAGTCTTCTCGTGTTGCGGTTTTTCCACGGTCTTGCCACGGCGATTTTTTCACCGGTGGCCGCCGCATACGTCTCGGACATCTTTCAGAAGGGCCGCGGCGAGAAACTCGGGTGGTTCGCGTCGGCGAACGATATCGGTTCCACGCTGGGCCCCGCAGTGGGCGGCTTCATCCTCTTTTCCACCGCCAGTTATCCGGTCACCTATCTGGTTGCGGGTGGACTGGGTCTGCTTCCGCTCCTCATCGTTCTGTGTCTCCCGGCCGAGGAGAGATCCCAGGCCTCGGCAACGACCAATCCTCGACGATGGGCGGAATTCAAAGCAGGCATCCGCGAAGTCTTAACGAACAGACCCGTTATCATTGCGTCGGCCCTGGAAGCCGCGATGTACGTCGGATACGGAGCCTTCCTGGGCTTCTTCCCACTCTACGCCAAGCGAATCGGCCACAATGATGCAGAGATTGGACTCATCATGGGGGGCCAGCTTGCCACCACGATGATGGGCAAGCCTGCCGGCGGCTGGCTCTCGGACCGGATCGGCAGAAAGCCGATGATCCTTCTCGGTCTCTTTCTCTGCGCCCTCAGTCTTCCTCTGATCGTCAGAGGACAGAGCTTTTCCACTCTCCTCGCTCTCTCCTCCTTTTTCGGCTTCGGCGTGGCGATCGTCACACCCTCGACCACGGCGCTGGTGGCCGATCTGGCGAAGGCGGGGAGAATGGGGTCGGCCATGGGGGTTTTCGGCACAATCTGGGATAGCGGCGAGGCTGCTGGACCAATCCTGGCCGGCTTCCTGATCTCCTCACTGAGCTACTCGAATGCCTTTCTGATTATTTCGATACTGATGGCTGCAGCAGCCGCGACTTTTGCCATCACTGTAAGAGACCCGCTTGTCACGGCCTCCGGCCAGACTCAGGAAAAATCGAGCTCGCGCTGAAGGAGGCAGAGAGGTGAGAAAACATTTCAGCGCTTGCCGCACGGGAGAGGTTCCGCGGGGAAGCGACTGACCAGGAGGAGATCATGCAAACTCTGAAAATTGACGACCAGATCGAGTTTCGGCCCAAGACCTTCGTGCGCAAGCGCCTCTTCGAGTCGGGGGAGCTTCACTTCAATATGTACTGCATTCAACCGGGGCAGAAGAACCCGCTTCACCGCCACCCGATATCCGCCGAGATACTCTTCTTTGTCGAAGGAGAAGGCGAGGTCATCGTCGGGAGTGAAAAGAAAAGGGTTGCGGCGCGCGAGGCGGTCTATGTCCCCGTCAACACACCTCACGAAATCATCAACACCGGCAAGAGCAACATGATCGTGGTCTTGGTCCAGACGCCCCTTCCGTGTGAGCATGTGATCGTGCGGCCGGAGGAGATAGGTGAAATCGCGGAAATCAGGTAGGACGGAGGCGTGGGCAGGATACTGACGGCGCGACAGGCCTTCCTCGGCGGGGCTGCGCTCCTCGTCGCCGCGGCCGGGCTGCTGCCTGTTGCCGTGATGACCGTGAGGAGCCTGCTCGCCGAATCGAGCACAGGGTACGCCTACTACCGGACGCTGTTTGGCTCGGGCCGGATCGCGATCCTTGCAGGTCACAGTATCGCGCTTGCTGCATCGACCACAGCTCTCGCTCTCGCCATGGGCGTCCCGTTGGGGATATTGCTCGGCCGGACGGACCTCCCTTTGCGGAGGCTTCTTCTTGTCCTCTTCAGCGTGCCTCTGTTGCTTCCGCCGTACGTGATGGCCTTTTCATGGTTCGACGTGCTCGGCCGTCATGGTGCCGTGACCGCCTGGCTCGACCCGCAAGTGGGCGTCGCGACATCAGGGATGCTCTTTGGACTGGGCGGTTGCGTCCTTGTCCTCACCACCGCGTTTCTTCCGATCGTCGTCCTGTTGACCCTGACCTACCTGAACGCGGTTGACCCACGCCTGGAAGAGGCTGGACGTTTGGTATCGAGCTGGCCCGGCGTCTTGCGCTGTATCACGCTGCCGCTGATCGCTCCAGGGATCGCTCTGGCCGGCGTGCTGGTGTTTCTGCTGTCGCTCGGCGAGATGAGCGTGCCGATGTTCCTACGATACGACGTCTTTCCCCTGGAAGTCTTCGCTCAATTCTCGGCATTCTATGATTTCGAGGCGGCCACATCCGCAGCGCTGCCTCTCGCCCTTGTGACGTTTCTCTTGCTCTTCGCGGAAGATCGGCTTCTACAGCAGAGAAGCCGCATGCTTCGCACCGGGTCGACGGGAGCGGCCGTGGCGCGGATCCATCTCGGTCGTCGCCGATGGAGCCTCAGTGCTCTGGTCTGGACGGGTGCCCTCGTGCTCGTGCCTGTGGGCTGCATCATCGCTCAGTCGCTTGCGCCCGGAGCCTTGGTCGAAGCCATCAGCCGCGCGGGGGCCAGCCTCGGACGCGGCGTCGTCTTTGCGGCGATTGGCGCCTTTGCGCTCATGATCATCGGCTTCCTCTGCGGATATCTCATTCGCACGCGCGCTCTTGCGTTGTGGCGATGGGTCGACTTCATGACGGTATTCCTGTTCGCAACTCCGAGCCCTGTGATGGCAGTGGGGCTGATTGGTCTGTGGAACCACCGATCCACCAGCTTCATCTATTCGACACCGCTCATCGTGCTGATCGGCTACGTAGCACAGTACACGGCGCTGACGAGCCGCATCACCGCCGTCGCGCTGGACCACATCCCCTCCTCCATGGAAGAAGCAGCGCGGATCGCGGGCGCGAGGTGGACGACTCGAATGATACGCATTGTCATGCCGATGTCCAAGAAGGGACTTCTTGCGGCGTGGCTGGTCGCCTACATCTTCTGTCTGCGCGACACGGGCCTGACGATGCTCCTGTACCCCTCCGGTCAAGACACGTTGCCGGTCCGCACGATGACACTGATGGCGAACGGGCTCCCCTCGGTCACGGCCGCCTTGTGCGTCCTGATGATCGGCGTGACGCTCGTGCCTGCTGGACTGCTCGCCGTTCTGATGAGGAGGGCCGCGTGACGTTGATCGAATTGCGGTCAGTTTCGAAAATCTACAATGGTAGTAAAATCGTGCGGGATGTGTCGCTCGCTGTCGAGGCCGCCGAGCGCCTGGTGGTGCTCGGACCCTCAGGTTGCGGCAAGACGACTATCCTGCGGCTGCTCGCCGGATTCATAGCGCCCGACTCGGGCCAGATCCGCATCGGTGGAGAGGTCGTGGCGGCGGATGGCCGAATCCTTCGAGAACCCGAGGAACGAAACTTGGGGATGGTTTTCCAGGATCTGGCTCTGTGGCCGCACCTGAGTGTCAGGGGAAACATCGAGCTGGGTCTCCGCGCCCGCGGCGTGGCCGGGCGTGCGCGCGAGGCAAGGATCTTCGAGATGCTCGGGATGGTGGAGATGCAAGACTACGCGGAGGCACGCCCGGCCGAGCTCTCCGGCGGCCAGCAGCAGCGCGTCGCTCTCGCTCGCGCCCTGGCGCTGCGCCCGCGAGCCCTGCTCATGGATGAGCCCCTGTCGAACCTCGACCAGCAGCTCAACATCCGCATGCGTCACGAAATCCTCCGCCTTCACGCCTTGATTGGTTTCACACTGATCTATGTGACGCACGATCGAGAGGAAGCATTTGGAATCGGATCTCGCGTTGTGTTGATGCGGCAAGGAGGGATCCACTACGAGGGGACAGTGGAAGAGCTGCGAGAGCACCTCGACTCCCCGACCTGACTGGCGGGGATTCGTAGCTCGCCTCAATGCCTATGCCGGTAGTGCAGATCCGGCACGCGTGGATGATCGTGGGCCGCCCGTCTCTCCCGGTGAGTGTGGGGCGGATGCTCAACCACTGCTACGCTCCTCCTCTCCTCGGACCTACCCCTTCTCGCCGGCCCGGGCTCTCATGGAGTGATGACCTTGTCGCCGGGTAAAGGGCTTGCCAACCATCTTGACAACTGTTCTCAAGAATGTACTATTTTGTCAATCGGGCAGATGAGGCGGAGATGATTCGTGCCCCGGAAAGAAACACCATGAGCGCGCAGGCGGGGCTTTGCCGCGGATCATGTCAGAAGGAGATCACGATCGGTCGCCATGAGCCGTGATTGGGGGCAGAGAGTGGGTTGGGCTCGGACTCGGGGGATGACCCTCGGTTTTGCGGCGGTGGCCGTCGCGGGATATCTCCTCGCCGGGTATCTGTATCTCGAGAATAGGGCGCTGGAAACGCGTCTGGCTTTGGCAGCGCGAGATGTCAAGCCGGTGGCAGATGTCGAGAGACCTCGCCAGCTTCGCGACGGAGACAGACTCACCCCGTTTTCTGCGCGCGCCGTTGACGGAAAAGAGATTCACCTGGCAGCTCCGGGAACCGGTCCCTGGCTTCTCTTCATCTACGATCCTGCCTGTGATCGATGCGAGATCGCTTTGCCTCGATGGCTCGAGGTCCACGACAGGCTCATGCGGATGGGCTCGATGGCTCATGTCATCGGCCTCTCCATCGCGGATTCATACAGTACTGTCCAGCACGCTCGTCGTGCACAGATTCCCTATCCGGTCGTCCCTTTCCCGAACACCGATCTGCAACGGCAGTACGGAGTCACCGAAGTGCCACTGACGGTTGTGGCCGACAGGGAGGGCACGGTAAAGGCCGTCTGGGACAAACCCCTTGACGAGGGGGAAGTCGGGGACGTGATCGAGGTGGTTTGCCCCGAATGCATCCCGACGACGGTACTGGCCGGCAGTTCTCGATACAATGTACGTCACTCCAAGGAGGGAGATCCCGAATGAATAGACGCGTGATTCTGTACCTCTGCACCATCTTCGCGGTGGGCCTGGCTGTGGGCACGGGCATCGTGCTGGCCAACCACCCGTGGATCTGCAGCGGGAACACTGCATACCACTGGTCCGGCACGACGGTCGGGTACGCGAGTCCGGTCGAAGAGAGGGCAGGAGGAAGGGCGATCGGCAGAAATCGCCAGGACTACGTCAACGCCTTCAACGGGTCGGTCTCGGTCTGGCACACGGGGACGGTCATGAATCTCGTTTCCGGAACTCAGCTCCGACTCTACTACGACACGTACGGACGGAACGGATGGCTGGGATTGGCGACCATCTACCCGAGCGGATGTATCATCACCCGCGCGACGTCTAAGGCGAACGACTCTTACCTTCGTGACACCTCACGCTACTCACAGACAAATGTCGACCACGTTGCCTGTCAGGAAGTCGGGCACACGTTTGGGCTCGACCATAACCGCACGGAGACGAACACGTGCATGAACGACACCATCCTGACCGCCGGCAACAAGATCAATCAGCACGACAAGGACCAGCTCGCGTCGATTTACGCCGGGCTCCGATCGGCGCAGGGAGGGAACTGAGATGCAAAAGAAGATTGTGCTGGCGGTTCTGGTTTTCGGGGCCGGCGTTGCGGTCGCCATCGTGGGCTCGGATCTCTTCAAGGGCGATCAGGCTGTCATCCACACACGCGCGATGTGGAAGGATGTCTACCGTACTCCGACAGGGCTCGTGGCCGGTGCGGACGTGATCGCTCTCGCGCGACACGAATCAGCGGTGCCCGGTAGAATCGTTGGCCGGGGCCGTGATGCAACTCCCTTCACGAACAATCGATTCGCCATCGAATCTGTGATCAAAGGAAACCTCACCGGGAGGAGTATCGTGGTCGAACAGACCGGCGGCCGCCTCCCTGATGGCGCGATCATGGACATCGATGACGGCGGTCCGTACGAGATCGGCACGCGATACCTTCTATTTCTGAAGGAAGGCGAGGATGGGATGTACTTCCTCATCAACCATCAGGCTCGCTACGCGCTCAGAGGTGAAGCCCTCGAGGGCGTCGACCCGACCGACGAAGTGATCGCGAGCTTCCACGGAGCCAATGCCGATCTCGCGGTCGAGGACATTCGCACTCGCGTCGAGATCATGAGGTAACCAGACAACTCAAGCGGGGCGAAAAGGCCCCCGGGGAGCGCGTACCTTCTTCGGGGGCTTCTTCTTCGCTTTGGGCGTATCGCTCCGAGGCGGTCCGCGGTGAGACCCGATTTTTCGCAGCCGAACACTCATCCACACGATTCCACCACCCTTGGATGTGAGCTGCGTCGCAAGATTCACCTGTCTGTCCGCTCTGACTCTGCGCGATCGGCCCAACCCGATGCCGGTGCAGAACTTCCCGGTCGATCCGGCCCTACAACCAGGGACAGAAGGTGGAGATGCTCACCACGGCCCGAGCTTGATCTCGCGAACCAGGACACGGTCGTCGGCGCGCGGGGTCCAGACAACCTTTCTTGACGCGGCGTTGTATTCGTTGATGTAGTACACGGGGATCACCGGAAGCTCCTCCATGACGGTCTCCATGATTCCCTTCAGAACCACCAGCCGCTCCTTCGCGTTCAGGATCGTGTGGCTGCGTTCGATCCGCAGGTCGAGGGCGCGATCCGAGCAGTTGCCGACGTTCACCTCTCCGAAGCCGCCCGTGCGGGCATGGATGCACGCATCGTAGAAATCGCTCGCGTCGCCGCTCCCGCAACTCCACCCTGAGAGATAGAACCCGAGATCACCGTTCATCATCTTCCTGTAAAAATCCTTCCAGGCGTGCGGCTGGACGCGCACTGTGAGCCCGATCTGCTCCAGGTCTCTCTGCAAATGCGGGCCCACGCGCCTGACCGCGTTCTCGGGCATGTGCAGTATCAGCGGATCTTGGGGCGGTCCGCCCATCTCGGCGATCAGGGCTTGGGCGTGGGCCTGATCATGCGATCTCTTCGGGAGAGACGGGTTGTAGCCGAAAATCGCCGGTGGAACGGGCTGGTTGGCGGGCTCGCCGTATTCGTGAAAAGTCTCCCTGATGATTCGTTCGACATCGATCGCAAGGTAGATCGCCTGCCGGAACCGGCGATCGTCGAACGGGTTGCCAAGACCGCCACATCTGTAGCCCAGATAGCTCACGGTCGTGCCGGCTGTCACCAGCATCTTGAGATCAGGCCTCCTCATGATTGTGGCGATGTCATCCGCGGTGAGACCGTTGACCAGATCGATCTTCCCCTGAAAAAGCGGCTCGGCCCGACGGAGCTGATCCCGGAGCGGAACGAACACGGCTCGCTCGATCGTGGGGCGCGGCCCCCAGTACCCCGAGAACCGCCGCAGGTACACCGTGCCCGCGCGCTTCCAAGCTTCCAGGACGTACGGCCCCGTGCCGGGAGGGTTGTCCTCCCGCCGCATGAACGCCCCCTCGGGAACGATGTAGATATCCACGAGCTTGTTGAGAATCACCGGATCCGGAGATCCCGTCCTGATGTTGATCCCTCCTTCGGAGTAGGCAGTGACCTCCCGGACGCCGGCGAGCTTGCTTCGAATCTGGGAGGTTGTATCCTGGAGGGCGTGCCGGATGCTGTACAGGACGTCGAGGACCCTCATCGGCCGCCCGTCGTGGAAGGTGACGTCGCTCCTCAGGTAGAACCGCCAGGTCGTCGAATCGGGGTTCTCCCATTTCGTTGCCAGGCAGGGCACGATCCTGAGCTGGGCATCGAAGGCGACCAGCCCCTCGTATATGTTGGCCTGCACGCCCCAGGTCACGCCATCATCGTGGCCGTGCGGGTTCAACGTCACGACATCCGATGAGATCCCGATACGGATCCGGTTCGCCGCCGGGAGCTGATTCCCCTGACAGGCACTGTGAGCGAGGAGGCCAGTCAGCGTGAGGATGCCGAAGGCGGCCAAGCGACGGCGCCCATCACCTCGCCAGATGTGCCTTGACCTCATCCGACCTCAGCAACTCGGCTATCGGCAGCGGGGCGCCGACGTGATTGCCCTGAGCGTAGTCGACGCCGAGAGAGCGCACCACCTCGAGCGCCCCCTGGCTCGAGACGCTCTCAGCGATGACCTGGACGCCAAGCACTCGCCCGATCTGCGTGATCGACTCGACCATGGCGTGGTCCAACGGATTGATCGCGATGTCCTCGATGAAATCTCCCGCGATTTTGAGGTAGTCGACGGGCAGGTGCTTGAGGTGTGCGTAGGAGGAGACGCCCATTCCGAAATCGTCCAGAGCGAATCGGCAGCCCATGGACCTGAGCCCCCCCATCAAAGTCTGGACGAGCTTGAGGTTCTCGACGGCGGCGCTCTCAGTCAGCTCGAAGCAGATCTTCTCCGGGGCCACCCCGGAATCCTCGACCTGATGCCGTATGAGCTCGAAGAGGGACCGGTCGTGAACCGAGACGGCCGACAGGTTGATCGAGCACAGGTGCAGCCGATCGATGACCTCCTTCGGCTGCTCCTTCAGGACTCGCAACGTCGTCCGCACGACCCACTGGTCGATCTGGGACATCAGCCCATATCTCTCGGTGGCGCGGATGATACCGGCAGCGCTCTTGAGCAGCCCGTCGTCGCCAGGGATTCGCATGAGCACTTCGAAATGAAGACCGTCTCGGTCGGCCTTCTTGAGAGGCCGGATCGGTTGTGCGAAGAGGGCGACGCCGCCTTCCGAGAGGTTTTTCTTGATGCGGGTCACCCACTCGATCTCCTGGTGGTGAAGCGACAGCTCTTCGTCCTGGAGACTGCACACCGAGATCTGGTTGCGGCCACTGCCCCTCGCCTGTGAACAGGCGTGCTCCGCGGCGCTCAGCACGTCTGCGACCCCGTGCGCGCCCCGAGCCACCGGGACGAGTCCGATCGACGCCCCAACGGGGAAGGTCTGATGAGCCCAGGTGAAGAGGAAGTGCTGGAGTCTCCCCAGCACGCTTTCCGCCACACGCCGCGCTTCGTCGAGGGATCCCACGCCGATCGTCAGGATCCCGAAAACGTCTCCCGCCAGGCGAGCCAGCACGTGGTTCTCACGCGCTTCTTCACGCAGGAGCGCGGCGACCCACTGAATGAGGTTATCGCCGGCGAGGTATCCGCACGTCTTGTTGATAAACCCGAGCTGCTCGATGTCGATCTGGCAGACCGTCAACATCTGGCCGGCACCATCGACATCGGCCAGCGCCCTCTCGATCGACGCACTGAACGCATCCCGGTTCATCAAGCCCGTCAACTGATCGTGCGTATCCCGGCGAGCGATCTGGAGACCGGCGAGCCGGTGCTGGGTCACATCATGGAACACAACTGTGGTGGTCGCGCGAGCATGCTCAATCGCCACCGTGTATTCTATGGTCAGGCGCTGACCGTTCCGGGAGATGAGTGTGCCTTCATAAGTCACGCCTACCCCCACCGCGGGTTTATCGGCCGCCCCCGCGGTCGCCTGCCTCTTCCGAACCACTCGGAACACTTTCTCCAGCGGCCTCCCCTTCGCATCGTCCGTCTCCCATCCCGTCAGCCGCTCGGCAAAAGGGCTCAGCCTCACCACCCCGCCCCCAGTGTCCACGCTGATGACGCCCACTCCCAGACGCGCCAGCGCTTCGTGGAGATCGTCCCGCCCGGACGATTCAGGTGACAACATCCAGAATGCTCCGCATTCTCAAGCCCTGCCTAGACTCTAGGCCTCGCATCATGAGGATGTCAACCTGGAAGCCGGTTCTGCAGGACTGCGGCAAAGTCGAGGCGCCGACTCGGACGAGGCCGTTCCGTGCGAAACCGCAGATGGCGCAGATTTCCGCGCAGATTACGCAGATTCTTCCAGCATTCACGCGACGAGCAACTTGCTCCTCACTCTCGGGTCGGCGCGAAGCAATCGGCGACATCTGCGAGTCAATCTGTGAAATCTGCGGTTTCCGGGACTTTGCCGTAGTCTTGCGGGCCGTCCCCTTTTTCTTTGACAGCCCCGGGTGGTGGATTTACAATGAGAGATAGAAACAATTGAGGAGAACAGGGGCATGAAAAGGCTTAGTATCGTCGTGATCGGTTTGCTTTGTGCCTGCGGCGCGGGTGTGCGAG
>JACPPM010000043.1 GCA_016191015.1 Acidobacteriota bacterium | reverse complement strand
CCTCTCAGGAAAGCAGGAAGGGAGGAATGCAGGAACGGAGCAGTCATCTCCGGAGCTCAGGGTGGCATCGAACAGACCCCTTCCTGCCTTCCTAACTTCTTGCTTTCCTGAGAGGTGCTCGGAAGGGTCTCGCAGCGTGCCTGGGTCTTGCCTGTTTGGTTGCGGCTCCGCCGCGTTAGGGACTGGACGCCACCTGCGATTCGATACAGAATGAGCCTATCGTGGCTGCCAAGGCGTGATCGTGCGGATTCTGCATCTCGAGGATGACTCTTCCTGCGCGACCTTGGTGCGGGCAATTGTCGCAAATGGAGATTCGCCGGTTGAGGTTGATCGCGCGAAAGACCGGCAGAGCTTCGTTGCCGCACTGCAGGGTGTGCAATACGACGCAATCCTGTCGGACTACCACCTGCCGGACATTGATGCTCGCGAGGCTCTGAAGATCGTGCGGCAGATGGCGCCGGACACTCCGTTCATCGTGGTGACCGGGTCGGTCGGCGAGGAGATGGCGCTGGAGCTCCTTTGGGAAGGGGCGAGAGAGATTGTCCTCAAGAACCGGCTTGACCGTTTGGGGACGGCCGTGGCGCGTCTGCGGACCGAGGTGGAGGCGAAGCGGGAGCACCGGAGAATCGAGGAGGCGCTCCGCAAAAGCGAGATCTATTTTCGCGCGCTTATTGACAACTCGCTGGATATCATCTCGGTGCTCGACCTTGACGGCCTCGTGAGGTTTCAGAGTCAGTCTATCGATCGAATCTTGGGATACGGGACCACCGAGTTGGTCGGCAGGAGCGCATTCGAGCTCGTGCATCCGGATGACAGGGCTCGCGTCACATCGGTTTTCGGTCGACTTGTCCAAGCCCCGGGCACGGTCGAGATCGCCGATTTCCGGGTCCTGCACAAGAACGGCTCGTACATCACGCTGGAGTCACAGGGGATTCGGCTCGACGACCCCGGGGTGGGAGGTGTGCTTGTGAACTCCCGAGATGTAAGCGAGCATAAGCGCACTGAGGGGGCGCTCCGCGACAGTGAGTCGCGGTTCAGAGCGATCTATGAGGGCTCCAATGACGCCGTGATGCTGCTGACGGAAAAGGGGTTTTTCGATTGCAACCGGCGCACGCTCGAGATGTTCGGCGTGGGGCGCAAATCCGATTTTGAGGGGATGCATCCGGCTGATGTGTCGCCGCGCCTGCAGCCGGACGGCCGGGACTCGCGGTCGGCGGCACAGGAGCGCATTGAAACGGCGTTCAGCCGCGGCCACCATCGGTTTGAATGGATGCATCGCCGGCAGAATGGGGAGGATTTTCCAGCGGAAGTTTTGCTTTCCGCTCATGAGCTCGCCGGTGAGCGCGTGCTGCAGGCCACGGTCCGGGATATCACTGACAGGAAGAAGACCGAAGAGGAGCTGCGCAGGGCGCATGCCGAAACCGAGCAGATATTGTCTTCGATTTCCTCGATTCTGATCGGCGTCGACCGGGACGACAGAGTCTCGCTATGGAACGCGACGTCCGTCAGCACATTCGGTCTTCAACCGGATCGTGTGATTGGCCGGCCGCTCGGTGAGTGTCCGGTTCGATGGGACTGGACCGCAATCCTCGCCTGTATCTCCAGCTGTCGTCGCGACGGGCGGCCATCGCGGCATGACGAGATCAGATACACGCGGAGCGATGGAAAGGAGGGATTTCTGGCCATCACGGTCAACCCCATCAATAGTCCCGAAGGAGTCTATCTCGGCTTCCTGCTGCTCGGTGCCGACATCACGGAGCGGAGGATTCTCGAGAGCCAGCTCGTTCAGGCCCTCAAGCTGGAATCCATCGGGCTCCTCGCCGCCGGCATTGCGCATGAGATCAACACTCCCACGCAGTACGTGGGGGATAACACGCGGTTTCTGCGAGACGCATTCAGTGACCTGCTGAAGGTGCAGGCGAGCTTCGGGCAGCTTCTGGAAGGGTGCCGGGCAGGCTCGGTCACACCCGGACAGATTGCCGATGTGGATGCGGCACTCGAGCGGGCCGACATCGGGTACCTCACCGAGGAGATCCCCAAGGCCATTCAGCAGTCGCTGGAGGGGCTCGAACGTGTCACGCGGATTGTGCGTGCCATGAAGGATTTTGCGCATCCGGGTACCGGAGAGAAGACACCGGTCGACATCAACAAGGCGATCGACTCCACGGCCACCGTGGCCCGCAACGAGTGGAAATACGTCGCGGATCTGGTCACCGACTTTGCACCCGCCCTCCCGCCTGTTCCGTGTCTGCCGGGTGAGCTGAATCAGGTGTTTCTCAACGTCATCATCAACGCTGCCCACGCCATCGCAGCCGCGCGTGGTGATGAATCAGCTCCCAAAGGCCTGATCACCATCCAGACAATGCGCGACGGAGACTGGGTGGAGATCCGCGTCTCAGACACGGGCACCGGGATTCCCGAGGCGATCCGGTCGCGCGTTTTCGACCCGTTCTTCACTACAAAAGGAATCGGGAAAGGGACAGGGCAGGGATTGAGTGTTTCGCACGATGTGGTTGTCAAGAAGCACGGTGGGACGATCGCGTTCGAGACTGAGGTGGGCAAGGGCACGACCTTCATCATCAGGTTGCCACTGGAAGTCGAGGATCACGAGACGTAGAGCGTGGCAGCCGGAGTATACTGATCGGATGAAAGTTGCATCGCCGGGAGTGATTGGAATCGTCGAAGACGATACCAACATCCGGGATACGGTCGGCTTCGCTCTCCGCCGCGAGGGATACACGGTCGAAGCGTATGCGGACGGCCAGGAGGCGTGGGATGCCCTGCGGACGCGCCTGCCCGACCTGGTCATCCTCGACATCATCATGCCGCGTATGGACGGCCTCGATCTCTGTCGCAGGATTCGCGGTCTTTCCGAGAGCGTGCCGATCATATTTCTGACATCCCGCGACGAGGAGCTGGATCGTGTTCTGGGCCTCGAGCTCGGCGCCGACGACTACCTCTGCAAGCCGTTTTCGATGCGCGAGCTGCTGGCGCGCGTCAAGGTGCTGTTCCGCCGTCTGGCTCTCGCCCGCGATCCCGCGCAGACATCCCCAAATCGCGTCCTCAGTGCCGGCCGACTGCGGCTGGACCTCGAGATGTACCAGGCGCGGTGGAGCGAGACCACGGTGCCACTCACGGTGACCGAATTCATGCTCCTCCACGCTCTCGTCCGTCACCCAGGCCATGTCAAGACCAGACAGCAATTGATGCAGGAAGGCTACCCGCACGACACCTACGTCAGCGACCGCACGATCGACAGCCACGTCAAGCGACTCCGGAGGAAGTTCGAGCAGGTCGACCCCGGCTTCACCGGCATCGAGACCGTGCATGGGTTGGGATACAGGTATAGGAAAGACGGATAGAGCTATCAGCCCTTAGCCATTAGCCGTTAGCCCGGAGGGCATAGTGTCTAGGAAGTTGAGTGTTGACGCGAAATGGCAAAAAAATGAGAGGCGGCTAGATCTTCCGAGCTCCTCTCAGGAAAGCAGGAGGGGAGGAATGCAGGAACGGAGCGGTCGTCTCGGCCGATCGGGGTGGCTCGGAAGAACGCTCTCACTCTCCACGCTCCACGCTCTCACGCGCGGCGGAGACGCAACCAATGCAGGTTGCGGCTCCGCCGCGTT
>JACPPM010000042.1 GCA_016191015.1 Acidobacteriota bacterium | reverse complement strand
TGAGACGAAAACTCGTCTCTCGGATTTCCGCGATGGCTTCGAGTTTCTCGGGTTCCACTTTCACGGACACTGCCACGGCATCCGGGCCAAATCACTCGACCGCTTCAAGGACGAAATCCGTTTGCTAACCCGTCGTGAGCAAGGGAGGAATGTCGACGCCGTCATCGCCAACGTGAACGCTGTCGTGCGAGGATGGTCTAGGTACTTCGGGGTTGCGCAGGTCAACCGGTCGTTCCCGCGAATTGACTGCTGGATCAGAATGCGCATCCGCGCGTTCCGCTTCAAACGTCGATGTCGCAATGATAACTGGCGCCTTCGCTCCCGTCGCCTGGCAAACTGGGGGCTGCTCTCACTACAAGAATGCAGACCTAAGTTACGGATTTCCTACACAGGGGTGGATGTCCGGTGAGAGACGGACGTGGCTCCTTGCAACGAGGACCCCACACGGGGTCGCCCAGTGCACTAACGATGCATGCTGAAGCAATGGCGCTGGTTGGGGTCCAGCCTCAGGCGACAACGAGGGGGGCGGAGGCATCACCTCCGCCCTACCCGCACGAAATCATAGGCTGTTCGTCGACGACTACGTCTACGTTTGCGGCTACCATAGACGCACCCCAGTCCTCTGAGGCGTTGCCGAGGAGGCCCGACATCCCCGAGTGTGCCCGCCACGACGGGTCGGCGTAAACTCCTGTAGACGTGTCAACTGTGGTTGACACCCGGCGCTTGCTCACGGGCCATGCCGTCAGTTTCCACGGGCGTGTGATGATAATCAATCGGTTCCAGGGTTCGTAGGATCCATGCGATTGGCGCTGAGGATCGACTGTTCGCGGGCTGTCAACCGGCGTTGACACCCATAGTTTTCCGCCGTCCCGAGGAATCAAGGAGTTGACAGGAGAACAGGCTGGCATCCCACCCGCACTTGCCCTCCCTCAGGAGGTGACACGATGGGATTCAACCTTGTGGATGCGTTCATCGGGGCCACGATCTTCATGTTCGGCGTTCTGGCTGGCGCGCCATTGGTCACAGAATCCGCGGGCGCGACGCGTCGCACCGACCAGCTTCTCGATGCCACCCTTGTGGCACAGCGGCACCTGGATCCGGCTCGCGCTCGGATCCGACGCGGTGAGGCAATCCAGTCAGGGGTGGATGAAGAGTCTGGGTTTAGGCTGGCCCGCACGGCTGACAACGGTGACCCGGATCTTATCCGGCTTTGCGTCACGGTCTACCCTGTGGGGGGCAACCGCGGTCTGGTCGAGATCATCGCACTGGTAGAACGGCCATGAGCGGTGGTGCTGTCCCGGCGGATGCGCTCGTCGGATTGGCCGTCACATCTCTGTTCGCCATGTCGGCGTTCAGCTATTTCTCCGCCACACGAGATGTGGCGGTGCGACTCGGGACCACGGTCTTTCAGACTGACTCTCTCCGCCTCGCAGCCGACTCCATCGCCCAGGACGTCAGGTGCGCGGGATCGGGGATTGCCTTCCTGGACCATGACGATTTCACGCCGCTGCAGCTCGGGTCGCCGCCGAACGGGAAGAATTGGTCGGAATCCGTCACCCTGTACTCCAATGGCGAAGGTGCCACCGTGACTTTGGTTGCACCGGTCGAGGCTGGAAACCCGGTGTTGGCCGCCACCACCGAGACCGTGGAACCTGGACAGCGGCTCCTGCTGCGTGGTGATCGTGGGTGGGAGGTGGCCCGTGTGGAGGAGGTTCGCAAGGATGGGCCCTGCGATCTGATCACCCTGTCCAGTCCCCCGCGACCCGCATACTCCCATGCCACGGGTGTAACCATCACCGGATACTCGTACGACCGTCGGCTCCGACGCCTCTATCGATCGACCAACGGAGGGTCGAGGCAGCCGCCCCTGGAGGAGTGCGCCGACTTCAAGATACAGATCGCGGATCGGGAGACCGGTGAGCCACTCGGCGGATCACTCGGGATCGAGAATCTGGCAGGGGCGGTGTCCAGGATTGAGATCGCGACCGCAGGGCGCAGTGTCAGATGCAGTTTCAATCTCTGTTCGAAGACATCGAATCCCGATTTTTCGAAAGGGAAGGCGATGAGGAAAACTGAGGACCTCCAGACGACCGGCCCTAGCCATGACTCGGAAACACCGATCGCCGAGGCATGCTCCACAGTCCCGCGACACCGTCGCGATGGACTGGGGGGCCGTGCCCGCGAGAGAGCGGCTGGTGCGAGGGGGCGAGGAGGGTGGAGCCGCGGCAGTCGACGCAGAGCGTACGGCCGGGCACATGAGCACCCCCGGGACAAAGACGACGAAGCAGATGTGGGCCGATCGCGGCATCTGGGCGTACCCGACATTCTTGGTCCCGAACACAGTTACCCGTACCGGCCTTCGGCGTACGTAGGGATCGGTGCGGGCTGCATTTCGCGACTTAGCCGCCGTCTCGCGCAACCCGCGAAGAACGAGGCAGCAAGTCTGTTGACTTCGCGCTCTGTAGGCTTGTACGATCGCCTGACTGTGTTGGGATTTTGAGTCGACTGATGTTTGGTATCAGAACTTGACGGTCATGATCTGGGAAACAGACATGTAGGAGTGATGAGTCATGCTAAGAGTCCGAGCGATTCTGATCGTGGTGATGTTCGCGAGCTTGGTAACACCGTACGCATCCGGAGAGGAAGTTTTGGCCGAGGTAGAGCTCAGAGTGGTCCCTGTCGAGCTGAGGATCGTACCGTCGGAGATTACGATGCGGGTTGGCACATCGAAGCGCGTGGAGGCAGTCTTCTGCGACCGTCAAGCCGCGCCATCGCCCGGGATGCTGGTCACTGCGGTGCTTCGCGGCTCGAGCTTGCCCGACAGCTTGGTGCTTACCACGGTGCCCGGACGTACTTTTACCATTCCTGCCCTGTCGGCACCGGGGACGTACGTTCTCGAGGATATTCAGCTGGAGATGAATGGCGTCACCCTCGTGAGAGCCGTGCCCGATCGGGTCACGATTCATGTGACTTCTGCGAAGACCCTTCACGGAGCCGCGGGAACGGTGGACGGGACCAAGGGACCGGAACGATGATCGGCTCGGCCGTTTTGGACGTCCTCACATCAGGAGTTTGGGGGATTCTTCTGAAAGCAGCGATCACCACCGGAGCCCGTTTGATCTTGGAGTGACGCCGGCACTGGATGGCGTCTCGAGACGCCCCCGGCGTGGCGGTTTGGGGTTTCAATGCTAATCAATCAACCGAATTTCTTGCGGCAGGTACAGCGATGATCACTATTCTCATCATTCTTTGCGCACTTCTCGGATTCTCGTCGGGGCGAGTCAGCGGCCAGGAGACGTCCGACGCCGCCCATCCCGTCCTCAAATCCATCGAGCCTGCGGCGGGCGCCGTCCTCGGCGTGGCCGAAATCACCGTGTCCGGCGCCTACGACGGCAATCCGGTCTCCGTCTCGTGCAACAACCGCGATGGCATTGTGTTCGGATCGAAGTTCGTGGTTGAGCATGTTCCGCTCACTGAGGGTCCGAACCATCTCATGGTCAAGGCAACGGATGCGGCCGGGAAAATCTCCGAGGCTGCTCTGGATCTCGTCTGTGATCTGACGCCGCCGCGGGTCAAACTGGTGGAACCGAAGGCCGGCGCGGTTCTGGGCGTCTTCCGGACTCGTGTGTCTGGGACGGTCACTGACGCGACCGCGGTCACCATGCGCGTCAACGGCATGCCTGTTTCCGTCCAGGCGGGGCGGTTCGATGTTGAGGTTCCTCTCCTCGAAGGCTCGAACGCGATCCGGGTCGAAGCCATCGACGCCGCTGGGCACGTTAGCGACGCCTCGACCGACGTCACGGTCGATGCTATAGCCCCACGCATCGTTGTCAGCCAGCCCGCGTCAGGGAGCGTGACTCGCCAGAACGTTCTGACTGTCGGCGGGCGCGTTGAAGATGCCACCGCGGCTTCGCTCACCGCCAACGGCAAGTCCATATCTCTCGACTCGGAGGGGCGGTTCAGCTTCACGCACTCACTTGTCTCTCAAGGCAAGAACACGATCACGCTCGTGGCTCGCGACAAAGCCGGCCACACATCGCACCTGCCTCTCGAGGTCACCCTCGACACCCGACCACCTGTTCCCGCCGGGATCGATCCGGCGCCCGGAAGCGCCGCGGTCGCACTGACTTCCCCTGTTGTTCTGCGCTTCAGTGAGGCGGTTGCCGGCGGCACTGTCGTTGTGAGTCTCGGCGATGGGCGCGTTCTTCCTGGTACGCAGCGGGTTCAGGGCGACCGTCTGATCTTCACCTTCGGCTCACCGATCCCGGATGGCGCTCAGGTCCTTGCTCGCGCCACCGGTGTCACGGATCTCGCCGGCAACGTTCTCACTACACCTGTAGAATCGCGCTTCACGACTATCGACAAGACCCCTCCGCGCGAGCTGGTCCTCGATCCGATTCCGGCCACGACCCCGCGATCGACCGTCACGGTGAGCGGCCGTACCGAGCCAAACGCTCAGGTGCGCGTCGGGTCTCGTCGCACGACAGCCGACGAGACGGGTCGCTTCAGCGCGAGCGTCCGTCTGGTGCCCGGTGAACGGAACCGGTTCAAGGTCCAGGCGGCCGATGCGGCGGGGAACGTCACATCCGTCACGCAGGCTGAGACGAATTCTCAGTGGGGGCCACTCGATGTCTCGGCGATCGACTTCGCGAACAACCTGCTCACGATCACCTTCACGCGCGAGGTCGATCCGGCTACGGTCAACGCGCAGTCGATCTCGATCCGGACATCCTCGGGGCCGGTCGCCGGGCAGTATGCAACAACCGGCGCCCAGGTCACGTTCACGCCCGTCCCGGACCTCTCATCAATGCCGTTCCTCCTCGAGATCTCAACGCTCGTCACCGACACGGGCGCCAACCCGATGGGCTATCCCTACGCCCGCATGTTCAATCGCCCGGCGGGCGGGATGGTTGTCGTTGGCGAAGTCTATGATGAGTCGACCGGCCTGCCTCTCTACGCCATCACGGTCAAGGCCGCCACAATCGACGGCGCTCCGGCGAGCTCTCCCGTGTCGGCAACCCAGACGGGCTCCGACGGCCGGTTCGCAATCGACATCAACGGCAGCACCTGCACGCTTCTCTTCGAAACGGACGGCTACACGTCGGCGAGCCGCGCCGTGCGGTCGCTCTCTCAACTGGCCGAGACCGTGCTCGACGTGCGCCTCACGCCGCGCCTTCCGGGTGGCGACGCACGGATCACGCCGGAGGGCGGCTCCTACGCTGTCTCCGCCGGCCGCGTGCACGTGACGGCCCCCGCCAACAGCGTCCCCGTCGATCGCAAGATCAACGTGGCGCAGCTCACGGGCCAGGGTCTGCCCGATCGCCTGCCGATTGGATGGAGCCCGCTTTTCGCTCTGGACATCGGCCCAGCCGGCATGACTTTCGGCCAGCCGATCCAAATCACGGCCGAGTCGGCGCAATCATTCCAGGGCGCGTTCGTGCGCTGGGATGAGGCGACACGCCACTGGAATGTGCTTGCGATCGCGACCGGGCTCACCGCCACGATCACGCAAACCGGCCAGTACGCCTGGGTGGTTGCAGACACGGTCCCGGTCGTGCCCCCGGCGCCTCAAGCCGGGCATGCGCTCGAAGGCCTTCCAGACTCTACGGTTCCCGAAGACGTCACGGGGCAGCTCAGCTTCGGCCCGAACCAGGTCTTCCCCGGCGGCACGTCCTCGGCGAAGCTCTTGTTCTCGACTCAGCGCCTCGTCTCCAGCGGCGCGCTCATCCAGGCCAAGATCAGCGAACAGTACGAGATGCTCACGGGCGCCCCCGTCACCTACCCGCTCTACGTTGCCGATCTCATCGCCTACAACTATGGCGGCGAGCAATCGTCGGTCGATTTCAGCATCTCGCCGAACCGCAACGTCACGATGGAGAACCTGCGTGAAGGATGGGTGGACGCCAAGATGGTGCTCTACAGCCCCGAAGCCGGCGGGAGCATCGTCGGCCCGGCAGGCGGCCTCGTCGCCGGCGACGGTGGGGCGGAAGTGCAGATCCCCGCTGGCGCGCTTGCGTCCGCCACCGTTGTCACGGTGAAGGCGTTGGCGGAGGCACTTCTGCCCGCGGGCATCCCGCAAGGTTTCCGATTCCTTGGCGCGCTCGAGGTCTCCTTCGGCGGAGCCGTGCTCTCGCAACCGGCCTCGATCTCGGTTACCGGTACGACCGTCACGCCCGGAGCGATGCTTGTGGCATCGCGTCTCGATGGAACGAGCGCGATCCTCACCGATTCGGTCGCGCTCTCAGACAACCGCTTGCGCGCGCCAGGCACCACACCCACCGGCTTCACGTTCACGGGCGCCCGCGAAGGCGGCGTCTATCTCTTCCTCGAAGCCACACAGGCGATGGGTTATGCTACAGGCGTAGTATTTGACCAGAGCGTGGCCGTTCCATCGGCGCGCGTGTCCGCCGAAGGGCAGGGGATCTTTGCGATCTCCGCGGCGAATGGCCGCTACGACGAGATCGCGCCCGCCGGCACCGCTCGACTTCTTGCCCGCCATCCAACAACCCTCGACGAAGGCACCGCCGAAGGGGCGCTCACCGCCGATTCGCTGATCAACCTCGACATCAATCTGCACGCAACCGGCCCCAGCGTCGTTGGGCAGACGCCCGCAACCGGCGCGACGAACGTGCCGTTAGCGACGCGAGTCCAGATCATCTTCTCCGAGGCCGTCTCGGCCAGCACCCTGACCGCCGACTCGTTCTATGTCACCGAATCGGCCACGCGCGTCACCGGTTCGGTCTCGCTCTCGGCCGACGGCCTTCTGGCCGAATTCCGCCCAGCCCAAGATCTCCCGTCCTCGAAGACCTTCACCGTCACTCTCAAGAACACGATCCAAGACCTGCGCGCCAACGCGATGTCGGCCGATTACACGTCGACTTTCACAACCCGCGATGTGATCCCGCCAACCTACGATCTCACGAAGATCCGCGTGGTTCTCCCGACAAACGGCATGATCCGCGTCATCGGCGAGCCCGGAGCAATCGAACCCGGCGCGACGATCTGGCTCTTCAACGAGCGCAGCGGCGCCTCGGTCTCGACCCAAGGCCTCAGCGACGGCTCCTTCGACATCTCAATCCCCGCAATCGAAGGCGACCGCGTCCGCATCCGCGTCATCGACCTGGCCTCAAACGAGATCGAAGTTACCCCCGACGTCTACACAACCCCCGACGGCCGCGGCGTCCAGCTCGACTCCGGCGCACACTCCTACATCACCCCCGACGGCTTCGGCATCCGCACCGAAGCTGGTTCGTTGGCTGAGCCAATCATCGCTCGTCTCGACCCAATCGCGGATCCTGATCAACTTGTGCCGTCTCCCGACTACCTCGCACGCCTCTCCGCCTTCCGTCTCGATCTCCAAGGGGAGAGCAGTTACAAGGAGCTGAAGCTCTCGATCCCTGCGCCCGCGAACCTACCGGCCGACGCGCAACTTTTCCTCGCGCGGGAAGTCACGGTTTTCGGAGAACGCAAGCTGATGGTCATGGATCCCTGCGCCGTGCGCGACGGCCGCATCGAAAACCAATCGGAAGGCTGGCCGGGTCCGAGCGCCGAAGGTATCTACCAGGTCATGGTCAATAACGCTACGCAGCTCGCGTACATCTCCGGTCTCGCCCCTGGCATAGCCGGAGTCGTCGCGGCGCTCGACTTGGTGTATTTGCTCGAGCCCCTCGATGAGGGGCGCTTCATCCTGCCGGTACCTACGAGCCATCTCGTTCAGCTCACGATCCGCGACACCTATACCGGGAGCCTGATCTTCGCCGGCTCGGTCGACACCCCAACGGGTGCGAATCAGACTTACTTCTTCACGGAGTCGCTTTCGAAGGACCGCCGCCGCGCGCAGCTCACCCAGGCCAGCCCCCTCTCGATCGCGACCATCCAGTGGTTCGGCGTGAAGGCTGTATCCGGCCAGATCGAGCTCACGCCGGGCGGTACCGGTACAGTCCGCATCGCAGGCACCGGCCTCCCGGCCCTCGGCCGCGCCTACATCTACCGCTACACGATCGATGCACTGACCGGCGCTGAGGTGGTCGAACAGTCCCAGACCGAAGCCAACGACACAGGCGCCTTCGAGACGACACTCTCGGTCTCGGTGGGCGACCGGTTCCTCGTCGCCGCCGAGAAGGGCGGGATCGACGTCGATCCAGTTTTCGTCCTGGATGCCGCGGAGGCCCTGGCAAGCGGGAGCACCGCCGAGATCCACGACGCCGCGGGCTCGGGCGCGCCGATCCCGTGCGTTGTCGATCTCTCTGCCTCGCGAACGCACCTCACGATCAAGTCGACGCAGCGCATCCTGGAAGATCACCGATACGAGCTGTGGATCACGCGCCTGGCCGATGTGGCGGGCAACTCCTACAGCTCGCCGCTCTTGCTCCCCTTCCGCACGCGCAAGAGCACGACGATCGAGGTTGAACCCGTCGGGCGCATCGACAGCCTCGTGCTTTACGGCCGCTACATCTTCGCGGCTTCGGGCGATAGCGGTGTCCAGGTCCTCGACGCAGCCGACCCGGGTGACCTCCAGGTCGTCGGCAACTGGACCGGCGTCGGCGAAGTGCGCGCCGTCGCGCTCTACTTTGACGCCGTGAACAAGCCCTGGCTCGTCCTCGTAGGCGGCGGCGCCCGCTACGACGGCTACATCAAGATCCTCGATATCACCGATCCTCGAACACCCACGCAAGTGAAGAGCCAGGTGATCTCGTACCCGATCGGCGCCGAGTCGCCCGGCTACCCGAACATGCCGCTTGACCAAGGCAAGCCCCAACGCCTGCGTGTAGCCGGCCGCTACGCCTTCGTGGCGATCCACGGCGCGGGCATGATGATCGTGGATCTGGAGCAGATGAGCGCCTCGACCGACCTGTATCGCGAGTGCCTTGTCGGCTGGTACCCGGAGGAGTGGATCAGCGAGCTCGAAGTGATCAAGGACGGCGGGACGACACGCGTGCTGCTGCTAGTCGACTACCTTGGCCTCAAGATGCTGAATGTCACGAATACCGGGGCGATCACGCTCGAGGGTGTCTTCCTCGGCGAGAGTCGCGCGGAGGCCGGAGGGAAGCACTTCAACGGCCTCGCCCTCGCGCTTGGCTACGAGGCCGACCCGGACGGCGACGGCCGCCTGGGCGATGACGAGCGCGACGATGATGACGCGGACCAGCCGGCCGCGAAGCAGGACCTTGCGTTTATCACGATCCCGGCAAATCAGGAGATCCTGACAATCGACATCACGATCCGCACCGGAGTGCCGCCACAGCGCGACCTGCCTCAGCGGATCCTCTCGGACGGGACAAAGCTCCCGGCGGAAAAATCGACAGGCGATCTGCCGATGATCGGAAACATCAAGCTGGCCGGCGCCACCGGGCTCGGCCAGATCGCCTTCAGCGCGAAGGACCGGATGCTCTACGTGCTCGACGCGACGCTCGGCGTCATCCGCATCAGCATGAACCAGCCGGCCGGCTTCACGACACCGGGCCAGACCGATCCGCGCGTTCTCGGCACGATCCCGACAGCGGGCCGTCCCCGGTTCGGTCTGATCCTCGACGACAAGCTCAATATGGCCTACGCCGGGGACCTCGACACAGGGCTCGTCCCCGTCAAGCTCGGCCTCCCGCGTCTGCGAATCGGGCTCAAGAACGCGACCGGCGAGTTTGTCGAATACTCATCTTTGCTTCCTGAGGCGCTCCCGTCCGAGCAGTACGTCGCGTCCAGCTATCCCGCGACGCCGGCCGAGCGGCAGATTTACCTGCTCGTCCACCTTCCGATGAAGGCGGCCACGGGAGTTGTGCGCGCGGGCATGCGGAGCCTGTTCCTCGGCAGCGACCCGGCGCCGCTCTGGATCTCCGAGCCCGGCCGCGTTGGTGTGGCGATCGATCCCTCAAAGCTCACGCTGCATCTCCAGAACGAAACGGCCCGACCGGAAGACGAGGCGTACGGGCTCTTCGTCTCAGATCCGATCCGGCTCACGGCTGATCCGAAGGAGCCGGACGATTCGAGCCTTCTCTCGGGCGACCAGCTCGAGCTCTCTCTCGACACGACCGTCGGCCTGATCTTCAAGCGAAACGCGGCGGGTGCGGCCTACCTGACCGAGGAGGATGCCCGCGCGCTCACGAAGCGCGTCCCGGTGCATCGCAGCGAAGAGTTCGACAGTCCAACGCCCGAGCCCGCTCAGAACCCGTCGGTTGGACTGATGGCCTCGATCCCGGGGCTTGCCGGCGATGGGCAGTCCGGTGTGTATCTGCACTCGGGCGAGCTTTTCCTCGAAGAGACCGACATGCTCGTCCCAGGCCGCGGGGGCGCGCGCGCCCTCGACTTCGCCTTGGTGCGGCGCTACGAATCGCAGTCGATCTATTCGGGGCCGCTCGGCTGGGGTTGGGATTTCAACTACCATCGCCGGCTGCAGTCTCTTCCCAATCGCGATGTCGTCTACTTCGACGGCCTCGGCCGGCGGGATGTATTCAAGATGCGGTACGGTGCGGATGGCCCTCTCTACGATGCGCCAACCGGTGTTTTCGCGGATCTCGCGCGGCACGCGGACGGCACGTGGACGCTCGTCTTCCGCGGGCTTTACAGCGAGCACTTCGACATCTACGGGCGGCTCGTGCGCATGCAGGACCGCAACGACAATGCGATCGAATTCTTCTACGACTCCGCGGGCCGCTTGACGGTCGTCATGGATACGATGGGCCGCCTGTACACTTTCGACTACTACCTGTATGACGGGACAGCGCCAGGAGGGCGCTTGAAGAGCGTCACGGACTTCACGGGGCGATCGGTTGTCTATTCCTACGACGAACGCGGCGACCTTCGCTCGGCGACGCTGAGCCAGCGGGTGCGCGCGTATACCTACCAGGCGGACGACACGAATCTTGCGTTCGCGCACAACCTCCTCACCGTGACGGACCCTGAGAGTCACGTGGTTCTCGACGCGATCACGTATGCCCAGGACAAGGTGACATCGGAGAGAATCGGCGGCATCCCGGTCCAGGTTACAAGCGGCGACACAGCAACGACAACCGACGGCAAGGGGCACGTCCGCACCTATGCGCACCAGGACGGCCACGCGACGCAAGTCACGATCGGGAGTCTGACCACGAAGTATGCCTACACGCCCGATGGTCTCGTCGCGCTCATCACATACCCGATGCTGAACAGTGTCGGCTATGTCTACGACACGACCAACGCGTTGCGCCGGTCGCAGGCGAACGTCATCGACGTTGTGCAGTATCCGGATACGGTGCGCGGAGGCGGCGATCTCACGAGCCACTACGAGTACTACAAGCACACCGACCAGCTCAAAACCTACACCGATCCACGCCGGCACCCGACGAGCTACGTCCAGGACGATCGGGGCAACATCCGGACAATCACCTACGCCGACGGCACGGCCACATCGATCGCGCCTGACGCGTTCGGGCGGCCGCACATTGTGACGGACCCTGAGAACAAAGTGACGCGCTACGAGTACTTCTCCGAAACAGTCCCAGGAGGCGGAGGAGCGACGACCTCGGCCCGGCCGCTCGATCCATCAGGCGGCGGGTATCTGCAATCGGTCACAGTCGATGCGGGCGGCGACAACATCAAGCAGACCTTCGACTATCACGACCGCGGCTCCCTCAAGCATCAGACCGATGCGACGGGAGGCGGCGCAAACGTCACAATGATCGACGAGTACGACCAGCCGAGATCCGTGATCTTCGGCTCGGGTGAGGCGCAGTACACGGCGAGTCTCGAGTACTACCTCACCGGGCGCCTCCGGACCAGATCCGAGCGCGGTCTCACCGAGACATTCACCTACACGCCGATGAACCAGCCTGCCACCGCAACGCGCATCGGCGAGGGTGTCTCCGAGAGCGCGAGCTTCCAGTATGACGCGGACTTCAAGCTGGAAACGAAAAGCGATTTCCACGGCGTGGCCGAGCGTCTCGTCTACAACGACCTGGATCGCCTAATCGAACAGCACCGTGCCGGGATCAGGAAGCAGTCGCTCGAGTATGACAACAACGGCAACGTCACGAAGCTGAAAGACGGCGAGAACCACGAATCAACCTTCGCCTACGACGGCCACAATCGCCGCAAGACCGCAACCGATCCGCTAACGCACAGTGTCTCGTACACCCTCGATGAGAACGGCAACGCGACGCAGATCACCGCGCCAGAGGGTTACGCCGCGACGGCAGTGTTCGACAATGTCGATCAGCTCAAGAGCGCGACACAGCCCGGCTCAGTGACGCAACAGTTCGGCTACGACCGCGCGGGCAATCCGAATTCGTACACGACGCCCAATTCGAAGACGTGGAGCTACCCGGCGACAGGCTCCGGGCAAGTCGCGTCAGTCACCGATCCGCTCGGGAACAAGGTCGAATACGGCTACGACCAGCGCGGGCTGCCGTCGAGCGCGAACGAGACCGAGTCCGGTGGCCGGATGCTCACACACACCAGCCAGTTCGACGCGCTCGGGCAGCTTAGAGGCGTCAACGACGATCTGAACCGCAACTGGCGCGCTCCGGTGCTTGGAGCGAACGCGAGGCCGGAAGTGACGCTCGATCCCGAAGGCGGAGTCACGGGAGTCAACTACGATGCCCTCGGGCGCGTCACAAAATCGTGGCGGCAAGTGGGAGGCCAGGAGCAGGCCACCCGCTATCACTTCCACGCCGCCGACCGCGTAGATTGGATCGAAGACGCGCAAGGCAACAAGACAAGATACTTCTTCGACGCGCAGGACCGCCTGGAACGGATCGAGTATGCGGATTCGACCGCCCAGACCTACATCTACGACAACAACGATCGAGCTGTGGAGATACACCAGGCCACAGGCACGAAGGTAGTCAACACCTTCGATCCCGCCGGCCGTCTCACAGACCGCACGATCACGCCGGCTGCGAATGTCAGCGGCAGCACGTCCGAACACTTCGAATACGACGACCTGAACCGAATCAGGCTCGCCCAGAACGACAACACGAAGGTGCGGTTCGAATACGACCCCGCTGGAAGGCTCTGGAAAGAGACCCAGATCCTCCAGCTCCAGGGCGGCGCCGAGAAGACGAACGTAGTCACCTACGGCCGCGACCTGAACGGCAACGTAACCTCGATCGCCTACCCATCCGGCAAGCAGCTCACGATCACCCCGGACGCCCTCGATCGAATAGCCTCAATCGAGCAAGGCTCCACCACGATCGCAGGATACACCTACGAAGGCGCGGACAAGGTGATCGCGAAGTCGATGGGACCTGTCTCGATGTCGGCTCACTTCGACAACGGAAAGCGGCCCGATAGCATCATCTACAAAGGCAGTAACGACAAGACACTCTTCGGCCGCACGAACACCTGGGATCAGCGGGATTTGAAAGCCACCGAACAAAAGTCCGAGGAACCCGCACCTACCTCATACACGTATGACGAAGCTTGGCGACTGAAACAGACAGAGGGGACGACCTTCACCCTCGACGCAACCGACAGCATCAAGCAAATCGATGAGACCGATGCTGGATTCACCTCGACAACCGCGATCACAACGAACAACCGCCACCAGATCACGGCAAGCGATGGTGTCACCTTCGGCTACGATCCCAACGGAAACCTGACAACGACAACTTACCCCGACGGCCGAGTGGTTCGCTATGTCTACGATTGGCGCAATCAGTTAGTTCGCGCGGATGACGGCCGAGGCGGTGTTGTCGACTTTGCCTACGATGCGCTGAACCGAAGGGTCGAAAAGAAGGTGACCACAAACGCGGGCACACCAGTCATCTCCCGTTACGCCTTGGACGGCTGGCAGGTCCTCGAGGAAAAGGACGACGCGGATCGCGTGCTAAGCCGCTACACCTACGGAAACGGAATCGACGAACCCGTAGAGATCGAAAAGCGCGACCCCGACACCGGCACCCTGAAGCGCTTCATCCCAATGCAAGACACAAACGGCAGCGTTCTAGGCCTGGCCGACGCAAACGGCAACCTGATCGAAAGAGTCCAGTACACGCCATACGGAAAGCCCACATTCATCTACGACCACGAGCCGCCGAAGGTAGATCAAGTCCGTCTCGTGGACGGCACGCTGCGGATCAGGTTCTCCGAGCCGGTAGACCCGGCGACCGCGGAGACAGCAATCAAGGTCAAGCAAGGAGCCGATGTCCTATCGGGCAGCCTTGCTCTCACCGAGAACGACCGCTTGGCCATCTTCACACCAACAAGCGCGTTCCCACAAGCAGCGTTGACCGCCCAGATCACGACAGCCCTCAAAGATGAAACGGGCAATGCACTCGCGGAGGATTTCGCAAGAGACTTCACACCCACCGGCGTGAATCTAGTGATCTACGACCGAGGCCCGCCGAAAGTCCAAAGCATCAAACTGATCGCAGGAGCAATCAGAATCCAATTCGACGAAGAGATCGACCCAGCGACGATAGCAAACAGCGTAGATCTCCTCGACGAGCAGAGCGCGACCATCGCCACAACCGTGGCAGCCAATGGCGAAAAGGGCATCGACGTCTCGCCAACCACCGCCCTCACGCCAGGCACGCGCTACACCCTGAAGGTCAAGACGACCGTCACAGACCTGAGCACCAAACCGTTGGGCGACGTCTTCGAACAGGCATTCGTTTTCGAAAACCGCGACAAACTCCTCTACCACCTGCCATCCGAAAGCGAGCACGAAGCCAGCTCCGTCGCCAACACGACAACCTTCCAAGCCCGCGACTACGACCGTGAAACCCGTCTCTACCACTTCCGCAATAGATACTTCAGCCCGGAACTGGGGAGGTTCCTCCAGCCCGACCCCATGGGCTATGCCGACTCAACAAACCTCTACCAGGGGTTCGACAACAACCCGGCCAACTTCGAGGATCCTCTTGGGCTCGCATCCGGTCCAGAGCAGAAGGCCAAGCCTAAGGTGCTCAACCGGTTCTTCGACTGGGCCAGCGACAATCTCAGTCGGGCCGGGGCCAGGATCATCAAGCCATTCAGACCCTACCTGGAGAAATTCGAGATTTTTGGGTCGCAAGCCGGCGAGGTGGCAAAGCGAGAGCTGGGGCCTGATGCCTGGCGATCCCAGGCCACCTGGACCGAAGACGACGTTGCGAAACAAAACATTGGCGTCCCGTACAGGGACAGCGCCGAACGAGGCGCGGTTGAGATGGGATCGATTACTGGCACAGCGGGCCAGATCATCGTGACGAGCGCCATCGAGTTCGCCGTATGGGAAATAGGAGGTCGGCTATGGCGAGTCGCCGTGCAGCGGGGGCAGATCATCGCACGACTGGAAGACCTAGGACCAGCCTCTGGTAAGGGAGCCGTCCCAACCAGTGCAGATCGTCCGTTCGTGCACTCCGCGGCTGGCCTCTCCGAGGAATCCATTTACGCCAACGGACTGCGCACTCGTGTGCCAGACAGATCGATCATGACGCATGGACCGCTGATTGTATCTGATAAGGAGGGCGGGCTGGTCATCGGCAGAGGAAGGGATCTCGCAAGACCCGGCGCGCTGCTGCCTGGGGAATACAAACTGAGCTGGGATCCGACGGCCACGACTAAGTCGGAGTGGAAAATAAACGCTGGTTTGATGCGCAAGGAAATGGCTAGGGGTATGCCCATACGAGATGCATCGCCGGGTGACACCGGAGGGATGTACCTCAATGCTGAAAGAAACCTGCTTCGGGATCGAGGATGGACCTTTGACCCGCAATCAAGCTACTGGTACCCCCCGAAGAAGCAATGACTAGGGTAGAGGATCGGCGTAATCTTGGTTTCGCCCAAAAGGTGAGGACTCTTTTCGACCCCCTAGCGGCCAAACACGATTTCCGATGCGTCTCAGAGAATGTGACTCTTGTCAGGTATGAATCCAAGCTACTATACCTAAACGTGTACCATGGACGGAGTTCCTACGAACTTGGGATTGAAATCGACCGCGTTGGTGGTGAATCTGAGTCGGAGCACGGCTTCACGCTATCAGAGCTGCTCCAGGCGCAAGACCCGGCGAAAGGGGCGCAGTTCCGATACTACACGGCCAGGACCCGTGAGGCCGTAGATAGGGGCGTCGAGCTACTCTTCGAGTTGTTCAAGGAGTGCGCAGGCGAAGCGCTGGGTGGGAGCGGTGCTTATTTCACGCGACTGCGAGAACAGCGAGAAAGATGGAAGCAGGACTATGCTCAGAATGTTCTTGCAAGCCAGGTGAGACCGCAGGCTAAAGAGGCGTTTCGGCGCGGAGATTTCGGCGAGAGCGTTCGCCTGTACGAGTCGATACGAGAATCCCTGACGTCAACCGAACGGAAGAAGCTGGAGTTTGCACGCCGCAAACTCACGGGGTTGTAGCATAAGTTCAGATCTCCTGACATAGCTGTCCCGCTTGTCCTGGTCAAGGCGAAATCGGGCCACCGCAATGTGGCTAAAGATAACACAGCAGTCAAGATTTTGGCAGATCCGACCTGGGGGGACACACGGTGGAAGCGGTCACCGACAGATCACAGCGACGCACTTGATGCTGCGTTGCGTCAACGTGAGGAAATCTGAACGCGGTTCGACCCTCGAAATGCAGCTCCGATCAATATGAGGCGAAGGAGATCAAGCGCAGCGCTTCAGGCGCCAGGCTGTGGTGCGAGGTTCGGCGAGGTGTGTTCGCTCGATCTCGGCCGGGACGGTCTTGTGCTGGGAGCGATCGTCCGGGGCGAAGGGAATGACGCGACCTTCGCGGTGGACATCGTCGGGTCTGTTGCCGGCGAGCGCCTGGTGAGGCCTCGATGCGTTGTACCAGCGAGCAGCCGTCGTGCAAAGATCGGCGAGATGATTCATGCTCCGGATGAACGTCACTCGTCCGAACCATTCGGTCTTGAGGGTCAGGTGAACGCGCTGTGTCCTGGCGATGGCCCTGTGTATGGCGAGAAGCATGGCAGCAGCCCTTGTTAACAATCTGGATCTCTCCGACGTCCTTCTGAAGCGGAGGAGTTGACGGGAGTGCCGGGTGGTGGTGAAGGCGCGAGCATTGACGGAATCGCTGTGGTCGGGCAATGTCAAGCTATAGGGATGGGAACAAGCGGCGGCAGCCACGACGAACTGGTGCGAGCGGCACGCGGAGGAGACAGAGCTGCTTTCGGGCAGCTCTACGAGCGCTACGTCAATATGGTCCACGGCATGCTGCTGGCGCGAATCCCGTACAGCGACGTCGCCGATCGCGTGCACGATGTCTTCCTGACGGCCATGACTCAGATCCACGCGCTCCGCGATGATCGCGCATTCGGAGGTTGGCTGGCACGAATCGCGCGCAATCAGGCGCACGACCATCACCGCCGATCACGGGAGACGGCCGAGCTACCGCGCGATCTCGCAGCGACCGAGAGGCCGGATACCGACGGCCGCGCCGTGCTCGCCATCATCCGGAGTCTCCCGGACGCCTACCGCGAGACCCTGGTGCTCAGGCTGGTGGAGGGCATGAGCGGCGATGAGATCGCAGAACGCACCGGACTCACATCGGCATCGGTGAGAGTCAATCTGCACCGCGGAATGGCCATGCTCCGGGAAAAGCTCGGCAAGGGAACGCACTCATGAGCGGCGACTATCTGTGGGACGGTTCGGGCGAACCGGATCCCGAGGTGCAGCGGCTCGAAGAGATCCTCAGGGAATTCCGCCACACTGGGCCGGCCCCTGATTTCGCGAAGGCGACGGCGCCAGCTCCTCACGAAGGCGATAGGATGCGATTCGGGGGCAGGCGGAGGCCTGCGCTGATCGCGCTCGCGGCGGCTGCATGTGTGGGCATCGCGGCGGTCGGCATATGGTATTTCTTCGCCCCGCGGCCCGGATATGAGGTGGCGAGCCTCGCCGGAATTCCGTTGGTGAACACGCGGCCCCTCCCGCAGACTCACCCCGGGCACCTGCCCGTCGGAGGGTGGCTGGAGACAGACGCCGTTTCGCGCGCCCGCATCAGCGTCGGGATGATCGGCGAGGTTGAAGTTGAGCCCAACACGCGCATTGGCCTGCTCAAAGCGCACGCCACCGAGCACCGGCTGTCTCTGCAGCGCGGGAAAATGCAGGCGCGCATCTGGGCACCGCCTCTTCTCTTCCTCGTGGACACACCGTCGGCGGTTGCCGTCGACCTGGGGTGCGCCTACACACTGGAGACGGATTCCAGCGGCACCGGGATGCTCCGCGTCACATCCGGGTGGGTCGCGTTCGAGCGGGATGGGATCGAATCGTTCGTGCCCGCTGGAGCACGCTGCTCGACCCGCGCGGGCCACGGTCCCGGCACGCCCGTTCGGGAGGATTCGACCGAAGCACTCACGAACGCCTTGGTGGTGCTCGATTTCGACGATCGCAGTGCCACCGGGCGTGCCGAGGCCCTGGAGACGGTTCTGGCTGAGGCACGACTCGAAGACGCGTTCACACTTTGGCATCTGCTGGCGCGCAGCGATGCGCCTGAGCGTGGCCGCATCTTCGATCGACTATCAGCGCTCGTTCCTCCCCCTCCCGGAGTGACTCGTGAGGGTACCATCGGCGGCGACGCCCGGATGCGAGATCTGTGGTGGAACGAGTTCGGGTTGGGAAACACCGGGTGGTGGAGGGTGTGGAAAGGCCCGACTCCGGCCACAACTGACCAAGAGTAGCCTGGCTCCGCGAGTAGGTCTTTCAATTCGCTGGAGCTCGCATCGAACACCCGTAAACGTTCCCGTTCCCGATCCCGTTCCCGCGCCGAACTGACGGGGCTGGCACGGAAGTTCGGGAACGGGAACGCGCGAGAAGAAGGTGAACGTCAAGCAACTCCTGCTGTGGCCAGGAGTTTGGACCGCCGCTTTGACCAACGGGGCGTGCTCAGCAGCAGGAGCCCGCCGGTCGTTCTCAGCCACGGCATCGCCTCGTTTCCTCTCGCAGCTCAAGGGGCGATGCTGAAGTGCACCTCACCCTCGATCGTATCTCCTGTACTGTTGTCGTGTATGCCGATCTGAAGGCGGTAGGGCTCCGCTGGCAATCGTGGCGGGATGATGTCAAAGAGCATGTCCGCACAGCCCTGGCCGTTCGATTCGATTCGGATCAGTTTGCACTGGGGAGCACCGCGTGATGCTCCGTGAAGGTCCACGATCCCCCAGGTCACCTGCAGGTCTGGCCTGCCGAATCTCGGATCGATGTGGATATCATAAAGTTTCAACAACAAGGGGATTGATCGCCCGTTCGCCAAGACGGGGGCACAGGATGGAACGAGCTCCGTTTGACCCATTCTCAGAGGGTACTCGGGCTCCGAGTCAGGGCCACCGTCGCTCTCCTGCCCGCCGCGGTCGCCTCGCAGCTTCAGAGCCTGGGTGCCGGTGGACAGGAACGTTGGCGAAGCCACGTGGGGACCGGGCCCACGGTAGTCAGCGACATGGAGATCGATATCTCGCACTCCAATGGCTCCCGTCTTGAGATCCCGCACGATGACCTTGACGCGAGTAGGACCGGGAGGGAGGAGCAACTCGCTGGTGAAGCCGAGTCCGCCTTGCGCCAGCCGTTGCTCCAAAGCAGCTCCGTGCGGCCGTGGCTGGCCGCGGAAGAAACCGAGAACGGCCCCATGCGGACCCAGGGCGAAACCGACTATTTCGATCGGCCTGTCTGCCCGCCCGGTGAATTCCGTGCTCGGGATCTCTGTCTGGATCAGGACCTGAGAGAGACTTGCGGTTGCGTCCGATCGGATCGGAAAGCAAAACGCCTGTGCCTCCAGAGTGAGGCCGTCAAGGCGCCGAACGTCGTTGACGACCATCTCCGCAATCTGCAAATCCTTCTCCAATGCCGTGTACTCCGTGAAGGCCTTGTTCTCGTAGTAGCCCTTCCGATGTACGATCGACAATCCCGGCCTCGTCACTTCGACCTTGATCGTGTGGTACGCTCCCTTGCCCTCATTTGTCCGCGGCGAGTACGCCAGCAGGTAGTACTGTCCTGTCTCACGGAGGACCTCGGCGAGTGGTCGGTCAAGATTGTTGTCGCTGAGAAAGTACCTACCCCCGGATTCCGCCGCGAAGAACGCCAGTGAGTCCCGGCGTCTGCTCTTCGCCTCGGATCCACCCCCTCCCAGTCGATCCGATTCCGCTTCCTGGATTCCAGATGCCTCGACACAGTACAACCGGCAATCGGACGCAGAGAAGCAGGACATTGCGGTCGTAGCCAGGTCAACAACGAGACCATCGGGCTTCTCACGTGCAGAGTCGCGTCCCGTGGCGGCTCTGGCCGGATCTCCCGTCCCGCTCGGCGCGTCGTTGAACATGGCAAGTCTGGCGTCATACCCCGCGGTGAAGAGGACGACTATCTTGCGCCCCGGGAGTACATTGAGGGATGTCGCGAAATCGCGCAGATCAGTCAGGTAATCACGCACAACCGAGCGGTATGTAAACCGATCGAATCGGGCGGCTTGGAACAGGTTCTCCTTGATTTGGCCGGGGATGGCGTCGAGGCTTTCCTCGATGCCGCCGAAGAAATCAGGCAGCATCCCTGGACTCGCGTCGCCCGGTCGGCTTCGATAGAGCAATCCGGCTGACTCGGCCATGGTCACATTCTGTTTCGATGATCCCAGCCCGGCTAACGCTTCGAGCAATCTGTGTCGATCCGTCGTGAAGTTCGCATGCATCGTGATTCCGGCAGTTCGAGTGAAAGAGAAGATCGCAGCGGGCTCGCCAGTGCCTAGCCGGGTCGTCACAAACCGTGCTGCCGCCTCACGCGAGCGTTTGATGCCGGCCATGTCTGTGAAGACCATGTCGAACAGGAGCACGAAGTGCCGGCGCGTCTCGTGGATCGGCGCTGCAGCCACGGCCTCAGGAGGCATAGGGGTCGCCTCGCCATGCCATTGGCTTCCCTGCCGTCCCGCATCGATCAATTCTACGAGCTCCAGGTTCTGTCTCTTCCCATCTTCATAGATGGCGAACTCCTCCGGTTCGAGATCGCCCACAGGGTTGCCATCGCGATCGAAAACGTAGGCCGGGACTTCGACGACGGAAACACGGGCTTCCTCGCTTCCGGTCATGTTCGGCCCTCCGGTTCTGGCCTGAGTGGCTGCCCATCCAAGCCCGGCACAAAGCGACCCGAAGACCATGCACCAAACCACTGTTCCCTTCACCTTCGTCATTGTGACCCCCTTCAAGCCGGCCATCTTAGGCATCGTTCCGCGTTTTCAACACAATCCGCCCGCACGGTTCCCACAAGAGGAAACTTAGCCATCCGCGTCCAGCATCGCGGGACTTAAGGGATGGGAGGCGTCGAAATGTGACGAGTGGCGGCCTGGAGTCCGTGAGGGGGCACGAAGACGTGCCGAATTCCCTAAGCGGATGGGACGAGATCTGCTCCCTGCGTCTCATGAGACTCGACACTAGCGTGAGACGGCACTGCCCGATCAGTATGGCCTCAGTACCTCTCGGAAACTCTACGATACGATGCCGACTTCGTCGCGGAGGCCCGTGAGCTGGTGATGGGTGGCCTCAGGAATCGTGGAATAACGGATGATGGATGCTTCTACACCAGCTTCCACGGCGTCAGTCGTGGAATCCACATTGGGACATTGTCACGATAGAGATCGTAGACGGTGCCCAACTCCTGGCGGAGATTCCGTTCCTCGAAGATCGTGCCGACAAAGAGGTACACGCTACCGAGGACCGCAAACTCGAATCGTCCGAGGGTCATGGTCGGGCCGATCCAGAGAGCCATGAGGAGCCACAGATACATTGGGTGGCGGCAGTACGCGTACGGCCCGCTGACAGAAAACGCCGGCGGACGCGGTGGCTGCCCGCGGATCCAGCATTTGATCGCTCGGAGTCCGACGAACTCGGCATAGTCAATGTAGGTAGTCGTGTACACTAGCCCGAGAACACAGAATCCGTAGAGGCTCGTGAGAATCCAGTACGAAGCCCCGCGCGAGCTCCAGAGCTCGCCTCCCAGAGGTCTCCAGAGATAGAGCAGGAATGCGAGCGCAAGTCCGCTCACGACCACATAGAGCGCTCTGACCGCGCTTTCTCCCGTTATGCGCGCGATCCACTTTTTCGCGTGAATCCGAGCGAGAAGGCTGTGCGATGCACCGAACGCGAAGAAGAGGAGAGCGTTCACGAGGGCAGCGGAGAACCCGCCGCTACCCTCGCCCGGGAAGAGCAGGAAATAGAACATCCACACGAGGGGCAGGTCTGACGCAACTCGAACGACGGCCATCACAAGGTACAGGAGAATCGCGGGCCCCCTGATCACCGTCGCGGCCGCCTGCCGGGTCATCTCACGGTCGGGTCCATCCTTCCCCCCTGTCCCCTCTCAGGACTCACAGCCGCAACCCGTGCGCGTTTCGGATGGCTCACCGAGAGCAGTCAGGTTCTTGGCAGAGACGAAAGTGTCCAGCTTTGAGGTTGCACCCGCCCGGACCATTCTCCCGACCTCGATCGCGTCGGCGATCTCGTGAATGCCGACCCCAAGCTGCCGAGCTTTCCCCACATGGTACTCGATACACGGCTGACAGTTCGCGGTGTACGAAGCTCCGATCGCAATCAGTTCCACAGTTCTAGATTCGAGTCTCATCCTTGGTACCTCCTTTCGGTTGCCGCTCTCCTAACGCGGCGGAGCCGCAACCTGCATTGGTTGCGTCTCCGCCGCGCGTGAGAGCGTGGAGCGTGGAGAGTGAGAGCGTTCTTCCGAGCCACCCCGATCGGCCGAGACGACCGCTCCGTTCCTGCATTCCTCCCCTCCTGCT
>JACPPM010000243.1 GCA_016191015.1 Acidobacteriota bacterium | reverse complement strand
TGGCCATCTGTCGGACCACATAACCCATGGCACGAAGCGATCAGGAGAGCGGAGTGCGGGAAACCCGCACGCTCCGTTCGATGCGGCGGGGGCTGGAAACGTGGCGGACCGTACCAACGCGCCAGCCCCCGACCCTACCGCCGTACGCTCTCTACGCCGTCCGGGCCCCGGCTGCCGTGAGCCGCCTCAGCGTCGATTCGACTCGGCCGCTTCTCAACTACCTGCCGAAGGGGCTCCGCCCCTCCTCGCTCTTCGAGGTCTCGCCGCACCACTTCGACTACCTCGATTGGATCGCGCACCTGACCTCCCCCATCCCTGACCCGCGAGCTCACAGTGTGAGATACTACGGCACCTACTTCACAACCCTCAGCGTCACGTCGACCCGGACCACATCGCCATTCATTGGATCTGTGGCGACGGTGTGCTGTCCAGTTTGGCCATCGCCCAGAACCAGTGTCGCTTCTGAGCTCAAATGCCTGAGGATGGGCGGCGCGAGGGACGCCCCGCCGCCGCCTGCCGGGCTAGCCTCGTCATTGTTCGAGTAGACTGCTGACTGATCGAACAAACATGACACTTTGAACCTTCCATCGTTCAGAGCATCCGCGCGGACGGTGACATCTCTTCCCGCGTTCTTGTACACCACGTTGCCTGGAAACTCCTTCCCTTCATACTTCAAGGGAATCTGGATCCCGATCACCACGCGTGTCGATCCACCATTGGCGGTGACCGGCAGACTGTAGGGCACGCTTTCGATTCTCTTGTCTCCATGGTATCGATTGAAGACGAGCTGAAGCATGAGAGGCGCTCCAGGCTCTTGCGGCGTCCCCGCGCCTCCCTCCTCCGCCTTCACACCAGCGCCGAACAATACGAGAGCTGCGAGCGCGTATGCAATCCTCTTGATCATGGCTCACTCCTTTTTTCCTTCCATCCTTGGATTCGATCTCAGCTGGTCTCGACCCGTTCCGACTATTCGCTGACGCTGAGCTTCACATCGAGCTTGATGACGTCGCCGCTCACTGGGTCCGAGGCGGCGGTTTGTGCGGACTGCCCATCACGCAGAACCAGCGTGGCTTCCAGGGTGAAGTTTCTGAGCGTCGGCGGAAGAGGCCTTGCGTCTGCGTCAGACGAGGCTGGCCCGGTGCGCTCCCGATCATCCGTGGAGATCGAGAACCAGTCGAACTGGCACGGTATCTTGAACCGGCCGTCATCGAGGAGCTCAGCACTGCAGGAGACTCGGTTCCCCACATTCTTGTAGACTGCGTTGCCAGGGAAATCCGATCCCTCGTACTTCAGGGGCACCTGAATCCCCATGTGCAACCGTGACACTTCGCCGTTGGCAGTGAGCGAAAGCGTGTAGGGAATGCTGGCGATCTTCTTCTCACCCTGGAAGCGGCTGAAGACGACCTGCAAATTGATTGGGGTCCCCGGCTTCTTCGGCAGCTTGGCGTCATCCTCTGCCACAGCAGCCCCACCAAGCAAGGCAAGTCCCATCGCGAAAACTCCCATTCTCGTAGTTATGATCCACCTCATGACGCACTCCTTCCTACTTGTTCGAGATTCAACGGCCTGGCTTCTTCCGGCCAGAGTCGGGTTCCATTCAGATCAGTCGGAAACTGGCGGACCGCTTCCAAGGGCGCGTTCACGCGCGCCTCCTCGGGTCCAACAACGACGAACCCGGCGGTCAAGAACCTGGCCGGATCGACACTGTGGTAGCGAAGCCCTTCGGCTAGACACCGCACGGCCTCCTCTGCGCCGGGCGGCACGAGAACTTCGGGTTCCACCAGGGGGGTCACACGTGACGCTCTCTTGATCCGCGTGGTCACCACGGCCCGGGGCACTGGTACAGAGGGCGGCGAAGGTTGAAACGTGATCGGCGGCGCGGATGGCGCCTTGACGGCAATGGGGTGTGACGGCAGCACGGTCGACCTTCTCCACCAGAGGCATAGTCCGACGAGAATCGTGCCCGCAGCCACTGCCGTCACGGGGAGAAGCCATCCCCGGAATGCGGACCGCGTTGGGGCACACTGTCTCGCAATACGGAGGCTCGCCTTAGGCAGGAACTCCAAGGACGGCGCTACGTCAAGCGATGCCGCGATCTCCTCGTCGATCCGGCTGATGAGCCGTCGTTGGTCTTCGAGAGCGACGCGGCAACGCGCGCAGTCAGACAGATGTGACTCCATTTCTGGTGACGCACTTCCGCCCAGCGCCAGGTCCGTCAAGAGTCTTCCAAAACCTTCGCATTTCATCGGAACACCTCCGCCAGCCGCCTTCTGGCCGCATGCAGACGGGACTTCACTGTCCCATCGGGCAACCCGAGGAGCAAAGCAACTTCGTGCGTGTCGTAACCTTCGATCCCCGCGAGCACAACAACCGCGCGCAGCTTTTCCGGGAGCGCATCGATAGCGCGCCATAGAGGTGCCCGGAATTCGTTCGCGGCAGTTGTCTCCTCGACGCCAGGTCCGGGAACCGGATCCGCCGCTACACCCTGCTCGCGCAGCTCCCGTCGTTTCCCCCCGCGCCGATGATCCAGTGCCAGACGCCAGGAGATCCGAACCAACCAGGCGCGAAACCGCTCCCGGTCGCGCAGCTTCTTGAAATCGCGATAGGCGCGGGCCAGTGCCTCCTGAGCCACGTCCTCGGCATCCTCGCGATGGCGCAAGACACCGTAGGCCACACGGAAGGCCAACGAGCCGGACTCGACCATCCGTGCCTCAAACTCGTGCTCCAGAAGTGCCTCATCTCCCACGTCAGTCTCGCATACCGCTTCCAGCTCGTCCATACCCCTCTTTCAAGCAAGACGCCACCGACGGAGAATCGGTTCGACACTGGAGCCGACCGTCCCTCCCTTCGCAGACTCAAAGCCCAGGAGATGCGCTCTCCGCAGGAGGTCGGGGCGGCCGTTGCCGATTTCGCCCGCAATGAGCTTCCTCGACGGCAGCGAAGGCTGCTCTTGTGCCCGCTTCGTGTCTACTCCGCATTGCCGGTAGGCGCGATTGCCAAAAGGAGCCCGCGTCCACCGGATGCCGTAACGCTCGCCGTCAGAGACCTGAAGGCCGGTGCATCTCTCGACGATCATCTCGCCTCCATTCCCACATCGCTCGCCGAGCGCCTCCAGCCGGCGAGGACGACACACAAACGAGGGAAGCGACATGACAAACCAAAACCAAGAACAGGGTCGTGCGTCCCGCAGACAGAGCCAAGAATGGAGAATGGCTTGGCCGGTTCGACTGAGACGAATCCGCCCTCGGAGAGAGATCCGATCCGGCTCGGGGAGTGGGCTAGGGTGCGCCTCGGCCCAAAGATCTCAGACATGAATGAGGTCACACAGATGGGGGTGTCCCGTTTGACATACTACCCGCGGCGTTATACCGTATGCGAGATGATCCGTTCTTTCCGCGACCGCGACACGGAGGCGCTGTTCAATGATCATGACGTACTTCGCTTCCGGGCGATCGAGCGGGCCACGCGTCGCAAGCTTCTGTATTTGCACCAGGCGAGACGTCTTGGGGACCTTCGAGCTCCTCCCGGAAACAGGCTCGAGGCCTTGAAAGGTGATCGGAAAGGGCAGCACAGTATTCGGATCAACGATCAATGGCGAATCTGCTTTCGCTGGAAAGACGGAGATGCATTCGAGGTCGAGATCGTGGATTATCACTGAGGTGTACTATGGCAACCAAGCACAAGGTCCTCGAGCCCATTCACCCGGGCGAGATTCTGCTCGAGGAGTTCCTGAAGCCGATGGGCGTCAGCATCAATCGGCTCGCCCGGGAGATTGCCGTCCCGCCGGGTCGCGTCAGCGCCATCGTCAATCGCAAACGCGCAATAACGGCCGATACAGCCTTGCGTCTAGGCAGGTTTTTCGGCGTGTCTCCCGAGACCTGGATGGGTCTGCAGGCCGACTACGACCTGCGCGTCACAAGGCGCACCATCGGCGCGACGCTCGAGAAATATGTCCATCCGCATGCTGCTTTATCTGTGACCGGCTGTGCGCGGCGTAGTCGTCCAAGCGCTTCGACGAGGCCTACGCCTTCCCGCCGCCGCGCCTTGTTCCACTCGATGATGTCGTCGAGGACGCTGTAGGCGGCCGGGACGACAAAGAGCGTCAAGAGGGTCGAGATGGCCATCCCGCCGACGAGCAGCACGGCGGAGAGGGCCGTGGACGCGCCTTTTCTTGCGCGCGACGTCACATCCCAGTGGCAGGTGGTGGGCCGTGTCTTGTCGCGCGTCCCTTGAACCACTAGAATCCTTAGCATGAGACTGTTGCTCGAGAACCTGCCAGCTTCCCTGGCGCCGCAGCGCCATACGCTGACACGGTGCCTGGAAGCCATGGATCGCGCTTTACCGCTCAGGCGCGTGATCCTGTTCGGTTCCCACGCGCG
>JACPPM010000032.1 GCA_016191015.1 Acidobacteriota bacterium | reverse complement strand
TATTAAAGCGGTACGTGAGCTGGGTTTAGAACGTCGCGAGACAGTTCGGTCCCTATCTGATGTGGGCGGAGGAGATTTGAGGAGGGCTGTCCTTAGTACGAGAGGACCGGGATGGACGAACCTCTAGTGTACCAGTTGTCCCGCCAGGGGCACCGCTGGGTAGCTACGTTCGGTAGTGATAAACGCTGAAAGCATATAAGCGTGAAGCACGCTCCAAGATGAGATCTCCCGTGCGCAAGCACCTGAAGACCCCTGGAAGACCACCAGGTTGATAGGCTGGGTGTGTAAGACGTAAGTCTGAGCTAACCAGTACTAATCGGTCGTGAGGCTTGACCATAATTTTCACTGTGCCTCCTCAGGAGCGACACGCCCACGGCGTGGCGCGACGAAGGACCCCAGTGACTCTGTGTGGGTTACGAAAATGGGCCTTGTTATTCGATATCGATGAAGGGGCGGGCCTCTGTGCCCGCCCCAACATCACATCAATCAAGATTTCCCGGTGATTGTAGCGGAGGGGCCACACCCGTTCCCATTCCGAACACGGCCGTTAAGCCCTCCAGCCCCGATGGTACTGCACGGGTAACTGTGTGGGAGAGTAGGACGTTGCCGGGGATATTTCCGACAGGCCCGGCGGCATCAGTCACGATGCCGCCGGGCCTTTTTCATATCCGTGGTGGGACCTCGCCGAGTTTGAGCCCTTGAAAGGGTCTGTGCCGGGCCCAAAGGAAACGCCGCGAATGGGACATAACTCCTGTGAGCGATCAGGAGGAGGCAGAGAAGATGACGGCAGCAGGGCATCACCGTATCGCTGGGGTTGTTCTCACCATCACGATGGGTCTGACGGCCACCTTCATCGGGCCCCGCCCTCTGTGACAACATGATTGAGACAGCCCCCTTGCCGAGTTTAGTGTAGAGGGCGAGGAGACGAAAGAGGCGCCATCGGCGTAGGAACTTCTGCATTCCCACCATCGCTGAGAAACGTGTATCCAGTCCGAAGACCCCGCTGCGGGCTATCACCCGGAGCATGCGCTGCTCATGTTTCGTCGAGTGCCAAAGGAAACGGGAGCGATGGGATATCGTAATGATGAGACCGAGATGAGAACGCAATCGAAGTGGCAATCGCTGTGGGGCCGTCGTGGCGTGGGATCGTCGAATGATACCCCGGGAGGGAAGCATGAGGAATGATGCGGTGCATGTGGGGAGGCAGGCAATTCCACAGAAACCATCTGTTCTGTGCATGGTGGCCTTGCTCGCGGCGGCGAACACAAGCGTCTCAGGGGAGGCGGTCAAGTATTGGGCCACCGCCCTCACGCGCGGTGTGACCGAGGGAGCCTTCTCCGTCCAGGAGACACTCGACCGGGGGGCGATCGTGGCAGGATGGCGTAGCGGGCCCGACGCTTTTGCGGATCGACCCCGCACCATGCTGGTTCGCCTCACAGCCAGCGGAACGGTGAAATGGCAGGAGACGCTTGCAGCCCCCTCGTACGGCGGTGACGAGTATCTCTATCGCGTACGGCAGACTAGCGACGGAGGGTTCATCGCAGTCGGGAGTGCCGGCGTCCCTGACTGGTATGCGGCGGCCGTCTTGAAGCTGAACCGGGCCGGCAAGATCATTTGGAAGACGTACCTCAATGGAGGCTCAGCCTGGGCTCGGGATGTTCTGCTGACGCGCGACGGTGGATGTGTCGTTCTAGCCGGGATTGAATACCGTGACCTAGAGCCACCGGACCTTTACCTCATCAAGCTCGACCGTGATGGCGTCGTAGAGTGGCAAAGAAGATACGGCAGTCGACCACAACGGGAATGGGCTTCGAGCATTCTCCAGACATCTGATGGCGGCTACTTCATCACGGCCCTCAGCTACTTGTGGTACCCGCTGCTTGTGCGACTTGACCCGACTGGTGCCATCATGTGGTCGAAGTATGTCCCTTTCTATGTATGGCTGGACGATGTCGTCAGCGCCTGCGAAACCGAGGACGGCGGCTATCTGATCTCTTTCAATGACGGTAAGGAGATGCTGGGCGATGACACCGACATCTACCTCATGCGGTTGGACTCCTCCGGAAATGCTGTCTGGCAGAAGAAGTTCGGGAGTGAGTATCCGGACCTGGTGAGGCAAGTGATCCGGACGCGGGACGGGGACTTCGTAGCGGTCGGCATCACGAAAAAGAAAGCATCCTACTCGGATGCGTTCCTCATGAAGATCGATCCCAGCGGCGCGATCATCTGGCAGCGGACCTATGGTTCGCCTGTAGGCCCCGAGTCGGGGAACTCAGTATGCGAGACCAAGGACGGGGGCTTTTTGATAGCAGGCAACAGTCGCTCCTTCGGGAGCGGCGACAGCGACATCTGGGTGTTGCGGCTCGACAAGGACGGCCTCCTCGGCGGCTCCTCATGCGACATCATCGGCACGGCCGAGCTGCGGCCGTCGGCGACGAAGCTCAAGCTGAAGGGCTACAAGGCGAGCGTCTTCGGAGTCAATTCGGTTCCGGACACCCTGGAATGGGCAGCGACTGCGACACAACTGACAGCCTCGCAACCCTGTTCATCGGCGGCGGAGGGTGCGCAGCGCTGAGATTCCGCGACCCGGAGGTGCGCCGGCTCAGCAGCGGGGGAGTTCGGAAGCGCTCCGGCCTGCGTTGGATCTCGTCGAGGATGACAAGGCCGCGCGCCTCGCTCAGCGTCAACTCCGGAGTCGAGCGCGGCGCCCGCCCTGCTGCAGTCTCTAGATCGAAGTGCCGGAAAGGGCTTGCACCGCTTGCGTACATCCGAGCGAGCGTTGGCTCGCAGGACGCAGACCGGCCCCCGGCCCCTCGGAGTCCGGCGCGTTTCATCTCACAGGGGCAAAAGGTGGGACCAAGACGACGATAGATTCTCGGTTTATCGACATTACTATCGGTAAACGCGAGGGAGTCAAGAGGGTCGTCTCGTACCTGGGATTCGCAGTACGGCAAGTCGTGGTTTCTCATGCGCCGATCCACGACAGGGGACCGCACTTGGCTTTCAGGCGAGGGTTCTGCGCGACCGAGCACCCAACATCACCACGATGTGCCGGCCGCTGGCGCCCCGTAGGGGCGCGGCGAACATAGCCCAGGGCGCCAGCCCTGGGCCGGCGTGTACAAGAAATCGGCCAGTCCCGGAGGGACGGCTGAAACCAGCCGCGCCGGGTTGGCGATGCATCAGTCGTCTCTCCGGGACTCACTGTCTTTCTATACCAAGCCACCCCACCGATGAATCGGTGGGCTGTCCTCATCGCACCCCTCCGGGGCGCGCGTACGCAGGGAAACTTGGGCGCTGGGATGGGATGCCGGCCCCGCCGATCGGCCTCGTTTGTCTGGCTCAGTCACAAGTCGAATTCAACGATCCCGTCTGTGACATACTCCGAATCTCAGTCTCGTACGGGAGATCCCAGTCACGGTCAAATAGAGGCGACCCACGCCGCGGTCGTGCGGCCTGATCATACGGATTCATTGAGCCTCTCCTGCGGAACGCCGGGTATGGGGCGCGACGAAAGATGTTAGTGTCACCATCCGGGATGGTGAAAACCCCTCGCCTTGCAGGCGAAGAATAGGGTCGTCCAACGCGGTCGAGCGAGACGATACGAACTGGGCGCGCACGGCCTGCGACCAGTTTCACGTTGCTGGGGGATGGCACCCTTGGACTTGGGGCTGTCTTCGAGCAAGCGCCGGCTATCTACCCGATGAAATGGTTGAGAAGCACATCGCGGAGCAGGAGAACGAACCAGGGCACGATGATAGTCGATTTGTAATCGACAACAACCGAAAGCACCGCCTTCCAGGCGGTAGTTGTTTATTTTTCAGTTCATGTTGAGAAGCAGGGATCTGTCGAGATACGCTTCTCGCATGAGCCGGACGGCGCGGGTGGCGCTCTCCGGGGCCATCTACCAACCATGTGATGTCGCGCGGGGTCGCCCAGATGCCGGTCTTTCTGGACGATGGTGATCGAGCTGACTTCCTCGAACGAGTCGGGAGGATTGTCGAAGACGGCTGCATGGTCGTGCACGCTTTCTGACTCACGCCGAATCACGATCACCTCTTTTGCGAGGCGCCTGGGGGCGGCCCGCGGACCCTCATCCGCGAGATCAATGGGGGCCACGCGCGCGGGTTCAATCGTGCGCACCGGTGTGTGGGTCATCTCTGGCAGGGTCGGCACAAGGCGATCCTTGTCGAGGACGGCCCGTATTTTCTCGAGCGCTCGCGCTGCATCCATCTCAACTCGAAGCGATCTCGACGGACTCGACCAGCGGAGCGGTACCGCCTCGTCGAGCTACCGCACCTATGTAGGCGGACCGAGCCCTTATTTATTTCCGATTGGTCGCCGAGCGCCTTCGATCGCCGTGTCCCACGGGCGGCGGAGACGCAACCAATGCAGGTTGCGGCTCCGCCGCGTTAGGCACTGGCCATTGGCCTTTAGCTCCGAGCCGGAAACGCGCCCGTTATCGGCGCCAATAGCTGAGGGCTATTGGCTAAAAGCTTTCTCCCGGTGATTGCGGCGGAGGGGCCACACCCGTTCCCATTCCAAACGCGGCCGTAAAGCGCTCCAGCCCCAGTGGTACTGCACGGGTAACCGTGTGGGAGAGTAGGACGTTGCCGGGGATATTTCCGACAGGCCCGGCGGCATCCGTCACGATGCCGCCGGGCCTTTTTCATATCCGTGGTGGGACCTCTCCGAGTTTGAGCCCTTGAAAGGGTCTGTGCCGGGCCCAAAGGAAACGCCGCGAATGGGATATAACTCCTGTGAGCGATCAGGAGGAGGCAGAGAAGATGACGGCAGCAAGGCATCACCGTATCGCTGGGGTTGTTCTCACGATCACGATGGGTCTGACGGCCACCTTCATCGGGCCCGGCGCCAAGATAGGATCTGCCGCACCCGACATATGGAGACCGATCGGTCCGGCGGGCGGTGGTGGTGGAGACTCCGGAGACATAGTCTTCGAACCCGGCAATTCGAAAGTAGTCTACCTCGATGGCCCGCGCTACCGCAGCGTGGATGGAGGGGTGAGCTGGACGCCAATCAACTCACTCCCACCCCAGACACGGCCCACATGCCTCGCAATCGACCCAACGACCCCCGATGTTCTCTACGCGGGCATCAGGGAGTACGAGGGTGATCTCGGAGTGCTGAAAAGCACAGACGGGGGCAGCAGTTGGAGCTACGTGAATGAAGGCCTGACCGAGTTGAGCGTGACCTCCTTGGCAGTCGACCCTCGCTCGCCATCGAGACTCTACGCGGCAACCCGGGATGGCGTTTACCGAACCGAAAACGGTGGTGCGAGATGGGTGGCGTCCGGAGAAGGGGTACCCAGTCGCGACTGGGGGAGAATCACGATCGACCCGTTCGTCGCCGGAACGGTCTACCTGGTCCTGTGGCGGCACGGTGTTTACAAGAGCCTGGACCATGGTCGGCACTGGGCGCCAGCGAACAATTGCATGACTCAAGCGGTCTATTCCGGGGTCAGCGACATCGCGATCGACAAGAGAGGCCGTCTGTTTCTCGCCACCTCCCGCGGAGTGTACAGAAGCACGGACGGGGCAGCGTCCTGGACGAGATGCGGACCGGGTCCATTCTCCTGTGGGTCCATCGCCATTTCGTCCAATTACAGCCAGGTTGTTTACGTCTCAGTCTACCGAACCTCCTCGCAGCCGGTCGACGTGTTCCGAAGCGGCGACGGAGGAGCGACCTGGTCCCCCGTGCCCACCGGCGACCTCAGCGGACACGTCTCCCACTTGGCGGTCGATCCCAACGACTCCTCGACCGTCCTCGCAAGTTCACTTTTCCTCGGTGTTCTCAGGACCGTGGATGCAGGAAGACGATGGGGTCCGAGTGCACACGGACTTCCGGGCATCGAGATCCGCGAAATCCTTTTCGATCCGAGACACGACAGCGTACGATACGCAGTTCCCCGGTCGTTCGGTCTTTTCAAATCACAGAATGCTGGCGGGTCGTGGTCCATTCTGAGTGAAGGAATGCCGACATACGGAGTGCGTTCACTCGTTGCGGCCCCGAATCGCCCCCGCACTCTCTACGGGCTCGGTGAAGGCGTACAAAGGTCGAAAGACGGCGGACTGACGTGGGAGTCCGGCAACACGGGCCTTAGCTACTACCTCAGCGCGCGAACACTCAGAATGGACCCACTCGACCCGGACCATCTCATCGTGACCACGCTAGGGGGGGTGTTCGAGACACCGAATGGGGCTCTGCGGTGGAGGTTGCTCAGCGCGGAGCTTGCAGGACTCGCCGTGACTGCGCTCGAATTCGACCCACATGACCCCCAAACTATCTACGCCTTCACAAGAGAGGAAGGACAGAACCCCCCGGCCATGTACTTGAGCGCAGACGGAGGAGTATCGTGGACTCAGCTTGGTTCCGGTTTGCCCGCAAATGGATGGGTGAACCGAGTCGCACTCGACCCCCGGGTACCCGGACGACTCTACGCCGCGACTACGGACGGAATCTATCGAAGCGACGACGGGGGTCGGCGGTGGTTCCCACTAAGGAAAGGATGGCCTTCGAGTCCGGCTGGCTGGGTCATCGTCGACCCGGTCGATCCCAATAGGATCTACGGCGGGACAAACGGATACTACGATCCTCCCCGCCGATCCGGCGGAGAGGTCGATCCCAACAAGCGCTCCGCCGGAACAACCGGCGGGGGAACCGATTCTGGCGGCGTCTATGCCTGGGACCCGTCAGCCAAGACTTGGGTCCACATGAGCGAGGGACTCGATCCAGACGCATCCGAAACAGTAATCAACGCGCTCTCATTCGACCCGTTCCATGCGCGTACTCTTTACGCATGCACTGTCGGCGGGATCTTCGTCCGCACGCTCACGCGGTAGCGGTGCCTTCTCGGCGGAGAGTCCACCGAGCCGGGTCGTGAATTGTTTCTTTCGGCAATCTCCGACGGGGGAAGGCCGGGCAAAATCGAGGTGTAGTCACCTGAGCAATGGAAAGCCGTAAGACGCGATGCCCAATCTCTCGGGGTGGTCTACGCCGCGTCCGCGATATCGATCGCGTGCTGCGGACGTACCCAGACTGCGATCCGAGCACAATCCGGTTGACGCTTCTGAAACTGCGTCTGCCGCCGTCAAAGCGGCTGGCCTGGAGCCTGCCGCGTGCGGGAAAGCGTAGACCTCGCGAGAAGTGAGTTCCGATTCCTGGAGGAGCTCGAGCGGCACGCCGTTCCCTTCATGGTCGTCGGACTGGGAGCCGCGGCCCTGTAGGGCGTGAGGTGGTCGAGCCTGCCAAGGGGTGTCTATACAGACCACCCTCATAGTGCCGGCGCGTGGAGGCGGCCGACCCAGTCCTCGGCTTCCGCGACGGCGGCCGTCGCCGGGATGGCGTCGACTTCCACGCCCTGTGATTCGAGTGTGGTGAGATCGTGGAGGCGTGCGAGCGCTGCCGGAGCCGCCGGCGAGATACGACCGGCGGGCAAGAGCTCACGATAGATCGCGGCTACGAGTGCCGCATGGCTGGCAGGCGGCGGGCCGTCGGGCAGCAGGCCGGCGACCGACGCGGCAAGCGCCTCGTACGCCGCTCGAACCGCGTCGCCGGCGAAGCCGGCATCGAGCACGACCCTCGCCAAACGCAAGCGGTTCGATGCGCGCTGTCGCGGCGCGCTCTCGGTCGCCGCCAAGTGCGGTGACTCCGCGGTCGGCGTCGAGGGCTCCGGAAGCGCCCCAGCAAGCCTGACGGACGCAGGGACACTCGCTGAGATCTCGCCCGCTTGAAGGGTCCCGCTGGCTTCGAACACCTCTCCTTCAACGATCTCGACGTCTCGGCCCGGCTCAGCGAGCTGATCGAGAACTTCACGGAGCTGCCGCAGGAAGACCGAAAAGCTTGGCGCCTCAAGCTCCTCGGCCGTGCTCGACGGATCCAGCGCCGCCGATCGGATCGCTCGCTTGCCGGCAAGCGTCCCCTCAATTCCGCGCTCGATACCCTCCGTCGCGCACAGGTATGTAACGAACACTCCGCGGGTCTGCCCGAGCCGGTGAGCGCGCGAGGTGCGCTGATCCAGGCGTCCCGGATTCCACGGCAGATCCAGATGAACCACGTAGTTCGCCACCTGCAAATTCAACCCGACGCCGCCCGCATCCGTTGAGAGTAGCACCCTGAGGTCGGGATCGTCGCGGAAGCGATCGAGCAGTGCCTGCCGCTTATGTGTGGGCACATCGCCGCTCAGGATCGAATAGCGGATCGATTGCTTGTCGAGGCGATCGGCCGCCAGATTCAACATCTGTACCCACTCGGAGAAGACCAGAACCTTGCTGGTGCCCTGGGATACGATCTCGGAGATCACCGCTTCGAATTCGTCGAGCTTCGGCGACGCCTTCCCGCGTTTCGGATCGCAGAGCTCAAGGGCGTTGCATGCCTGCCGCGCCTTCAGCAGTTTCGCTTGCAGAATCTTCTGTTCATCAAGCGTCAGGGGACGGCGCTCGGCAATCGACAGCAGCTTCAACGCCTCGTTCCGATAGCCCTCCTCCAGCTCGGCCTGCGCGTCGGTGAGCGTCGTGTAGCGCGTCTGCTCGACCAGCGGCGGGAGCTGCGTCAGAACCTCCTCCTTCCGGCGGCGGAGGACGACTGGTTGGATTCTTTCGCGCAATGCGGAAAGATTCTTGTAGCCGACAATGCGGCCCTTGGCGTTCTGATCGTGAAAGTCGAGATTGAATTTCCAGAGAGGCCCCATGAGATCGGGGTCGATGAGCTGGAGAAGGGAATAGAGGTCGTCGAGGCGGTTCTCGATGGGAGTTCCCGTCAGAACGAAAAGGAACCGCGAAGGAATCGCGCGTAGGGTGGCAGCCGTTTTGGTTCGGAAATTCTTGGCTCGCTGCGCTTCGTCGAGGATGAGGATGTCCGCGTCGAAGTTGCGCAAGATCGAAAGCTCCTTCCAGGTGAGCTCATAGTTCAGCACTTTGTACGGAACGTCCGCCTCGAAAGCGGCCCTCCGCATGTGGGCGCCTCCCCCTACGACAACGGCCTCCTGATTGGCGTAGCGCTTGATCTCGCGTGCCCACTGTTCCTTCAGCGAAGCCGGCGTGACGACGATGATCCGACCGGCCTCCCCCCGCGCCCGAAGCGCCTCACACGCAGCGATCGCTTGCACCGTCTTTCCGAGACCCATGTCGTCGGCCAGGAGCGCCCGGCCGCCCGCCACAAGGTGAATCACGCCGTCGTGCTGGTAGGGGAAGAGCGGCCGCGACAGGAGATCGACCCCGATTCTGCCACTCGCGAATGCGGATCGCACCTCCTGGTACCTCTTGCGGATGGCCTGCCTTGTTCGAATCCGGTGGGCAGCCACGGGAGCGGCGTGAACGATCCGCGCCCCGGGGTGGTGCCAGCCGGAGGGAAGGTCGGCGCCGTCACGTGGCTCGACCGCGCCTGCGGGGCCCGCGGATTCGAGGCCCAGATCCTGGACCATAGCCTGGGTCCATCGACCGATCGTGCGAAGCTCGGTGCGACCGTAGCCGGGCGAGACCGTGAGAGTCGGAAAGCTCGGCTCGGACGGCAACCGCTTCGACAAGCTCCACGCACCCCTCGACGCCGCAAACATGCGTCACACAGCTTCCAGATGCTTGCAGGTGCCGATCCAGCTCGACAGGAAATCCGGACAGGAACACGCGTCATGCCGTCCACTGGCGTCAACGATATCGACCGTGTGGGACGCGCCCGCTGCACCGGAAACCCGATAGGCCCCGTCAACGCGATCGTCAAGAGGCGAGACCAGATAGGGCTCGACATACGCGCGATGCACGCGCATTTCGCGCTCAAACTTCTGCACCGAACCAGTATTTTCGAAGGAATCACACACCGGCGCGGTCCGGCGAACCGGATAAAGACGAATCGCTTTCATCGGAAATCCCTCCCTGCAGACCGGCCCGCAGGCTACTACCCGGCACGGACCTGGTCAAGTTCAGAGGAGTGACCCAAATCCGCGGCTAAGCCGCGGATTTGGGCAATTCAAAATTCAAAATTCAAAACTAAAAAACCGGAAACTGCTCGGTCAATCGCTGGGCGCGGCGTGCTCGGGTCGCTTATGAAAGCCATCCCACACACGAGTCGACAAGGTCAAGCATCTCTTGAC
>JACPPM010000241.1 GCA_016191015.1 Acidobacteriota bacterium | reverse complement strand
TCCGCGCAGATTACGCAGATTCTTCCAGCATTCAACCGACGAGCAACTTGCTCCTCACTCTCGGGTCGGCGCGAAGCAATCGGCGACATCTGCGAGTCAATCTGTGAAATCTGCGGTTTCCGGGACTTTGCCGTAGCCTTGAGTTGAGCCTGGCGGTGACAGGTCTGCGGATCGAGACGAGATTGATGTCGAGAATAGGTGCCGCTCGGCCCGTGCCGGTCAGTCCAAGACGCCGCCCTGTTGTTCGAACCCGTCCCCTGCGTGGATGATGGATCGGGAGGGCGCGGCTCCTCCCGCGCAGGTCAGAGAGCGATTGCCACGATTGAGGGCGGGAGACCCAGCGTGTAAGATGACTTCATGCGAGTCGAGGGAAGAAAGCTGGCGCTTGTCGGACTCGAGCCGGCCGAGCTTACGCACCTCGTGGGGACGCTCCCGGGGGCCAAACCGTTTACACCGGCGCAGATCTACGCGTGGCTCTATTCGAAACGTGCCCGGTCATTTGCAGCGATGAGCAACCTGACACTGCCCATGCGCCGTGAGCTCGAGCGGATGTTCGAAATCGGCCTCCCGACTCTTGAGAATCTGTCATGCTCCACCGACGGCACGAGGAAGTACCTCTTCAAGATGACGGATGGCGAGCTGATCGAGTCGGTGTGGATCCCGGAACCGGGCCGGAACACGATGTGCCTGTCCACACAGGTGGGCTGCCGGATGGGATGTCGTTTCTGCGCCACGGGGCTGATGGGATTGAAGCGCAATCTTGCTGGCGGTGAAATCGTCGGGCAGGCACTGTGCGTCCTCGACGATATCGGGTACCGAGACCGGCGAGTCAACGTCGTCTTCATGGGTATGGGCGAAGGGCTCGACAACTACGAAAATGTGATGAAGGCGTTCCGCCTGCTCACGGACCCGGATGGCATCGCGATCTCGTCGAGAAGGATCACCCTCTCGACGGTGGGCCTCGTCCCGGGCATCGAGCGACTTGCGACGGAGCGGAGGGCCCCCAAACTGGCGATATCGCTCAACTCCCCTTTCGATCACGAACGAAGCGACATCATGCCCGTGAACCGCAAGTACACGATCGCGAGCCTGATGGATGCGGTTGCCGGATTCATGTCGGCGCAACACGCCGGCAAGCGGATTCGCCTGAATGAGCGCGTGACATTCGAGTATGTTCTGCTGAAGGGCGTGAACGATACGCCGGCGCATGCGCGCGAGCTGATCAGGATCGTGCGCCGAGTGCCGGCGAAGCTCAACCTGCTCGCCTTCAATCCCACACCGTCGCTGCCCTTCGAACGGCCAGACGAACCCTGGATCGAATCGTTCAAGCAGATTCTTCTCGATGCGGATGTGCCCGTGTCATTCCGGCGAAGCCGCGGCCGCGATATCGGAGCCGCTTGTGGTCAGCTCGTCACGGCGCATCGCAGCCAGCCCGGGCAGAAGAGGCACGACGAACCTCCCCTTACGCCCGTACGCGTCGCCACCAAGCCTGCGGGTGTGAGGGGAATTCAGGAGCCATCAGGCTAGCGCCCCTGCCCGGCGTCGATGAGAGCCTGGGCCAGGAGCGGCGCGACGGCGCGATTGGCCGGTGCGTTGGGGTGTGAGTCGCCATCGCCATGGCTCTGTTCGTACTCGTACCTGAGCATGTTGGCCGTCGTGCTTCCGTCGTCCGGTTCCGCGAGGACGTCGAAGAGATCGAAGCAGACGATGTTGGAGTGTCCCGCCAGGTATTCGGAGCTCTTCAGCCAACTGGCAAAGGCGCGGGCGTTTGTAGCTTCGGCATGATTCGTGGACAATCTATGGAGGGGAGGCGTGGACATGACGACGAATACTCTGTCAGGTCGACTGTCGAAGACATCACGCATTTCCAGGTACCAGCTCTTGTACTGATTCAGCATGTCGACGCCGGAAATCGCCGAGGCGGGGAAACAGGACTTGAAGGCAATTACCTGGTGGTTATCCAGAATCACGTTTCGGCTCGCCATGGCCACTCCATCGGATCCGGTCCAGAGTCGATACAGCCCATCTGGATCGGTGTTGTCGTCGGGGATCTCGTAGCTCGTGCCTGTGGGATTCCCAGCGGGATCGCGCAGGCCGTCCCCGTTGTACCCGTGGTCCCAGAACTCGTAGCCGGTACCCCGCGGCTGGTTATAGTCTTCGATGTAGCCCCGGATGTCTCCTTCCACCACAAACCCATCGCCAGTTGAGTGGTGCAGGAAGAACAGGTTTGTGAAGCCGCCACCGCCCGTGCCATCATCGACGCGCACAGTTGCAGCGCCGAACACGCGACGCACTTGCGCCCTGATCTGGGCGATCCCGTTGCCGATGGCCTGAGCTGTTCCGGTGGAGCCCACTGTCGCGACCCCCGGGAGCGAGCTGGACCACGAGAACTTCACGCCGGAAACCCGCCTTCCCTTCGAATCGTAGGCGCGAGCGGTGAACTGCACCGACTGTCCCGGCACGAGTGTCGCCATCCCGGGAGCGACATCGATGCGCACCACCTTTCGCTTGGCCGGGGCGGAGGGAGCAATCCCGGCGCCCTGAAGCGGAAGAACCGACACGAGCGTACACAGAATTGCCTTCGTGACCGTCTGAGCGAATCGCATCTGAATGGCCCTCCTCGGGATCATGAACGGTAGCGGATGATTGCTACGGAGAGATGATAGTCCCCATCCCCGCCCGGGACAGTGACTGCGATCACCCCCAAGTCGGGCTAGGTGACGATCCGGCCGTACGTCGCGTCAGTCGCCGCGCGGGTGATGAGGATCCGGGCAGATCCCGTGGGCTGATGGGTATCCAAGGTCACCTTGATATAGTTGCCGGTTATTGCCTGCGCTCCTTCATCATCCCCTTTGCCGAGAACGACGCCGTCGAGCGCCCGTCCTTCGAATCGCCGCCTGAAGGCCAGATTCTCTGTCGTGGAGATCTCTCTGAGGAGTGCCGCGCGCCGCCGTATCACTTCCCTCCGCACCTGGTTCGCATCTCCGGCAGCCGGGGTCCCGGGACGGGGAGAATAGGGAAAGACATGCAGGTAGGAAAATTCGAGTCTCTTCACCACCTCCATCGTCTCCTCGAACTCCGCCTCGGTCTCCCCGGGAAAGCCCACGATCACATCCGAGCCGACCGATGCATCGGGAGTCATCGACCTCAACTTTCGCAGCAACCCGTCGAGCCGACCAAGGTCCAGTCTGCGGTTCATCCGCTGGAGAACCGACGCCGATCCGCTCTGGATCGGGATGTGGAAATGCGGCTGGATGAAGTCGGCGGAGCCGAGGCAGGTGATGATTCGATCGCTGAGGCGCCACGGCTCGATCGAGCTGATCCTGAGTTTGGGGGCGTGGGGTTCGAGGTGGGTGAGCAGATCGGCAAGGTCGATTCGCGGGGTCAGGTCGGTCCCGTAGGCCCCGAGTAGGACGCCGGTCATGATGACCTCCGGGTAGCCGGCCGCACGGTAGGCCGTCACCCGACGAAGCACTTCATCCGGCGGCATCGATCGGATCGTTCTTCCGCGGAGATCGGGTATGATGCAGAAGGCGCAATGAAGATTGCAGCCGTCCTGGATTTTCATTAGTGGGCGGGTACGTGTGCTCACGAAGGCTGCCGGAGCTATTGGGTGCCAGGGCAGCACCGCGCTCACAATGCGTTCCTTGTCCGCATTGCGGAAGACTTCCGTAACCCCTGGTAGCGATCCCAAACGGGCCTCATCGCGATCGACGTAGCAGCCGGTCAGGAATACTCGTGCGGTCGGGTGCTCCCTCCCGACCCTTCTGACGAGCTGACGGACCTGGGATTCGGCTCGTGCTGTCACGGCGCATGTATTGATGAGGATGTCGGTGGCGGCGCCGGAGTCAGTAGTCACGCGAGCGCCGCGCTTCCGGGCCTCCTCCTCGAACCAGACATTCTCGGCCTGGTTGACCTTGCATCCGAAGTTCAGGATGCAGAGGGTGCGCGTCGCCGCCGTAACGCTCATGTCCTGCGCCAGGATGCCTTGAGCTCTGCGGATTTGCGTGCGACCTCCTCGGCCATTCCCCGGCGATGTTCGTCGAGCTTCCTGGCGATCCCCTCATCGGTAATGCCCAGCAGCTGGGCCGCAAGAACCCCGGCGTTGATCGCACCGGGCTTGCCGATCGCCACACATGCAACCGGCACCCCGGCCGGCATCTGAACCGTCGAATATAGCGCGTCGACACCGTGGAGAGGGGACGAGTCGAGGGGAACGCCGATGACAGGCAGTGTCGTGTGTGCAGCCACAACCCCGGCCAGATGCGCGGCGCCACCCGCCCCGGCGATGATCACACCGAAGCCGCGTTCGCGGGCCTTTTCCACGAAACTCCTCACTTGCTCGGGGCTCCGATGAGCCGACATCACCTCGACCTCATACTCGATCCCGAAGCGATCCAACGTCTCAGTAGCGGCGAGCATCACCGGTGCATCTGAGTTGCTCCCCATCACGATTGCGACTTTCTTCATGATCTCATCCTCTTTCGCGCCCCAAGCCGCCTCAACATCCAGACGCGATGTCCCCGCGGCACTGCATCCCTTCGAAGCCGATCGCCGAAACCCCTTCGTAGGCCTTCTGGCGCGCATCAAGGCGGGTGCCTCCCCACGCGCACACGGCGAGGACGCGTCCGCCCGATGTCAGGATATGTCCGTCCCGCATCACGGTGCCTGCATGGAAGACCACCGCTCCCTTGGATTCGGCCACATCGAGTCCCGAGATTGCCTTGCCGACCTCGGGAGTTTCCGGGTAGCCGCTGCTCGCCATCACCACACATACGGCGGCGCCATCACGCACCGCCGGCACTTCTGGCCTCTCCCCGCGTGCGACCGCCGCCATGGCATCACCGAGTCCATTCTCCAAGGTCAGCATCAGAGGTTGAGTCTCGGGATCGCCGAATCGGCAGTTGAATTCGAGGACCTTCGGCCCATCCGGGGTCATCATGAGGCCGGCGTAGAGCAGCCCGCGGAATTCACACCCCTTCCGGGACATTCCTTCGACGACAGGGAGGACGACTGTTTCCATGATGCGGCCGACGACGGCGGAATCGACCAATGGCGACGGCGAGATCGATCCCATGCCTCCTGTATTCGGTCCTCGATCGCCATCCAGAAGGCGCTTGTAGTCTTGCGCTGATCCCAGGGGTACCGCTCCGGCGCCATACGCCAATGCGAAAAAGGACACTTCAGTTCCCGTCAGACACTCCTCGATGATAATCCTGTCGCCGGCACCGCCGAACTTGTGGTCGACCATCATCGACGCGACGGCGTCTGAGGCCGTCTGCCTGTCTCCCGCCACAACCACGCCCTTGCCCGCAGCCAGGCCATCCGCCTTGACGACCAGTGGATAGCCGAATGGTGGCGACGCGATGAATTCCAGTGCGCTTTCAGGGCTCTCGAAGATCCGAAATCCGGCGGTCGGCACCGCGAATTCCTCCATGAGGCGTTTCGCGAAGATCTTGCTGCCTTCGATCCGGGCTGCATCCGCTCGAGGGCCGAACACAGCGAGTGAGTGCGACGACAGCCGATCGGCAAGGCCAAGCGTGAGCGGCTGCTCGGGTCCGATCACCACCAGATCGAAGCGGTCCATTGCGGCCCGTTCGGTGAGGACGGCGAGATCCGTCGCTTTCACGGGGATGCACGATGCGACATCGCGCATCCCGGCGTTGCCCGGGGCTGCCCACACATCCCATCCTTCGCGTGCCAGTTTCCAGACCAGGGCGTGTTCGCGCCCTCCGGATCCGACCACGAGCACTTTCCTCTTCACCATTGTGCCGGATTATTCCATGCTGCAACGACGAAGGTCAACGAGCAGGGAACCTGGGGAGCGGACTAGGTTCGAAAGAAGATCAGCGCAACGGCGAGGAAGATGGGAAGGAGTACCGGGACGGAGTACTTGATGACGTACCCGAAGAAGGTGGGGCAGTGAATCCGCGATTGTTCGGCAATCGACTTGACCATGAAGTTCGGTCCGTTGCCGATGTAGGTCATGGCTCCGAAGAAGACAGCGGCGATTGAGATGGCGAGGACGAAATGCGGATGCTGGGTGAGGAACAGGGACATCTGGTGCGGATCGTCCACGGAGAGATTGTGAAGGCCGAAGGCGGCGGAGAGGAAGGTGAGGTAGGTGGGGGCATTGTCGAGTACGGCGGAGAGCGACCCCGTCAACCAATAGAAGTGGGCCGGTGTACGAAGGCCGAGAGCGTCGCCGTTGAGCTCGAGCCAGTCCAGGGCTGGAATCATGCTGGCGAAAATCCCGGCGAAAAGAATCGCGACCTCCTTGATCGGCGTGAAGTTGAATTCGTTTTGATGATGAATGGAAGGCTTCGTCGTCATGTAGGAGGCGACCGAAGCGGCGATCATGATGGCTTCCCGGAGATAGAGGGGGTGCTGAATGAATACCGCTCCAATGATGGCCGAGAGGAAGATGAGGTTGTGCATGCCCGTGAACTCGAAGTCCTCGCGCGACCGACGGGCACGGACGCGCACCTCGGCAGGGGCCTTGCGGAAGTGCAGCCTGTCGATAACATAGAATACGCCGATGACGGCAAGGAGCGCCAGCAGCCAGATATGGCTGACCCGGCCGATGATCCAGAAAAAGGGGATTCCCTTGAGGTAGCCCAGGAAGAGCGGAGGATCTCCGATGGGCGTCAGCGCGCCGCCGATATTGCTGACGATGAAGATGAAGAAGATGACGTGGTACGGTTTGATCCTGGCCCGGTTGGCGCGGATGTAGGGCCGGATGAGCACCATCGACGCCCCGGTGGTTCCGAGCACGTTAGAGAGGACCGCGCCCAGCAGCAGGCTGAGCACGTTTTCGCCGGGGGTGGCGGTGCCGGATATTCTGATATGAATCCCGCCGGCCACGACGAAAAGAGATCCGATCAGGACGATGAAGCTGAAGTACTCGTGTGCAGTCAGCAAGACCCTCGGAGCGTTGTGAATGAAGAAGAGGTAGTAGACCAGGGTGACGGCACCGAGCACCCCGGCGAATGCCGGGTAGCTCTTCTCCCAGAAATGGCGGTTGATAAACGGAACAACGGCGATGCTCAGGAGGAGCAGCGCGAATGGCGCGATCATTCCCGGGTGCACCGGGACGATCGGCACGCCCTCACTCGCCGCGGCCGGAGCGGATGCGGTGCACAAAAGCGCGAGGGCGCCGATTGCCAAACGTCCAGGTCGCATCGTCAGCGGATGCTATCGGGGGTACTGATCGGTTGTCAACGCTTCCATCTCGTCCGCCACCGGTCCCATCCGGCGTAGATCACCCTGCCCATGAAACCGCGGTGCAGGACGGCCACCGATCACTTCAGAAGGCGATCGCCGCACTCGGGGCAGAATTTGGAAGTCGATGAGGCCTGAGCTCCGCAGCTCTCGCAGGTCAGAGTGACCGCGAGGGGCGAGCCACACTCGGGGCAGAACTTGCCGCTCTCTGCCTTCGCGCCGCAGCTCGGGCAGATGGCCGTTGCGGGGCTCTTCATGTCTATCTTGTCGACGTAGTTCGTGGTCCGTGCCTTCTCGAAAACCAGGTCTTTTGTGGCTTGTGCCTGAGCGGCCGCCACTTCTTCCTGCGTGTCGGGCGCGCAGTTCTCGCAGAGGCCGCGGCTCCTGTTCCAACAGACCTCCGGGCAGACCCATTGACCGCAGCGAGTGCACTGCCGGAAGTGCCCCTTCGCCTCCGTGACCGCTTCGCGGAGCGCATCGTCATGAGCCTTGCTCCCCACCGCTCGCTGAATGTCGTAGGTCGAATGGCCAATACGCCCGAGCACGCCGCCGAAGAGGTTGCCGGCGGCGCGGAGGACATCACTGGCGACTCCCGTGTAAGACGTCTTGAAGGCCGACAGAAAGCCGTTTCCGCATTTGTCGCAGTAAAACTTGAACTGGTAGCCCTTGTCGGTCGAAAGATCATCGTGGTTCCTCGTGAATTGAATCAGCGCCATCACCCCTCCTCGGTGCGCATGTGATCTTAGCTCCGCTCCCCCGTGCGGTCAACGTCACGGAAATTTTCGAGGATGCAGCGCCTCAGTGGTGTGGGGGTGATCGCCTGCGTTGTGACGAGGTCGGGATAGTGGCTTTGTATCGAGACCTTTTCAAACGCAAAGGCGCAAAGCCGCAAAGAAGCTCTGGACCGATCTTGGTGGCTTTGCGTCTTTGTGTTGGACCGGAAGGGGGCTCGCATACCTCCGGTTCGAGGAGGGGCGGATGCGCCACACCACTGAGGCGTTACATGGGGGCTCAGCATTTCGGTTGATTCAAACCTACTCTTCACATAATATGCTTGGGTCCATTTGGACGCAGGAGACTCTGTATGCTCGATGTTATGAGACGGAACATTAAATCGCTGGCTGTGACCCTGTGGGCGGTCATCGGTGCCTTCATTCTCTTCATCTTCGTGGACTGGGGGATGGGAAGAGGGGACCCCACTTCAGGCAAATCGGTCCTGGCGACTATCAACGATGAACCGATATACGCGGACGCCTACCGCGACGAGTTCCTCTCGCAGATGCGCCGCATGCAGGAGATGTTCCGCGACCGATGGAACAACCAGATGGTGCGCCAGATGGGTCTGGAACGCTCGGTGATCGAGCGTCTCATCTCGCAGGAGGTGATCGTCCAGGAGGCCGAGAAGCTCGGAATCCGCGTGTCCAACGCTGAACTGCACGATGCCATCGTCTCCAACCCCAGCTTTCAGGAAAACGGCACATTCATCGGGAAAGAGAAGTACCAGCGACTCCTTCTGATGAACCATAAGACGTGGACGCAGTTTGAGGCCGAGCTACGGCGCGATCTGGTGGTGACGAAGTTGCGCGCGGCCGTAACTCTTCCGCTCTCGGTATCCGATGACGATGTCCGCGAGGCCTACTACAGCGGTCACGAGAAGGTCAAGATCTCGTACCTGTACGTAAAAAGCAACCCGGAGACGATGGAGATCGCGGACGGGGAGCTGAGGCAGTATTTCGAGCAGAACCGAGCTCAGTTCGATCTCCCCGAGCGCCGCAAGGGCCGCTACGTCCTCCTCGATATCGACCGCCTCAAGCAACAGGTGAACCTGACACCGAAGGACATCGAGGAGTACTACAAAGACAACGAAGCCCAGTTTACGGTTGAAGAGCAGGTCGACGCGCAGAAGATTGTGCTGAATTGGGAGAAGCGGGGCGGAAAGGACCTCTCCAGGAAAACGGCAGACAAGGTCGTCGAAGAAGCACGTGCCGGGAGCGACTTCGGAAAACTGGCTCGCGAGAGCTCAGACGACCCGACCGCATCCGCCGACGGTGTCACGGGGCCCATCTTCAAGGGGGGCTTGTCACAGGAGGAAGAGGCCGTGGTGTTCAATCAGCCTGAGGGTGCCGTGACGGCCCCGATCGAGACCGAAGATGCGTGGGTCATCTACAAGGTCAGCAAGAAGACTCCCGCGCACACACGATCCTTGCAGGAAGCGGAGCAGCAGATTCGATCGATTCTGTCCTGGCGAAAGGCCCGCGAGGCGATGGACAAGAAGACGGCTGAGATCCTTGCCAAGGCGCAGAAGGACCAGACGCTCGACAAGGTTGCGCAGCAGAACGGTCTCACGGTCAAGGATTCCCAGCTCCTGGCCAAAGGGGACGACGTGGAAGGGCTCGGCGACGCCGGCCAGCTCAGCCAGTCGCTGTTCGCGATCAACCAGGGCGAGATCAGCGGCCCGCTGCATGTCGGGTCCGGCAGCCTCCTCTACTCGGTTGTGTCGATCGAACCGCCGCGCCCTGCCAAGTTCGAGGAGGTTGCGGAGAAGGTGAAAAAGGCGCTGTCGGCGGTGCGGCGGAAGGAGCAAGCGGCAGCCCAGGCCCGGACGGCTCTGGACGAGATCCAGGCGGGGGCCAAGCCCGAAGATGTGGCCCGGAAGATGACGGTTGAAGTCAAGGAGCACGAATTCACACGTAATTCGTACATTCCTGACATCGGTAGCAGCAGCTACATCGATGAGAAGGCTTTTTCAATGGACGCCGATTCGCCGTGGACGGGTCCCGTCACCGTCAAAGAGGGCGCCTGCCTCTTCAAGGTCGTCCAGAAGACTCCGGTTGTAGCCGAGGAGTTCGAAAAGGAAAAGGAATCGTACAGGCAGAATTTGCTCGAAGAGAAACGCAACGGCTTTTTCGACTCCTACGTGCAGCTTCTGAAGAAGAAACGGAACATCAACATCGACGCCGAATTGCTCACGGCCGTCAACGATGCGATACTCGGCCAGGTGCGGTAGCGTCGTCGCCGCTGCGTGCGGAGCCCCGACCATCATGATCAGCGCTTTCTCCGGCGCCCTGCGATCTTTCTGATTTCGAACGTCGGAACGAATGCGCCCCCCGCGGTCACGTTGAGGAGCGACGAGAGGGAGAGACGCGCGAGGCAACCGGCCATCTCCCCACCGAAGAAATATGGGTCCGTGTCATACCGGTAGGGGACAAATCTTAGCCCATTGTCCCAGATCGGGAAAAGCTCTTCAGCTACCGGCACTCGTTCCTGAACGACATAGCACGCCGACATCGCCACCTTGACGGCTGATTCCCACTGCTCATCCGTGCACTCCCAGCCGAGGTAAATGCCTTTTCCTCCGTAGTCGTCGTTCGGCTTGAGGACGAGATGAGAGCGGTTACGGCGGATGAAAGCAGGGAGATCTATTTTACTACCTCTGTAGTATGTCCTGGCCTCCTCGACCCGGCGCGTCCAGGGGATATGGTCTTTGATGACAGCCCGTTCGCGGGTCGTGAACTGAGACCGGTACCGCTCGTGCGTCAGTATGTCGAACAGCGCCTTCACATTGACGATCTTGCCGCGAAAGGGGTTGACCATGCAGATCAAGTTACGTCTGGCGGCCTCGATCAGCGCCGCGACCTCGTCCCTCTTGGCCAGTAGCTCGGTGACGACGACCCTTTTGTAAATGATGTCCACGGGCAGGCCCGCGGCGTGCAGCCTGCCCTCTCGGAGCTCAAGCTCCCTCGGGTCACAAATGACCGCGGGAAAGCCTGCGGCCTCGAAGTATTCCCGGAGCAGCTCGAACTCGGAGACGGTCGAGACGCCGTGCCAGTCAACGATCGCGATTCTCGGTTTGTCCTGCCCGCCCCACAGCTCGTAACACCTCAGCAGGGCCGCCAAAATGCGCTCGCGTGAGTTATGCGCCCCGAGGCGGTACGATCCTGAGAACTCCTGGACGAGCGGCTCCGCAAGAAGTATTCTCTGGAGGTCGTCGAGATACGCGCCCCCGGCCGGGCTGTCCACATTGAATTCCACGAAGCGAAATCCACGCCGGGCGAAGAAACAGTCGAGACGTGAGAAGATGGCCGACCCAGGGAACCCGTGTTCAACCCGGACCAGCTCGCGCTCCTCGCCCTCGAATCCCAGCCGTGACATGACGGCGGGATCCTGCAGCGCCAGCCGCTCGACCTTGGCGAAGGAACCCACGAGTACCGAACAGGCACGGCGGAGATCATGCATCTGAGCGGGAGAGACAAAATGCGGACGCAGGCTGATGCGGACGAACTCCTTGCCGAACTTGAGGTCACGCCTGCGAAGCTGATCCTCGATCCTCTCTGCCATCTCCTGTGTGGCTCGCTCATCCCTTTCCAAAAGCGCATGGTACTGCTCGATTGCCCGCCTGATCACGCTCACTCCCTGGATTGCCGACCCGGGACGGTCATGGGACGGGCGTGCCTGCGGATTCAACGAGCCATCCCATCACCATCCCGTAATCGGCCCGCGGGTTGTACCCGTTGATGGCGAAGCGGACCTTCCCCGTGGCGTCCGCGATGAGTGTGTGTGGGATCGAGCTCACGCCGAACCGCTCCCACGCGTTCGAGTCGAGCAGGATGGGGAAGGCGAGCCGATTTGTCTCCATGAACCGCTGGACCTCCGGGGCCGTCTCATTCGCATTCACAGCGTAGATGGCCAGCGCGGGATCGGTCATGTGTTTCTCGTAGAACTTCTGGAACTCGGGGAGCTCGCGCCGGCACGGCCCGCACCAGGTCGCCCACAGATTCAGCACCGTCACCCTGCCTGCCAGATCCTTGGTGGTCACTCTGCGCTGCGTTCCAAAGAGCGGCAGATCCATCGCCGGCAGCGATCTCGACGGGACCTTGTATGCATCGATGATCGTCTTGCGCAGCGGATCCGATGAGGCCCTCTTCACTTCCGCGATATACCTATCGCTCCCCTCCTCGGTGCCGTGTCTCTCTCTGTAAAGCAAGCGCAAATCGTCTGCGGATTCCTTCGCATAAAACGAGAGACTGAACGCCTCCTCCAGCTCACGCTGAGCCGGCTCCCAGCTCTTCTCCTGGACGAGGATGCGGCCAAGCATCGAGTGCCAGTGCGGATTGACCGGCGAGTATCGGGCCAGCGCGGTGACATGGGGCTTCGCATCGGCAAGGCGCCCGCTGTTGTAAAGCGATGTGGCGAGGAGCTCCAGGATCGTGCTGGCGAGCGGTGAGGCGACGTCGCCTACCGGGGCGCCTCCGGGCGATGTCCGGGCGCGCTCAGCCCATTTGACCGTCTTCTCATATTGCTCCGCCTGAAAATACCATCGCGCGATCGTTGCGTATGTGTACGTCTCGGCACTGCCGACGTCCTTTGTTTCGAGGGATGCGCCCCACTCGTCGAGCACGGCAACAAGGGATTGCGCATCCCCGCGGCCGGCGACGATGCTGGCAAGCGCGCCGAAGGCGGCGCTCGCCTGCCTTGGATCTCTCGCTTCCCTGGCCAGCCTGCCCGCCTGAGACTCGGCCTCGGCCGCCCGCCCGGCTGTCATGCGGCTCTGGATCTGTTCCATCTGGATCCTGAAGGCCGTCTGTGACGACGGAAACCTGGCGACGATCTCCTCCTTGAGGCGAGCCACCTGGGGCAGGTCGCGCGCCCGATCATACACACGCGCGGCGAACTCCAACGCCGCACGATCGCGTTCCCGCTCCTTCAGGATTGCGGTCACTTCCCCGTCGATCTCCGCCCACGTCATGGGTGGTTGAGCCATCGCCAGCGCAGCGGCATACTTCGCCTCTTTAGCCCCGAGGAGGCGAGGAGCGAGCTGTTCAGCTTTGACAGCCTTGTCGAACGCATCCGCGGCCCGCTGCCTCGACATCAGGGCTCTCGACGCCGACAGATACGGGCGTGCCCACTCGGGATTCAGCGCGGTTGCGCGGGCAAATGCCACCAGCGCCTTGTCGACCGACGCGATGCTCTGCTCCGCCGAAAGGAGATGAGCTTCTCCGATCCAGTATTGAATCAGATCGCTTCCAGGGTGCGCCATGTCGAAACCCGTGAGCCATGCCATGGCGGCGGATGTGGAACCGGAATCTCTCTTCTGCAGGAGCAAAGTGGCCTTGCGAGCCGCCAATGTTGCGGAGTGAGGATAGAGGATCAGTCCCTTCTCAGCCTCCTGGAGGGCTTCGTCCGGGTCGTCCGGTTCAAGCTCGATCGTCCGCATCGCGACTACGGCGGCGGTCCGCCCAAAGCTCTTCTCGAGATCCGCCAATCTCGCGGCGAAATCTTCGGTTCCGAGCAGCCGGGCACCCTCGCAGAGGATATACTCGTCGATCACCGTGGCCGGAGCGTCTCCGGATCTTGCCAGTTTCTCGAGAAGAGCGGCGCCAGCCTCCGGCTGCTCGTGCAACCGCAGGAGCCGTGCTCGGCCGACCAGAAGGTCGACATCGGCTACGGCAGCGCCCAGCGTCGACATGAGCAGCACGATGGCGAACGCGCCGGCGTGTACGCAGGGCCTGGGTCTGCCGGCCCGGAACACCGGCTCCTGCTGGTTAGTAGACACCGTTCAGAGTATCTTCCACGAGGTGGTCGACGACAGATTTCAGGTCGCGTTTTTCCTCGAAAACACGGAGCTGCCGGTCGGCGCTGGTCCCCTCACGAAGGATCGTATGGACATACTGGATCTCGCGCCGGCTCCCAAGGACGTCGACGACATCGTCGATGAATTCGAGCAACTCGAGCATGAGGGCGCGGGTGTCGACTTCGCATTTCTTGCCGAAATCGATCAGCTTGCCGTCGAGCCCATAGCGCAGCGCGCGCCATTTGTTCTCCTCTATGAGCGCTCTCCGGTAGAGGCGGAATCCGAGGTTTTGGCAATAGAGCTTGTACAGCTTGGCGATGATCGCCTGGCAAATCGCTGCGACGCAAATCGTCTCGTCTACGCGTGTGGTGAGGTCCATGATCCGAAACTCGAGGGTCGGGAAATAGGCGTGTGGCCTGATGTCCCACCAGATCTTCTTGCCGTTGTCGATGCAGCCTGTCTTGATCAGCAGCTTGATGTAGTTGTCGAAGTCCGACCAGGAGTCGAAGTAATCGGGGATCCCGGTTCTGGGGAATTTTCGGAAGATCGATGCCCGGCTGCTCTTGAGGCCGGTCGGGCGGCCCAGCCAGAAGGGAGAGGATGTCGTGAGAGCGAGTATGTGTGGGAGGAAGTAGCGTGCGGCGTTCATGATCTCGATGGAGACATTCCTGTCCTCGACGCCGACGTGGACGTGGAGGCCGAAGATCAGGTTGGCGCGGGCCACGTCCTGCATGTCCTCCACAATCTCCTTGTATCTATTGCGCTCTGTGACCTCCTGTGTTCTCCAGTCGCTGAACGGGTGAGTGCCGGCGGCCACCATACGAAGACCGAACTTGCGCGAAAGCTGGTCGATGCACTGGCGGAGCAACCGGATGTCGTCCCGCGCCTCTTGGACGTCGGCGCAAATCCTCGTACCAACCTCGACTACCGACTGATGAAGCTCCGGTTTCACTCGCTCTCCGAGCAGCACCTTCCCCTCATCCAGAATCGTCTCGATGTGGCTCCGCAATTCCCGCGTTTCGGGATCGATGATCTGGTATTCCTCTTCTATGCCGAGTGTAAACTGCCTGAAATTCATGCGCCACGCTCCGGGTCAATTCGATACATCCTATCTCACGACTCCCGAATTGCCAAACCGCGAGCAGGGCTCGCGCGATGAAATCGAGGGCGCTCGCCGAGCAGGAGGCTCGTGGAACCTCACGGTCGCTGGCGAGGGAGTCAGTCGAGGATGAAGGTCGGGACTTGGCCGCCACCGCTGGTGACGTTACAGAGGGCCGAGGAGGAAAGACGGGTGAGGACACCGACCACACCTTTCCCGGCGAAGACGAAGGGATCCATGTCCACCATCATCTCCTTGAGGCGCAGGTTTTCACGCGCATCGGGAAACGATTCCCTTCGCACATCGACTCGATGCTGCACGACATAGCCGCCATCCATCGCCTTGCGGATATGTTGGTTCCAGGCATCCTGCTCGGTTTCCCACCCCATCACAATCCCGCGCCCGCCGTATTCGTCATTTGGCTTGAGGACAAGTTTTCTGCGGTTGCCCTCGACATAGGCTAGAAGCTCGATCTCCCGGCCGTTCAGCTTGACGCGACGGTCTTCGACCTTCCGGGTCCAGGGGATGTGCTCCAGGACAGCCTGCCGAGTCTCCGGTTTCAAACTATCCAAGATTACGTCTTCGTGCAGCGCCGCGAACACCGCTTTCTTGTGAAGAACCTTGGTCCGGAACGAATTGACGACGCACACCTGCCGATCCCTGTAAGCCTCAGCCAGCGGCAGACACTCGGCAAGCCTGGAAAGGAACTGGTGCACAAGCACCCGGCGATACACGATGTCGATCCGGAAATCCCTATGGTACAACCTACCCTTGCGGACCGCGAGATGCCGGGGGTCACAGATGATCGACTTGAACCCCTGGCTCTTGAAGTAGGCGCTCAGTATCTCGAACTCGCTGCGGGTCGGTTCATCCTCCCAGTCCACGATCGCGATGTTGGGCTTGTTGCGACCGCCCCACTGTGCGTAGCTCTTGAGGAGCGTCGAAAGCAAGGCCGGCCGGGCCGGGATGAAACGGGTTCTGTACTGCCGTCGGAACTCTTTGAAGGGCCTGAATTTGAGGAACAGCTCGGCGAGAACATCGCCGTACCCGATGCCCGTGGGCGACTCCGCGTTGTATTCGACAAACTTGAAAGAGGTTGGCGTGAAGAACGCATCGAGGCGGGAGGTGGCGGAGGCGGCCTTGAATCCCGGTTCATATCGGAAGAACTGCTGCTCCAGCTCGGACAGACCCAGCCACTCCAACCATCGATTCTCGGCCAGTGCGCGGGAGACGACGAGATCGAAGGCGGGTTTGAGCAGCTTGACGACCTCTCCGATACGGATGTACTCCGCCCTCGAGAGGAACAACGGCCGCAGGAAAGGACAGAGCACGCGGTCTTCATATGTCAGGCCGGCTCCCCGCATGAGCTCCTGTAACTCAGCAAACCCCTCCACAGCCGCTGCGCGGTTTCGGGAGATGAGAGCGTGATAATCCTTGATCGCGCGTTCTACCAGTGTGGCGTCGGTCTCCATCCGGCTCCTGTCTACTCCTGAGGGTACTGTCGCAATTCGGTTACGAAACGTGCCGTTTCTGAGCTCCCATATTCTACTGTGGCGCTCCCCTCAGCCTTTCACCCGGTGTCCGCGCCTTAGTTCGCCGCTGGCACATGGATCAAGCCCAATCGCCAGCGCACACCCTGCGCCCTGGGACCACGGTCACAAGTTATAACTATATCCCATTTCTTCACGCGGTAGCAACCGGCCCTTCCAGTTCGCGGTGAACATGGGGGAAATGACCGATTCCGGTGGGATTCAGCCGTTCCCGCGTGCGAGCGGACCACGCCGGTCGGCACTGCCTACCCTACGTCGACGCCGTTCGACTGCAAGAACCCACCGAGGTTCTTGTCGACCTTCATGATGTGCTCGACGAGCCAGTCCGACAGCTTCTGATTGAGTCGGATCACCAGGGACGGAGCATATCCGCGCACGTCTATCTCCTCGCGAAGTTCGAAAAACTCCGTCGAAAAAGCAGCGTGCAGATCCCTATGCGCGATGTAGGACGGATACCCGGTCCGCGACATGATTCGCTCCTCCGCACGGAAATGCGCGACTACGTAGTCGGTCAGGAAATCGAGCAGCCTCGGGATCTCTTCCTTGGCACGCCCCGACGTCATGGCTACCCTCAGGGCATTCATCCTCCTGAAGAGCTCCCGGTGCTGCTCATCGATGAGCTCGACGCCCACCGCCAACTGAGGGGTCCATTCCAGTCTCATCCTCTCCTCCTCGCGCACCGGCGCCCCGCGCCCCCGCACCGATTCTTGAGTCTATGGCCGCGTCCGTACCCGCCCGCCTGCGGTCTGACCGTGCAACCGACTCCTCATCATACCACGGACGGGTCGGCGAACGAGGGCAGGCAAGGACGTCCTGATGCCTTGTGATCCGGGGCGGGGGCAGGACTGCGGCAAAGTCGAGGCGCCGACTCAGGCGAGGCCGTTCCGTGCGAAACCGCAGATGGCGCAGATTTCCGCGCAGATAACGCAGATTCTTCCAGCATTCAACTGACGAGCAACTTGCTCCCTACTCTCCGGTCGGCGCGAAACAATCGGCGACATCTGCGAGTCAATCTGTGAAATCTGCGGTTTCCGGGACTTTGCCGTAGCCTTGGGGCGGGGGTTTTCGAGCAGACGATCCTGTGTTATACATGAGGATGTCAGAATGAGGCTCGCGATCGCCCAAATCAACACCACTGTGGGTGATTTTGCGGGCAACTCGAGGAAGATCCTGTCGTTCGCGGGACAGGCTCTTCGGAGACAGTGCGATATCGTCGTCTATCCCGAGCTGGCCCTCCCCGGATACCCTCCGCGAGATCTCGTCGAAAAGGAAGATTTCATCGACGCCAACCTCAACGCACTGGACGATACCACCCGACGCCTGCCTTCCGGTATCACCGCTGTGGTCGGGTTCATTGACCGGAACCCCGCCTCGACTGGAAAGCCGCTTTTCAACGCCGTCGCAGTCATCCGGGATGGCCGCCGGGTCTCGACGCACTATAAGTCGCTCCTGCCCACCTACGACGTCTTCGACGAAGGGAGGTATTTCGAGCCTGCCCCGCGCGTTCTCCCAGCGGTCGTCGGCGGCCGGCGCCTGGGTGTCACGATTTGCGAGGACGTGTGGAACGACAAGCATTTCTGGAGAAAACGGCTCTATCACCACGATCCGGTCGAGAGGCTGGGGGGAGAGCATGTCGATCTGCTCATCAATGTCTCCGCCTCTCCATTTTCGATCGGGAAGCTGACACTTCGTGAACAAATGCTCCGGGAGATCGCAACTGAGCTGAAGGCGCCCGTCGTCTACGCGAACCTGGTCGGAGGGGATGACTGCCTGATCTTCGATGGAGCGAGCTTCGTGGTCGATGCCGCCGGGAACAAGATCGCTCAGGCGCGGGACTTCGACGAGGATTTGGTCGTGTGCGATACGGAGGAAGCAGCCGGGGACATGCGTGCTGTCTCGGGCGGCGAGATCGAATCGACCTATCGGGCGCTCGTTCTCGGCACCGCTGATTACTGCCGGAAGAATGGATTCAGGAAGGCGGTCATCGGTCTCTCTGGCGGCATCGACTCAGCCCTGACCGCCTGCATTGCCGCGGCGGCGCTCGGTCGGCACAATGTCCTGGGGGTCACGATGCCCTCCCGCTTCTCCTCACCCGGGAGCGTCGACGACTCCGAACGCCTCGCGCACAACCTGGGGATCGAAATCTATCGGGTTCCGATCCGTGACCTCCAGGCCGGCTATCTTCGTGCTCTCGTTCCACTGATGAAGGGGCGCGCCCCCGATGTCACCGAGGAGAATCTGCAGGCTAGAATCAGGGGGAACATCCTGATGGCGATCTCGAACAAGTTCGGGCACCTGGTGCTGAGCACGGGCAACAAGTCCGAGCTGGCCGTCGGGTACTGTACGATGTACGGCGACATGTGCGGCGGACTGGCGGTCATCTCCGACGTCCCGAAGCTGACCGTCTATCAGCTTGCGAATTACGTCAATCGTGAGCGCGAGATCATACCCTCATCGACCATCTCGAAACCGCCCTCTGCCGAGCTGCGTCCGGGTCAGCTCGATGAGGACGCCCTGCCACCGTACAAGGTTCTCGATCCAATCATCCGGCTTTATGTCGAAGAGGACATGAAGCCGTCAGAAATCGTCTCTCAGGGATACGACGCGCGGACCGTCGAGGAGGTCGTGCGTCTGATCCACCGGAGCGAGTACAAGCGCCAACAGGCGGCACCCGGTCTGCGCGTCACGTCGAAGGCATTCGGGTACGGGCGCCGGTTCCCGATAGCCGAGAAATTCCACGGAGGATTCCCGGCCAGAAAGTCGGCGGCTGCGAGAAGAGGGAAGTGATCCGACGGCTGGGCGTGGTGCGAGCCGGTCCGGGTTCCTCATCGGGATCTCGATGCTAAGGGGCGGGAAGAAGTACCTGCTTGATCGCCGGCTCTGGACGTGGCTCGCGGTTGCGTACTTCCTCATCACGTATTTTCCCGGACTCCCTGGACCTCTCAGCGCCGGACTCGACCCATCCTGGCAGTTCGCGCTCAACTACCTCGTCGGTTCGGAATACATAGCCGGCAAAGATGTAACCTTCACCTACGGTCCCCTTGGCTACCTCCTCTCCCCGCTCGATATCGGGTCGAACTTGGCCACCTCGATGCTCTTGTGGTTTTCCGTCCGGATCGCAGTGGCCGGTTTCCTGGCGCGGATCGGAGCCACGGCTCCGTGGCCTCCAGCGATCCTGCTGTCAGCCGTTCTCCTTGCCTGCGCGAGAGCCATCGGGCTGGGTCCGGAGAAACTGATCCAGCTCCTGCTGGGACTTCTCCTCTGTGAATGCATCGCCGGCGGTCAGCTGGTCCGTGTGATGGCCATCGCGGCCGGGGTGATCGCAGGTTTCCTCCCGTTCATGAAGATCACCCTCGGCATCACCGGGGCCGCCATGCTCGCGACCTTCCTGGCCGTAGTAGCGTGGGATTCAGGTCGGAAAGGGTGGAGGAGCCCGGCATCGAAGGGGGCAGTCCTGGCGGTGGTGACGGTGATGGCGACGTGGGCCGCGCTCGCTGCCGTGTTGTTCGGGTCCATCGGTAATCTGGCAGGCTGGCTGCGGATCTCATCAGAGCTCGTCGACGGATACAGCATTGCCATGACCATCATCGGTCCCACGCGGGATCTGGTGCTTGGCGTGGCGGGCCTGTTCCTCTACGGGGTCGCGACTCTGATCATCCTCTGGCGTCGGTCCGGGCTCCTCTACCCCCTACTCGTTTTCCTCCCTGCACTGCTGCTTGCGTTCAAGCAAGGATTCGTCCGGCAGGACGATCATGTGCTCTCGTATTTTGCGTTTCTCGTGGGTGTTGCAGCGGCTCTGGTCCTGTATTCCCGCACCAAGCTCGACCGGGCAATCGCCGGGATCGCCGCTCTGGCCAGCGTCGCGCTGGCCATTCCTGTCACTGCCCGCAATCTCGCTCCCGCGCCCCCACCGCCGATGTGGGAGACGCTGAGTGGGCGAAGGGGGATCTCGAGTTTCCTCTCGTTCCTGAATCTGTCTGCAGAGCGGGAGCGGATCGCCGCGGTGAGCCGCGACCAGTTGCGTGCAGACACGCTGCCCCGGTCCTGGGTGTCGGCGATCAAGCAAGCGGGTGGCGGCGTGGGCGTGCTGCCACATGAGATTCTCTATTGCCCGGCCAACAGGCTCGCCTGGAGGCCAGCCCCGGTCATGCAAGCCTATGCGATATACACATCGTACCTGGACCAAATCAGTGCGGATCACTACAGCGCCGACCGTGGGCCGGCATTCATCATCTTCGATTTCACCGGCATCGACATGAGACATCCACTCTACGACATGCCGGCAGGATGGCGATCGATCATGCAGCACTACGACCCGGTCGCCGCCGACGCCCCCTCGGCCCGCCTCCTGCTCAGGCACAGAGAGCAGGCGCGTTCCATGCGCCTGACAACTGTCAGAAACGAACGGTTCCTGAAGGATGACTGGGTCTCCGTGCCGGACTCCGATGCGCCCCTGTTCATCGCGATGGACATGCGTCTGACTCTGGCGGGCCGCCTGGTCAAGACAGCATTTCGCCTGCCACCCGTGGGGGTTCAACTGCGACACGCGAGCGGAAACATGTCCAAGATCCGCTTCGCCCCGGATGTCGCATGCAACGGTCTGCCGATCAGCTGCGTCCCGATGGATGTCGACGAGTTGGTCAGGCTGTTCAATCTTCAGTGCGGCGATCGTGTGCGGTCATTCAAGCTGTTTGGCCCGGGACTCTCCTACTACGAGCGCCAGATCGCGGCGACGTGGCGGGAGCTCCGATAAGTCAACTCGGCGCCGTGGGGGCCTGGTGCGCGGCTCATCCTCGTAGATGTTGAGCAGCCACCTCGGGCGGGATCGGATTCGTGAAGAATCCGGTCCCCCATTCGAAGCCGGCCAGGGAGGTGAGCTGCGGGCGAATCTCTATGTGCCAGTGGTAGGAATGTTCGGATGCGTTTCGAAGCGGGACGCTGTGGATGATCATGGAATAGGAAGGGTCGTGGAGGCGGTTTTTCACGATCTCGAAGGTCGTTCGGAGGCAGCCGCCCAGATCGGCGATCTCCTCATCGGTCGACGACGCGAAATCGGCGACGTGCCGGAAGGGCATCACGTTCAGCTCGAAGGGGTAACGCGAGGCGTAGGGGGTGTGGACGAGGAATCGATCGGTGAGAGCCACGGTACGCTCGGACTTCGCCAGCTCCTGCTCTTTCACATCGCACCACACGCACCGCTCCTTGTACTGGAAGTAGTCCTCACTCCCCTGGACCTCCTCGACAAGCGTACGCGGAACTATCGGAAGAGCCAGAACGTGTGAATGCGGATGCGAAAAGCGGCTGGCCATACCCCCGTAGTTCTTTGCCATGAAGATGGCCCGGAATCGCTTATCGCCACGAAGCTGAGAGCTTCTGTCCCGGTAGGCTCGGAGGACCAACCCCAGCTGATCCGCTGCCATCGTGGCCCACGACTGATTATGCTCGCGTGTCTCGATCACTATCTCGTGTGCCCCCACCCCGCTCATCCCATCATAGATCCCCTTTGCACGCCGTTCGAGCGTGCCTTCCATTTCGAGGATCGGCCTGAGATCAGGCACCACCAGGACGCTCCAGCGCCCCTGATCGTCCTTGATCGAATATATCTCCCTCTCGTGCATCGCCGTCGGGCAGAACGGACACGCACCACGGGATACCTCTTGTTTGCCTGGAAACAGCCCCTCGATACTCGCAGCCCGCTCACGTGGGATCGTGATCCACCGCTCAACGACCGGGTCCCTCCGTAGCTCGACCATCTCCTCCCTACCCGCGTCCCTGACCTCGAGATGCCGGAACGTCCGACGACTGCCTCATGGCTCCTCCGATCCACGGACGACCTCGCGCAAGTCGGCCAGGAGCTCGACCCACCGTCCGAGCTCCTCCGAGAGCTCGTACTCCAGCACGTCGGCAAGCATCACGAAATCGACCTGAGTCTGCGCCTTGTTGAGTGCCTCCAGAGTCTTTGAGAACCGGATGAGGTGCGTCTGCAAATCTTCTCCGCGAAAACGGAAAGACGCGTTCGCCTGCGGGAAGAAGCTGGCCACGCCCTGCAGGAGCTGCACCAGAGTCTTGAGTCCCTCGGCGAGGACTCCCAGCTTCTCGGCCGCGGGGGCCGCCTCGGATTTCCTGAATCCGAGCGCGATGGCCGGCATCTCCTTGAGGAGCTCCGTGAGGAAACGCTTCTCCTGTTCAAGCCCGTTGAGGATCAGCTCCTTCACCTGTTCGCACTCTACCCTCACCTCGGCCGTCACTCCCGTGAGAGTCGAGAGAAACTCCTCATCTGTGAATTTCGCCTGCTCCTTCCCGTCCACGATCACACGCGAGATGACCTGCCCCTTGTTGAGCTGCCCGACGGCTAGTCGGAGGATGTCACCCATCGTCTCGCCGGATACCTGATGGGTGCGATCATTCACAACGAGAGACAACAATGGCGACTCCCTTCAGTAACCGCGCCCCATGTCGGAAATCGAATTCATTTCTCGAAGTATAGCCAGGGACGAACGCGTTTACAACTTGTCTCAGACGCCCCAGGGCCTCGTCAAAGTCCCGAGCTAACCGCAGATTTCGCAGATTCTTCGCGCAGATTCCGCCGATGGCTTCGCGAGGCCGGCGGGATTCGCTTTGAGGAGGGCTCTGCGATGAGTGATGATCCCATCTGTGTAATCCCTCCGGAAATCTGCGTCATCTGCGGTTTCCTCCGATCGACTTCGCAC
>JACPPM010000240.1 GCA_016191015.1 Acidobacteriota bacterium | reverse complement strand
TCTCAGGAAAGCAGGAAGTTAGGAAGGCAGGAAGGGGTCTGTACTATGCCACCCTGAGATCCCGAGATGACTTATACGTACCTTCATTCCTCCCTTCCTGCTTTCCTGAGAGGGGTTCGGAGTATCTCACCCACTCGAACGTTTTGCCATTTCGTGTCAACACTCAACTTCTTAGACACTAATCCCTAGTCCCTAGCCCCTAGTCCCTCATACTTGACACTGAGAGGCGGATTGTTTATTTAAGATCCGAAGAATCTTCGAATATAGAGGGTGGTTGCGTATGGGTGTTTTCAAGACGGGTCTTGTCCTGCTCGCGTTGAGCGTCTCCGGGGTGGCATCGTCCCAGGAGATCATGTCGCTGCAGGAGGTGAAGAAGGGGATGCAGGGAGTTGGGAGGACGGTTTTCAAGGGAACGGAGATCGAGGAGTTCCAGGTTGAGATTCTGGGGGTCCTCGAGAACACCGGTCCCCGGCAGAATCTGATCATTGCCCGGCTGAGCGGTGGTCCGATGGAACAGACCGGGGTAATCATGGGGATGAGCGGCAGCCCGGTGTACATTGGCGACAAGGTGATCGGGGCTGTGAGCACGGCGTTTCCATTCGCGAAGGAGGCAATCGCGGGAATTACTCCGATCCAGGAGATGATCTCGACGACGACCGGGGCGGGTGCGGGTCCGAGCTTTTCAGGTGCTTCGAGCATGCCCTTGGAGTTCAAGAAGATGATGACGCTGGAGGAGCTCGCGTCACCGCTTCGGAGGGAGGCCTCCTCGTCGCCGGGGGGAGTGTCTTACATTCAGACGCCGTTGAGCTTCTCCGGGCTGAGCCAGGGGGCAGTCAACCGGCTCACGTCCCTGTTCTCGGGATCCAACCTGGTCCCGGTGGCGGGCGGGAGTGGGGGAGGGAAGTTCGAGCAGGCCATCGAGAAGAGCCTGGAGCCGTTCAAGCCGGGCTCGGCCGTATCCGTGCAACTCGTCCGCGGTGACTTCGATCTCTCAGCGGTCGGCACGGTCACGATGGTGGACAACGGCCGCGTGTACGCCTTTGGGCATCCATTCCTCAATATGGGAAGCATCCAGTGGCCGATGGCGCGAGCCGAGGTGATCTCGCTGCTGCCGAACCTCTACGCCTCCTTCAAGATCTCCTCAACGGCCGATGTGGTCGGTACCGTCGAGCAGGACAGGGCGACGGCAATCGCGGGGACCCTGGGCAAGCACCCGCAGATGATCCCAATAAACGTGGAGCTCGAGACGAGCATGGGGGCGAAAGAGAAGTACCGGTTTGAGATCGTCACCGACAAGTTCCTTTCGCCGATCCTGACGTACATCACGATGCTCTCGACGATCACCTCACGTGAACGCCAGTATGGCGACAGTACGCTCAGGATGGTGGCAACCATCAACCTCGGTGCCGGCACCAGCATCACCGTCGGCGACATATTCACGGGTGGCACATCGGCCGATGACCTGGCGTCGCTCGTGGCGACACCGGTCTACCTGCTCCTGAACAATCCTTACAGGCACGTGTCGGTCAACTCAGTCGAGATCGTCGTCCGGTCGGACGAGAAGCCGAAGACGGCGAGGCTGGAGAGAGTCGAGCTCGACCGGAGCACCTACCAGCCCGGGGGAACCGTGAAGATGAAGGTGCACCTGCGCGGTGAGTTGGACGATGCCATCGTAGAGGAGACGGAGCTCGAGCTGCCTCGGAGTCTCAAGACGGGTGATCTGCTGTTCTATGTCGGCGAGGGTGGGATGCTGGATGCGATGGACGCCGCGGAGCTCCGCGAGGCGTACTATCCGCAGACGTACCCGCAGCTCATCCGGGCACTCAACAACCTCCGGAAGAACAACCGGGTATACGTCCGGTTGAGCGAACGGCGCTCGGGGATCGTGCTTCGTGGCGAGGACCTCAGCGACCTGCCCCCTTCCGCAGCAGCCATCATCGGATCTCGGTCGAATACGAGCGAAATGCGGCGGATCTACTATTCTCCAGCTCTGGATGCGGAGCTGCCGACCAGCTACACGGTCTCGGGGTACCGACTCATCCAGCTCAAGATCCGGAGCTCCTGAGCCCCCCGTCGTGGGCTGCGCGGTAAGTGGGGGTCTGTTCAGATGTCAAACGTTTCCAAAGTATTCGATCATTGCAAACTGCAAGGTGCAAGATTCAACATGCAAAATGTCGGAGAGAGTCCATGTTACAAAGATTGATCGTCCTTCCGTTGATTGTGCTCGCCGCCGCTTCCCCGTCGCTCAACGCGGCCGCCCCCCGGAGCTTCGAATTCGACAGTTATCAGGATTTCCTGAAGGGCAAGTCCTCCAACGTCGCGATCGACACCGAGGGGGTGTTGCGGCTGTCGAACGCGGCCGTCGAGGCGGGAGCCATGCCTGAGTCCACCGTATGGTGCGCCGCCACCGACGCTGCCGGGAATCTGTACGTCGGGACAGGATTCGAGGGCCGTGTCATCAAGATCGCCCCCGACGGCAAGTCGACCACCTTCTTCGACAGCGAGGAGACGCACGTCACTGCCATCGCGATGGACGGAGCCGGGACGATCTACGCCGCCACTTCGCCCAACGGCAAGATCTACGCGATCAGTCCCGCGGGAAAGGACGAGGTCTATGTCAAGACCGAAGACAAGTACATCTGGGCGATGGTCTTCGACGCGGCGGGCAATCTCTACGCGGGGACGGGCGACAAGGGTATCGTCCGAAAGATCAGCCGGGCGAAAGAGGCCACCGCGTTCTTCTCGAGCGGTGACGGCAACATCGTCAGCCTGGCGATCGATGCGGCCGGCAATCTGCTGGCTGGAGGCGATACGCGCGGCGCGATCTACCGGATCTCGCCGTCGGGCAAGGCGCTGGCCATCTGGAGCTCGGATCTCCGGGAGGTCCGTTCCATTCTCGTGCGGCCGGATGGATCGATCATCGCCGGTGCGTCCGAGGGGCGCCGCGAGGGGGAGCCGGCGATTCCCCCGCGCCCCCCTGCTGTCGTCCCTGCCCAGGTGCAGGTGGCGGGTGTGACGGCCGAGGTTACTACGACTGTAGAAAGCGAATCTGCGGCGGGGATCACGTTCACGCCCGCGGGGACCGTGAAACCCCAGGCCGAGAAGAAGCTGCGCGGATTGCTGGTCCAGATCCGTGCCGATGGGGGTGTGCGCGAATTGTGGCGCAGCGATGAGGACACGATCTACGCGGTGGCCGAAGCGGGAGCCGGGAGGTTCATGGTGGCCACCGGGAGCCGTGGGCGGCTCTACTGGGTCTCTGAGGACTCGCGTTCGGGGCTGGCGGCTGAGCTGGATGGCGAACAATGCACTGCGCTGGTGCGCTTCGGCAGGGACCGGCTCCTTTGTGGCGTCAACAACCGCGCGGCGGTGTACCGGTTGAGCGACGCGATGGCGAGCCAGGGTACATTCACGTCGCATGTCCAGGATGCCGGATGGATCTCGAACTGGGGTGTCGTCCGATGGGCGGGGCGCGGGAGCGCGATCGGCATCTCGACGCGAACGGGGAACACGCCGGAGCCCGATGCCACATGGTCCGACTGGTCCGTGCCGATGAAGAACCCGACGGGCGAGCAGATTCCGAGCCCGTCGGGGCGGTACCTGCAGTGGAAGGCCTCATTCGCTCCGGGAGCCGGCGGGGAGAGTGCGGAGCTGGACGAGGTGACGATCAACTATCAACAGCAGAATGCGCCGCCCCGCATACCGTCGGTGACGGTGAGTGCGCCCGGTGAGGTGTATCAGAAGAGCTTCAGCACCGGGGAGGGGGAATACCTCGGCGGCGACGATCTCAACGGGAAGGGAAGGGCGGATCAGCAATCCGGTGCGCCGATGGGGGCGCTGACTCAAGCCTCCCCGCAGGGAAAGAAGCTCTACGCTCAAGGAATGCAGACCATCCTCTGGACGGGCGATGATCCCAACGGCGACGAGCTCGTCTTCACCCTCTCTTTCAAGCAGATCGAGGAGAAGAGCTGGAGAGTCCTGAAGACGGGGACACGCCAGACAGCACTGGTGGTCGACACGACGGCTCTGCCGGATGGTGTGTACAGAATCAAGATCGACGCGAGCGATGAAGAAGACAACGCCAAAGCGGAGGCGCAGACGGCCACCCGTGAGTCCGCCACATTTGTCGTCGACAACGCGCCGCCGCGGATTTCGCCCCCGGTCGCATCGGGAAGCGCGCTGGCGTTCGTGGTCACGGATACGACAAGCCCGATTTCCGCCCTGGCGCTGTCGGTCAACGGCGGGAAGTGGCAACCGCTCTTTCCGAAGGACCGGATCTGCGACGGCCTTGAGGAGCGCGTCGAGGCACCGAAGCCCCAGCCGGGACAGCTCATGGTCATCAAGGCCGTCGATGCGCGAGGGAACTTCGCCGTTATGAAGGTCGGATCTTGACAACCTAGCGCGCTTCGCCCGCACTTGGAATGGTGGAATGATGGAATAGTGGGTTCGGGAAAGGAGCAGCGGCAGCACACCGGCTTTCTTGGCAATAGGCCGCCACGGCTCGGCCGCGGCACCCATCATTCCAACATTCCACGATTCCTCTCGAACCGTTCACAGAATCGCAGCAGGCCATTGGTTTCCAATCGGTCGTAGTGTTTCTGCGACGTTCGATTAAACCCTCCTGCCACGATATGGGACCAACCAGACGTGGAGGGGATCGCCGTTTGATCCCTTCAGGAAAGGAGAGGGTAACATGTTTGGGAGGCTTGTTCCGTGCGTCATCGCAATCGGGTTGCTCATGCCGGCGTCGTCTCCGGCTGCTGACCAGGCGGCGCAAAAGCGGAAGGACAAGAGGGAGATCAAGAAACTGATCGAGAAGTCGGCGTATTTCAGCCCGTATCTTACGGGGACAACGAAACGGTACGGTTCGGCCTACACTGAGGGGAATCTGCCCGACTCGAGCGCCCCGATGTCGCCTCTGGCCGCGGACGCAGAGGCCACGCTGCCGGCGGGGTGGGGGAGAAGACTCGAGACTGACCCGGTCCGGACCTCGACGGTCATCGTCGTGGGTGACACGGCTACGGTGAGCACCGTGATCGACATCGATGCGACGCTCTACGTCGACACCTCTTTCGACGGGAGAAAAAACCCGGGCGCTAAGCCGATCGAAGACACCGTCTACAGGTACTCGACCTGGCAGAAGGAGGATGGGAAGTGGCATCTGACGGAGATCTCGCCGGCCGAAGTCAGACTCAGCGATCCCGGGCGTCAGACGGTATTTGTCACCGAGGTCAAGGTGTACGTCAACGACACCCTCATGATGGACATCACCGACCCGGCAGACAAGAGAGATGTCGAGACCGAGATCGTGAGGGTCACCAATGGCGATGTGGTGAAGGTCGAGGCGAGTGTGACAAACAGCAGCACCTCGGGGCTCGATCCGCTCACCTACGTCTACTGCCACCCGAACAGGCCGGTGGGCGGCAGGGATCTGATGTACGACGACGGCGTGAACGGCGGCGATGCCGTGGCAGCAGACGGTGTCTGGACGTACACCTACACGGTGAACCTCCAGGATGGGTGCCATCACGCCGCGATCGACGCCCTTGATTCACTCTGCCTCCAGAATGAAACGGACGACGATTACAACGCTGCGGCCTGGGGCATGCCGTACGTAGTCGAGTAGCCACTCTCCCTGCGGTGCTGAGTGCTGAGTGCTGTGCCGGAGGGGAGCACCCAGCACTCAGCACCCAGCACGGCTCCTACGCGGCGCCGGGGATATAGACCTCTTTCTTGTACCGGATCTTCGTTCCCTTTCGCGACGTGTCGATTTCGACCTGGTGCCAACCGGGGCCGAGGCGGGACGGATCGAGAGCGATGGCGCGCCGTGCGGCGAGCACGTCGGCGATTCGTATGAAGATCGTCGTGAGCTCGGGGTTCTTATCTTTCTTTCGGGGATTTTTTTCGAAATAGGCCCCGCCGCTCACGTTCGCCATCCGCTCGAGTGCCCCCTGGTCCACGGAGTTGGCATCGATAGCTGGCGTGCCGCTCTTTCCTTCCGGCAGAAGACCGATCGTGTAGCAGGGGATATCGGACGCCTTGAGACGCTCCACAGCAAGCGTCGGCACGATTCCACTGCCGGTATCGGTCCCGTCCGTGACCACCACGATGGCATGTCCCGGTCCGGGTGCTTCGGCGTGCCGTACGGCCGAGGCGACGGCATCGAGCAGCAGGGAACCCCCTTTGAAGTCCAGTGACTCGAGCGCTTTGGACGGCATCACCGTACTATCCAGGAGCCTGATATCGTCGTTGAATGACATGATCTGAACCGTCGCAGGAGCTACGGCACGGGCGAAGCTGTCGAGCGCCTCGCCGACCTGCTTCTTCCTTGCCGCCATGGAGCTGCTGGCGTCGAGCAGCACGAGAAGCTGGCTCGGCGATGCAGGCCGCAGCGCATTCGCCGGCACCTCGGTCCCGTCGATCTTCAGCTTGATCTCGTCCGCACGAAGATCCCCCACCGGCCTGTCGTCCTTGTCCTCGGCCACGTAAGCGAGCACAGGGTCACGCCCTCCAACCGGCGTCGGCAGATCCGGCAGCTCGCGCCCGAGCGCGTCGAATCGCATGCGTGCAATGGGATCGATCCCGACGATCTCCTGCCTCTCGATCCTCCTGGGACCGGTTCCGGTGGCGAGCAACATCGAGGTCGCCCCCTCCTCGGCGATCACCCCCATGACACGATCGCCCGATACGAGCGCAATCCTCACCACCCGGCCCCCGAACACAATCGCGTCGAGCTCGCGCCGTGCCACCCGCATCTCCCCATACGCGGTCTTCAGAACCACGTTCGCATCCCCGAGCGACAGGACCTGCGCATCGAACGCGTTTCCGTTCTTGAAGCTCACCCTGTCCTGCGCTACGCACGTGGCGCTCCACACCGCCAAGAAACCCGCCATCATTCGCATCACGACCCCCCTTCAATATTTGTTTATCGAATCATCGGGCCACTGAATCATCGCGGCAATGGGTCAATCGGCAATGATTCAATCGTCAATTCCTCTCAGAAGCTCAACCACAAGATCAAACTTACCAAATGGCGCGCTGATTTGCAGCCCCTGGACCGACGGCCGGATCCGGGCGATCGCTTCGCGCGCGATGGCGAGACCCTCCCGCAGGGCCGCGTCGGGCGTTGCGGCGGCGCGCATTCTCTCGAGGACCTGCGGCGGTACGACGATGCCGGGCACCTCATTATTCATGAACTCGGCATTCCTGTAACTGACCAGCGGCCAGATACCCGCCAGAACCGGAACGCGGATGTGCTGGATGCGGTCGAGGAATCGTTCGAGCGCTTCGGTGTCGAACACCGGCTGCGTAATGGCGAAATCGGCTCCCGCTTCGACTTTGTACTGGAATCGGCGCACCTCCTCCTCCAGGTTCATCGCACACGGGTTCGCGGCGACCCCGATCAGGAACCCTGTCGGAGTGTCCATGGGCGTGCCCCCGATGTCATGGCCGTGGTTGAGGTTGTCGAGGACGTTGGTGAGTCCGATCGAGTCGATATCGAACACAGCCGTGGCATCGGGGTAGTCGCCCATCTTGGGCGGATCTCCTGTCACCGCGAGGATGTTGCGAAGACCGATTGCGTAGGCGCCGAGGAGGTCCGACTGGATGCCGAGGATGTTCCGGTCGCGGCACGTGTAGTGAAGGATCGGCTCGATTCCCGCGCGTTCCAGACAGAGCGTGGCTGTCAGCAGGGCGCTCATGCGCGCCGATGCGCGCGGCCCGTCCGGGATGTTGACCGCATCCACTCCCCGTTCTTTCAGAAAACGGGCGGACGCGATCGTTTTCGCGGGATCGCATCCCTTGGGCGGCACAATCTCGACCGATATCGCGAACTGCCCTTCGGCAATCTTCTTCCCGAGTAGGGACTTCTCGGCGAGAGGGACCGGCGTCACTTCCTTTTCCCGCTCTATCGGGTGAGCAATCGTCACGCGACTGCTCCCTGGTTGGAGCGATCTCACAGCCGACTTGATCGCCTTGATATGGTCGGGTGTCGTCCCGCAACAGCCGCCCACAAGCCTGACGCCGACCTGGATGAAGCGCCGCGCGTAGCTCGCCATGTACTCCGGCGAACAGAGATAGATTGTGCGCCCTTCAACGTTGCGCGGCTTGCCGGCATTGGGCTGCGCGCTGAGCTTCTTGCCGGTCACCTGCGACATCCGCTCGATCGAATCCAGCATGACCGCCGGGCCGACCGAACAGTTGCACCCGACGACATCGGCACCCCATTCGTCGATCTTCAACGTGAACGCCTCGGGGCTCGTCCCCTCGAGGTTGTTCCCGTCATCTTCGAGCGTCATCTGGGCGACGATCGGGAGATCGCACAGCGATTTGACCGCCAGAATGGCGGCGCGGATCTCATTCAGGTCGAAGAAGGTCTCGAGGATGAACAGATCGACGCCGCCATCCAGGAGAGGGCCAACCTGGCGCTTGAACAGCTCGGCAGCTTCGTCGACGCTGATCTTTCCCCATGGCTCAATCCTCACCCCGAGGGGTCCCACGCTGCCGGCGACCAACGCGCCCCCATTGCCCACCGCCTCACGAGCGATCCGCGCACCCGCAATATTGATCTCCCGGATCTTCTCCTCCAACCCGTGCGGATGGAGGCGCAACGGGTTCGCACCGAATGTGTTGGTCTCGATGATATCGACACCGACCTGCAGGTATTCGGTGTGGATGTCCCGAACGATGTGCGGTGCTGACAGGTTCAGCTCATCAAAACACTTGTTGATGAAGATACCCTTGCCGTAGAGCATCGTTCCCATCGCGCCGTCGCATACCAGCACCCGATCATCAAGCCGTTCCAGTATGCTCCTGCTCATCACCGCCACCATCCACGCGACGAAGAACCCGGTACACCCCTCTCGATTCCTGCCACGGCTCTCATCTCCTCCGCCACACTCGATCTTGTCACATGGATATCACCGGCGTCCAGTTGCACCCATTCCAGGATCGATCATGAGGGCGATCCCGACCAGGAACCCGTCGATCGCTGCGGTTGCGTCCCGGGCGGCCCCGAGGCGTCCGTTCACGATCATGACAAAAGCGAGGTCGCGCGATCCCCGCATGTATCCGGACAACACGTTGACATGCCTCAAGGTGCCGGTCTTCGCGGCCAGGCGCCCTTCGAGCAGCGTCCCGGCGAAGCGACGGCGGATCGTCCCGTCGATCCCCGCCACCGGCAGGCTGAATTCGAACTCTGCCCGGCGCGGCGATCGGCGCATAGAGAGGAGCACCCTCATGATCGCCCGGGCGGTTGTGAGGTTGGTGCGAGCGAGGCCCGAACCGTCCACAATGGAAGTCTCGCCTGATCGAACGCCGGACCGCTCGAGAAACAGTGCCACAGCCTCGGCGCCGCCACCGAACGTCCCGTCACCCACGATCTCCTTGCCCAGCGTCTGGAAGAGCAGATCGGCCCAGAGATTCCGGCTGCTTTTGTTGGTCTCCCTGACGATCTCCGCGATCGACGGCGACAACCAGGTCCTGAGCGAGGTGCCGGGCCCCGCCGGGCCGGCTCGCGGCAGGCCTAGGATGTGGATGCCGCGCGACTCGAGGCCGTCGGCGAGGCGCCCGGCCCAGAACAGGGGCGGGTCATCGGCCGGGACGTAAAGATCGACACCAGGGCCGGGGCTGATTGTCCCGCGGATCGTCACGGGTTCGCCAGGCTTGATCCGATTCACTGTGATGTTGGTGCCTTCTGCCACGCGCACACCGGAATCGATCTCATAGGGTAGATCCGATGTGACGGCAACGCCGTCCTGGGTAGCCTGCATATGGATCACCAGCAGATTGTCGTTCAGTGACGCCGCCGAGACTGGCGCTGCGTAAGCGAAATCGACATCGCCGAGGAGCCAATCCCGGCAATAGCGGTCCGCGCCGAGCCACGAGTCGTCGACGACCAGGTCATTGATTCGCTCGCAGATCCCCGCCTCACGGACGGCCTCCGCGATCTCCGACAGGAGTGCGTCGATGCAGATGCCCGATGGGTCGCCGAGGGTCGGGTCGCCGCCACCGATGAGCACGATGTCGACCTTGCCCGTTTCCGTCACATCCACGGCTCGTAGCTCGGTGGCGTACCGGTAGGTAGGTCCGAGCATTTCCAGTGCGGCCGCCGTCGTGAATAGCTTGGTGTTGGAAGCCGGCACGAGCAGGGTATCGGGATTGACCGAGACGAGCTCGCGTCCGGTGTCGGCTTCGGCGATGAGCAGAGCGACGGTGGCACCTGGGAGGGCGGTCTGCAGGCTGGCCAAGAGGGCGGCCGTGCTTGCGGCCGGGGGCGCCGTAGGAGCGGAACCGATGCGGCACCCGGACGTTGCGAGCGAGACCACAATTGCCAGCAGGCTGAGCGTGGCAGGCGCGGAGCCGACGCCTTCCACGCAGCGACGGGGCCGCCCGGGCGCCGGTGCTCTCATGGCCGGAGAGAGTGCGCCGGCTGCACTACTTTTTCAGGACCGATTCGATCTTGGCCCTGAGCGTCTCGGGTTGGAACGGCTTCACGATGTATCCGTTCACGCCTGCCTTGACTGCTTCCATCACTTCCTCTGACACGGCGTTGCTCGTCACCATCAGAATCGGAACACTTTCCATCGACGCGATCCCACGTACGGCCCGGACGAACTCCAGCCCGTTCATCTCGGGCATGTGCCAGTCGGTCAGAATAAACTCGACCCCGCCTTCGCGCACCTTCTCCAGTCCTTCCCTTCCGTTCGCGGCTTCCACAATCTGATGCTGCCCGACTTTGGTCAGAGAGTTGAAAATGATGCGGCGCATTGTGGACGAGTCGTCAACGATCAGAACCTTCATGGCTTCACCATCCCCTGGATATGGTAAGCGAAGAGGCGTATTCCCGCAAGATCGCAAACGCAGCCGCACAAGACGACGGCAAAGTCCCGGAAACCGCAGATTTCACAGATTGACTCGCAGATGTCGCCGATTGCTTCGCGCCGACCCGAGAGTGAGGGGCAAGTTGCTCGTCGGTTGAATGCTGGAAGAATCTGCGTAATCTGCGCGGAAATCTGCGCCATCTGCGGTTTCGCACGGAACGGCCTCGCCCGAGTCGGCGCCTCGACCTTGCCGCAGCCCTAAATCCGGCGATCATGCCGCATCTGCGGCGTCGCCTTCGTCGCCGCGGTGCTCACATACAAGGGCGAGATACTCGTAGACACTCATTGAGACTCATAGAGACTTCGCAGCGATCGGTGCAGCACTGCTTTCGCAGCTCGACATCGTTCCGCTCGGGAGTCTCTACCAGTCTCCACCAGTCTCCACCAGAGTCTCTACGAGATTGGGACACCGGCACCCTTCTCGCGGGTCTGGTCCCTCAATCCTTTGAAATGTTGTCGCCGGATTAAGGCGCATCCCGAATCCGCGCGTCAGACGCGCGGATTCAGGAACAAGGGGCTGGATTGACACCCGAAAAACGGATGTGCTATTTTCCGCGCGAGTTTAAGAGGAGCAGTGATGGGGCTTTTCTCTACGCTAGTCGTACATTTGTCGTCCGCCTTTCTGGCTCTGCAGCAGCCGGCTGCCTCGCCGTCCACATTCGACGGACAGATCATCGCGATGATTCGACACTCGGGGCTTGTCGCCAAGATCGTCCTGCTTGTGCTCCTCTTCTTCTCCGTCGTCTCCTGGGGGATCGTGGTGAGCCGCTATCTGCTTTTCGCGCGGGCGCGCCGCGAAGGGGACTCGTTCCTCCGCGTTTTCCGCAAGAGCCGTAAATTTTCGGACGTCACGTCGGTCTGCGAGAAGCTCCCCAACACGCCCCTGGTCGCGATATTCCAGGCTGGGTTCAACGAGCTGAACTACCAGATCCAGGCGGCGCAGACGGCAGGGGGCGGAGCAGCCGCTGGTGGAGAGACGGGGCGCGAGGGGAGGATGACGATCAAGAACCTCGAATCGGTGAACCGGTCGATGCTCCGGGCCGAGAGCAACGAGGTCAGCAGGCTCGAGAAACTGCTGGGATTCCTGGCCACCACGGGGTCCGTGACGCCGTTTGTCGGCCTCTTTGGCACTGTCTGGGGCATCATGGATGCGTTCCAGGAGATCGGTCTTTCAGGTTCGGCAAACCTCGCCACCGTCGCACCGGGGATCTCCGAGGCGCTGATCACGACCGCCGCCGGGCTGTTCACCGCCATCCCCGCCGTCATGGCCTATAACTACTTCCTGAACATGATCAAGAACCTCTCCGCCGAGATGGATGACTTCTCGATGGAGTTCCTGAGCATCGTAGAGAAAAACTTCACCTAGACCCCGGCGGCCCTCTCGCGCGTATATGATTGTAGATGAGGCTCTGAGATGGGAATGACCTTGCAAGATCGCCGGGGACGGCGGGCACACATGTCCGAGATCAACGTGACTCCGCTGGTCGACGTCGTGCTCGTGCTGCTCATCATCTTCATGGTCACCGCGCCTCTGATGCAATCCGGAATCGACATCACTCTCCCGAAGGCGGAGACCCGCGCGCCGCTAGACGAGGAACGTGTCGTGATCACGATCGACCGCCAGCGCGACATTTACATCGGGCAATCGATCATCAACGTCAACCTGCTGGAGGGGCGGCTGCGAGAGATGTTCGAGTATCGGCCGGAGAAGCTGGTGTTTCTGCGAGCCGACAAGGATGTGCCCTACGGGTATGTCATCACGGTGATGGACAAGGTGAAGAAGGCGGGAATCGAGACGCTGGGCATGATCACGGAACCGATCCCCGAGAAGGGGCGCTGATGTCTCAGGCCCTGGCCGGCGCCGGCTTTCGCCTCCAGCGACATCCGGACAACTTCAGGAACATGTGCGTTCTCTCGGTGATGGTGCACGCGGCGTTGATCGTTGCGGCGATCACCCTACCGGGGGCGATCCGGCCGAAGGCGACGCCGATCATCGTGACTCTGGCCGAGTTACCCGGCGGTGGGGTGAAGTCAGCTCAGCGCGCGGCGCCCCCATCGGTTCGGCCGCCTGATGCTCCGAAGGCCGAGCCGGAGGCTCCGCCTGAGCCGGTCAAGCCGAAGCTCACCTACGCCGAGAAGCCGAAGCCGGCCAAGAAGCCGGTGCAGTCGGCGCAGGGAGCGGTGCCGACGGCGCGGCCGGCGGCACGGCCGGCGGCTCAGCCGGCCGCGAAGCTCGAGAGCAAGTTCGAAGGGGGCGAGTTCTCCACCGGTGTGGGGATGGACCGGTCGGGTGGTGGTGGGCTCGAGGGCTTTCCCTTCGCCTACTACCTTCTTCGAATTCGCGACAAGATCTCGTCGAACTGGTTCCAGTCGATCGTGGTGGGGGATGTCAGTGGACAGTACCAGGTCACGGTTTTCTTCCGGATCCAGCGAGACGGCCGGGTGACGGACGTGCAAGTGGAGGAATCGAGCGGCATCAGCTCCCTGGACATGTCCGCTCAACGGGCCGTCTACGCCTCGACCCCGATGCCTCCTCTGCCGCAGGCATATGGGGAGGACACGCTCAATGTTCACTTCGAGTTCCACTATGAGAGGTAAGATGCCGAAGATTGATGAGTGCAGGATGAAGAGTGCAGAATGGTCCGGGGCAGCGGGACTGTGGGCTGTGCTCGGGGCCGCGACCCTGACGCTAGTGGCATGGACCCCGGCATTCCCGCAACAGGATGTGACGATACCCGTTTGGACGGGAGTGAGCGCTTATGAGATGGCTCTCCCTGAGCTCCGGGTCAGTGCGGGGGACGCGACATTGTACGAAGCGGCCAAGACCATTCACACGACCCTCTGGGACGATCTGGCTTTCAGCGGGTATTTCAACCTCATCCCGGCCGAACATTACAAGTTCATTCCGGCGCTCGACGAAAAGAAGATCAAGTTCAAGGACTGGGCGTCACTGCAGGCTGATTATCTCGTTGTCGGCGCGACGACGCGGGCTGGCGACCGGTTGACGTTCACGGCGAGCCTGCATGATGTCAAGACCCAGAGCTATGTTCTCGGCAAGAGCTATGGCGGTGAGATGAAGGTCGCCCGTCAGATCGGACATCAGTTTGCCAACGAGATCCTGAAGCGGGTCATCGGCCTCGACAAGAACCTCTTCACCTCGAAGATCGCGTTCATCTCGACCCGGGATGGCAACCGTGAGCTGTACGTGATGGATTACGACGGCAACAGTCAGACCCGGATCACCTTCAATACTGTGCCCGATATGTTGCCGGCCTGGTCTCCGGACGGGCGCAAGATCCTCTTCACATCCTACCGCAACAACAATCCGGACCTGTTCTCATACGCGATATACGAAGGGGTTTTGGCGCCGATATCGACGAAGGGACTGAACACGTCGGCCGCCTTCTCGCCTGACGGCACCAAGATCGCCTTCTCCTCCAGCCGCGACGGCAACAGCGAGATCTACATCGCGAATCCGGACGGTACCGGCCTCAGGCGCATCACGTCCACCCCGGCCATTGATACAGCCCCTTCCTGGGCGCCCAATGGCCGCCTCCTCGCCTTTACATCCGATCGCGGTGGACCGCCGCAGATCTACATCATGGACGCCGAAGGCACAGAGGCACGGCGGTTGATGCCACAGAGCGGCAGCTACAATGACTCGGCCGCCTGGTCCCCTGATGGGGAGTATGTTCTGTATGTCTCCCGCGAGGGCGGTGAGTTCAACATCGTCAAGGTCGGCCTCACCAAGCAGACCTCCCTCAGGCTCACCGCAGGCCAGGGGATGAACGAGAACCCTTCGTGGAGTCCCGACGGGATGCACATCATTTTTGCGTCCAACCGGAGCGGCTCCTATCAAGTGTATTGCATGGATCCGTCGGGCGGTAATGTGCGCCAGCTGACGACGCAGGGCAACAATCACACGCCGAGGTGGAGCAGATAGGGGTGGAGTCGATTTTGTCTGTTGCGCGTCTCCCCCTTGTCGTATACTATCTGTGCATTGCGGGAGCGTTTCCCGGCGGTTAACCAGGGTACCGAAGGAAAGAAGTTTTTGATCCCTAGCATCTGGGCAATTTTCAGGAGAGAGAAAGATATGAACCGCAGGTTGTTTGCTGTTCTCTTGGTCTTCGCGCTAGTCGTGGTACTGCTCCCTGGTTGTAAGGGAAAGCCGAAAGAAGCTCCAGTCGCTCCGCCGGAAACGGGAGTGACAGAGCATCCGTCGACGACACCGATGGTGGAATCGCCGACAATCAAGCCGATCACGGAAACACCGGTCTCAGAGCTGCCCGATGATCTGGATCAGATCAACCGGAGCGGGTTGCTGAAGAAGGTATATTTCGATTTCGATCGGGCGGACCTGAGAGCCGACGCCATCGAAACGTTGAACGCCAACGCCGCCGTGCTGAAGAAACACTCCACTCTGAGGATTCGCATCGAGGGGCACTGCGACGAAAGGGGCACGGAGGAGTACAATATTTCGTTGGGCGACCGCCGAGCTAAGGCTGCGTACAACTACCTGGTGAACCTGGGTGTGGGCGCAGGCAGGATGGAGACGGTCAGCTACGGGAAGAGCCAGCCCGAGGATCCCAGCCACAATGAGGATGCGTGGTCCAGGAACAGGAGGGACGTGTTCCTGGTGGTTGCGAAGTAGGCGCGAACAAAGAAGCGAGGCGGAGCTCGTGCGAGCGAGATCCGCCTCTTTTTTCTTGGGGGGTGATGTGATGCGAGCAGCAGGGATCGTCGTTCTTTTCCTGTTCCTCGGCGCCGGGGTCGGCCATGCCAGCAAAGAAATGGACCAGCTCATGGTCGACGTCAAAGATCTCCAGAAGCAGGTGGCGACACTGCAGCAATCGATCAAGGACGTGACTCTCCAGATGGTGAATGTCCAGGCGCGGCTGCAGGAACAGATGACGGCGCTGCAGAAGAACACGGCCGATCTCTCGATCAAAGTGGACGAGCTCGGGCAACGGATGCAGGTTTTGACGGAGAAGATGCAGATGGCGAGCACCCAGCTAGACAGCATCTCCGAGAAACTCACGCGACCACAGTATGAAGCCCCGCCGTCCGGCATGACGCCTTCAGGCTTCGACGCTCAACCACCCATCGGTGGCCCCGCTACACCCGCGTCGCCGACGGGGTCCCCGACCCCACCGCCGTCCGGCGTGCTTCCACCCCCGGATCAGATTTACAACACGGCCTACACCGACTACATCAAGGGCAATTTCGACCTCGCGATCGCCGGCTTCCGCCAGTATATTACGAACTATCCGTCGACTCAGCTCTCGGACAATGCACAATACTGGGTAGGGGAGTGTTACTATTCGCAGAAGCGCTACGACCAGGCTGTCGACGAGTTCAACAAGGCGGTTCTCAACTATCCTAAGGGTGACAAGATCCCCAGTGCGATGCTCAAGAAAGGCTACGCGCTGCTTGAGCTCTACCGGACGGGAGATGCCGTGGCGGCGCTTCAAGAGCTCATTGACAAGTACGGTGTCTCCGATGAGGCGCGAATCGCCAAGCAGCGGCTCCAGGACCTGGGGCTCAAACCTCGGTAGCACACAGCCGGTGAGCAAGGAGTTTCTGGAATGCGAAGTATCAACAAAGTAATTCTGATCGGCAACGTGGGCAAGGCACCTGTTGTCCGCCGCACACAGGACGGCCGGGCGGTCGCGAATTTCAGCGTGGCGACGAGCGAGACTTTCGCCGACCGGCAGCAGCAGCAGCAGGAACGAACCGAGTGGCACAACATCGTGGCATTCGGAAAGCTGGGCGATATCTGCGAGAAATACGTGACGAAGGGGAAGCAGATCTATCTCGAAGGAAGACTGCAGACGCGAAAATGGACCGACAAGGAAGGCAAGGACCGCTACACGACTGAGATCGTGGCGCAGAACATGATGCTCCTGGGCCGCCGCGACGATGCGGGCCAGCCTGCCGCCGTCGCGACCCGCAGCGACGCCACTCCCAGCTTCCCCGACACCCAGTACGACAGCTACGTCCCACCGGAGGAGGAAGACACTCCTTTCTAGCGGCCCGTGACGCCTCAGTGAACTGGGGTGCGTCCATCGTAGACGTACTCGTAGACGAATAGCCTTTGATTTCGTCGACATCTGCGTCCACGTTGTTCCAGGGATGGCCGCCGGTCCCACAAGACCGAGGCGTCACAGCGGCCAGGCCTGAATCCGCGCGTAAGCCGCGCGGATTCAGGAATTAAAAATGCAAAAGCGGGGGAAGCCTGAGTGACGGGGCTAGCGCAGATGCAACGCTCGTCGTGGCACCGAAGCGGTCGAGATTTCTTTCTGTCAAGAGATGCTTGACCTTGTCGATTCGTGTGTGGGACGGCTTTCATGAGCGACCCGAGCACGCCGCGCCCGGCGATTGACCGAGCAGTTTCCGGTTTCCTAATTTTGAATTTTGAATTTTGAATTGCCCAAATCCGCGGCTTAGCCGCGGATTTGGGGCCAGGCGGATCCGCTTGACCCGGGGCAATTCGCCCACTATAGTCGGGGGACGTTTCAGCGGAATCACCCCGGAGGTGAATGCATGCCCGAACCGGTCCAGCCGCCCATCCAACGAGAAGCCGAATACGTTCTCGAGTCTCCCCTCAGATGCCCTCTATGCAAAGAGGAAATCGCCTCAGTGCAGGTAGTGCGCCTCCTGCGGTCGAGAGTGAATTTTGTTTCGAGCCTGCCGAGACGAGGTCACGTCATCGTCTGTCCCGTGTGCCAGGGAATCATCTCGGCAGATCTTGGAGGTCTTGCCTGAGCCGGCATCCTGGAGCCCGGCCGGTGGAATGCTCCCGGCGTGGAGGTTGATCCGCGCCGGCACTACGACGGGCCCTGTTTCCCTCCTATCCAGGCCAGTGCTCTCTCGATCGCCGCATCGCCTTCGAGCTCGAGTTGGCCGTCTTTTCCGTAGATTCTGAGGTGTGGCAGGGCGTGCAGGTCATACTGGCGCGCCACCGGACTTCCCCAGTCGATTCCGCGGGTGCCGGGCCGATCGACATCGACCTTGACGAGGACTACATCCCGGCGTTCGAGATCGATGCGTTCCAGCTCGGGTGAAAGCTGCACGCACGCCGGGCAATCGTCGCTGAAGAAATCGATGATCGTGTACCTTCCGGTGGCTGAGTAGTTCTTCACATCGATCTCGGCACCATGCGAGAGCACCAGGCCACTCCATCGCTTCTGGCAAGCGAGGGAAGAGAGAGTCGCGATGGCGATAACAAGGATCAGGATCGGATGTCTACTGGCGTTCAGCAATGCATTCCTCGCTTCCTCGGTGACCACTGGTGGTTCGCGATCGAAAGGGTCCCGCTCGAGCGGAAACGGACACCTTCCCGCTCGAGCAGGATTCTCTGGCGGCAAGGCTGCTCTCCGGGGAGCCTGTCGGTGGAGCAGCCGCCGGTGGCGTTGACCACGCGGTGCCAGGGGACATCCTTCGGGCAGACATGCATCGCGAACCCGACGTAGCGGGGTGAGATTCGGTTTTCGAGGAGCTTCGCAATCTGGCCATAGGTGACGACACGTCCGCGCGGTACCCGGCGCACGATCGCATAAACTGCGTCCCAGATCGTCGGGCGTATTGGTGACTTCTGCCCGGTCGTCTTGTGTTGCCGCGCATCTCGCTTCATCCGCTCACAGCTCCACCAGCGTTTCCGGTTTTATGGCGACGACCCACGCCTGTTTTCCGAGGAGTCTGTGGGCGAGCGGGACGCGGAGGTAGAGGCGCACGAGCCACGCGGCTCTCGGCAATCGCCCCTTGGTGGTGTACGGAAGGAAACGCGGGCGGACTTCCATGGGCTGGAGGCCGACGAATTCGAGCGCTTCGACGAGCGATCGGTCGGTGAGCGGCAGGTGGTGGTCGATGAAGTCCCAGTATTCGCCGTGGAGGAAACGGATGTTGGGTTGGAGGATGAGCAGCTTTCCTCCCGGAACGAGGACGCGCCGGATTTCGGCAAGGGTCGCCAGGAAATCCGCCTTGCTCGGCAGGTGCTCGAAGAAATTGCTCACGAATGCCACGTCGATACTTCCCTCATGCAGAGCGCTCAGGTCAGTGCTCGCGCTCTGAATCACGCGCACGCCCGTGGCAGCCCACCTCGCCGTATCCTCATTCAGGTCCACAACGATCTTCTCGCCACAGTGGATATTGTTGATGAACTCGCAGTAGCCGGCGCCGACGTCGAGCACCCGATCCGTGGGTCGAATGTAGTTTTGGAAGAAGTCGGTGCAGAGCACGCGCCACAGCTCAGCTCTACTCTCACGCTCCGCCTCGCGGAACCGCCCGCGGTAGAGCCGTCCCAGGTCGATGACCATCGCCGCGGCTCACTGGAGGATGGCGATGACCTCTTTTTGCGGCTCGGTTGTGCAGAGCGCCTCGCCTTTCCCCACGTACACATTGATCTCGCTTCGCACTCCGAACTCCTTCAGGTAGATGCCGGGCTCGATACTGAACCCGACGCCTTCGATCAGCTCCCGCTCGTCCCGGCTCTCCAGGTTATCCATGTTGACACCGGTATAGTGGTCTTGATATCCGATCGAGTGGCCTGTGCGGTGGATGAAGAACGGACCGTACCCGGTCTTGGCGATGTGATTGCGTGCCACATCGTCCACTTCCCACCCGTGAAGCACCCGGCCTTCACGGCAGGACTGCTGGATGAAATGGAGCGCTTCGTCTCGCGCCCCGCTCACCACCTCGAAAATTTCCCGGTATCTCTCGGGCACAGAATCCCCGACGTACCCCACCCATGTGACATCGGCGTAGATGGTCGAGCTCCCCTTGAGCTTCGCCCAGATGTCAAGGAGAACGAGGTCGCCCTTGGTGATCGGCTTGGTGACGGCCTCAGAGGGCGAGTAGTGCGGGTTCCCGCTGTTTTCGTTGACGGCCACGATCGGACGGTGCTCGGAGAACATGTTCATCTCTTCGTACTTGTGCACGATGAGCTCCTGCAGGCCGAATTCGTCGATCGACTCGCCCGCGCCAACGCGTAGAGCGATTTCTGCGAAGCTCAGCCGCACTATCTCCACGAGATTCCGCGCGGCGGTCTTGTGCGTTGCCAACTCGGAATCCGTCCAGCGGCTCGTGAAGTACTGGACCATGTCCGCCGAGGAGATAATCGAGGCCCCCGCCGCCCTCACCAGCTCCGCCGTCCCGGCATCGATCCGTGAGATATACGGAATGGCGCATCGGGGGGAATACTCCATCGCTATCCTCACTCTCCCCTTCAGCATGTCCTTGAGGCCCTTCTCCATCGATTGCCAGCTCGTGAAGGTCTTCAGCCGCCCGGGGAGCCCCTTGAATTGATGCTCCTCGATCTTGTGCACCAGCGCCACAGCAGATCCTTCGGCCGGGATCAGGTAAAACCACCGGCGCGTGAGCATCGCGCATTCCCGACCGATCATCCTCAACGCGATCGGATTCAACCCCTGAAAATCATAAAGAAGCCAGCCATCCAGCTTGTGCTCCCGCAGGTATGCCTGAATGCTCTGAGTGTCCATTCGTGTCTCCTCTCGAGGCTCCCGTCGTGCATTATACCTCTTTCATGCAATGCTGAGTGTGACGGCGACGGGCCGTGATCACCCGGTTCACCGTAACCGGCCTCCCCACTTGCGCGTCAGGATGTTGTGCTACCCTTGGGGGGAGCAAGGAGGGTGAGATGATGAGATGGAATTCGACGGCTCGGAACGGCATCGTCGCTCTGGTCGCAACGATGGCGATCACGGCCGGCCAGGCCGCTCCGCCGGACCGCAAGAAGCCCAAGCCACCATCCGCGTCCCCCACGCCCAGTGCTCCACAGCAGGCCGCGAAGCAGGCACCGCAGCCGCCGGCGGACAGGACCACCGCTCCAGCAGCGCGTGAGAAGGCGCTGTCCCTGATATCACCGGCCCAGCAGCAGAATCTCGATCAGCTCAAGACCGATCTGACCTCCATCCGCGCGGGGTCGACTGTGACCGATGCCCAGAAACAGAAACTCGCAGACGACGTGATGTCCGCCGCTCAGGGCGCGACCAAGCCGTCACAGGCCAGCGTCACCAAGCTCACGAGCGATCTCCAATCGGCGCTTGGTGATTCCAGCCTTTCCTACAAGGAGAAGGCACAACTCGCCGACGATGTCGCCGCGGTCCTGAACAGCGCGGGAATCTCGCAGAGCGAGGTGGATGCAATCATCCAGGATGCCGAAGACATCCTGCAAGCCGCGAACGTCTCACAACAGGAGATCGACGCCGTCGTCTCAGATCTCGAGGCGATTGCTGCTGAAGCCAGAACGAACGCGCCCTAGGACACGCTCAAGCCCGCCCTCCGCGGCCTCGAAGAAAATAGTAGACCGCCGGGACACCCATCGACAGTACCGCGTAGAGCGCGATCTCCCATCCCGTTCCCGCCGTCATCAGCAAAGCAATCGCGATGCCCATCACGGCCACGAAGGGACCTCGCCGGCGTTGGTTCTGCGAAAAGCGATCGGGATCGCGCCGGAGGAGCACCAGATGCGCGGCGCAGCCGGCGCCGATGGCAATCAGGGCGGTAGCGGTCGAGAGCAGGGCGATGAAGTTGTACGCCTGAAGCAGCGTCCGGTTGAAGTAGAGACCGATGAGCACCGAGCCGATGAGGGACGAGATCGCGAGCGAGACGGCGGGTGTGGCGTACCTGGGATGGATGCGCGCCAGGCGCGCCGGGGCGAAGCCGTCACGCGCAGCGGCAAACGGGAGGCGGCCTGTGACGAGGAGCCAGCCGTTGAGTGCGCCGAAGATGGAGATCAGAGCGCCGATAGTGACGAGCGTCTCGCCGGCGGGGCCGACGACACGGGACGCGGCGACGGCAAGCGGGCTCGGGCTTCCGGCGATTTCACCGGCGGGGATTCCGGCGGTCAGAGAGACGGCCACGAGCAGGTAGAGGACGGCGGCGACGCCGAACCCGAGATAGGCCGATCGCCGGATGGCCGGTCCCGCCCCTGCGACCTCCTCTCCAGGTACGGTGACCGATTCGGAACCGAGGAAGAGCCATGCCACGAGTGAAATCGCGGGGAAGACGGCTCCGTACCCGTGCGGCGCGAACGGGGTCATGTTCGACAGCGAAGCGCGCAGGAGGAGAGGGACGATGAGAGCGAGGAGAGGGAGGATCTTGAGCACGGTGGTGACGGACTGGACGGCGCCACCCGCGCGCACGCCGAGGATGTTGACGAGGGTCAGTGCCCACAACAGCGCCTGGGCCGTGAGGAAAGACGCCACCGGGTTGGCAGCGCCGGGCACGAACACCGTCAGGTATCCGACGAAGCCCGTGACGAGCGCAGCGTTGCAGGTCACGCAGCTCAGCCAGTACAGGTACGAGGTCTGCAGACCGGCGAAATCGCCGAACGCGAGTCGGACAAACGACTGTGGCCCGCCTGAGACAGGATAGGCCCCTCCCAAATCCGCGAAGACGGCAGCAAGGCACAGGAATGCTGCGGCGTTGATCGCCCAGGCGACCAGCGACACCGGCCCCGCCACCTCAGCCAGCGTCGCCGGTATGACATAGACCCCCGACGCGATGATGTTGCCCGCCACCAGCGATGCCGCTGCGAACGGCCCGAGTCCCCTGATGAGGGTGCCGCCTACGTCGCGCCCTGTCCTCACAGGCACCGATGTCCCCCGCCCGAATGCAACCCCATTGCGGTGGATTCTACCCGATCTCCGCACTTGACGCGCGTGCCCGAGGGACGTTAGTGTCCGACCCCGGCGGGGAGGGGACGATTGCGCACGATCCTGATCACTGGTGCTTCCGGGAATCTCGGCGGACTGCTTGCGAGGCATCTCGCCGGGGGTGACCATCACCTTCGGCTGATGCTCCACCGCACGCCTGTCTCCACGGACCTGCGTGCCGCCTCGAACGTCCGGGTCGTACCCGCCGATCTCGCGCGGCCGGAAACGCTGGCGCCGGCGGTCGAGGGAGTCGACACGGTCGTACATTTCGCGGGGGTCCTCTTCGCCCCGCGCCCCGAGAAATTCCTGCCCGTCACCAACACGCGGTGGTTCAGTAACCTTCTCGACGCATGCATCGAGGCGCGCGTCGGACGGGTTATCCTGATCGCCTTTCCGCATGTCGAAGGCCCGACCACGCCGGCACAGCCGGCCGCGGGGAGGCTCGATGGCCATCCAGTTTCTGTACACGCGCGGACCAGAGGTGAAGAAGAGCGGCTGCTATTCCACCGCACCCAGGGCACGCAGACCACTCCCGTCTCGCTCCGCCTTGGCATGGTGTATGGGCGCGGCATCCTGATGGTCGACACTGCGCGATGGCTCGCCCGCCATCGGTTGTTGGGAGTCTGGAAAGAGCCGACCTGGATCCACTTGATCTCCACGCCAGACTATCTCGCCGCCACTGCTGCCGCCGCCGTCAATGATGGCGTTCAAGGGATATATCACGCGGGCGACGAATGCCCGGTCACTCTGCAGGACTTCCTCGATCAGGCCTGCGACGTCTGGGGGGTGCCCCGACCATGGCGCATGCCGTTGTGGATGATCCGGGCGGCAGCGGGCTGTTGCGAAATCTTTGCCGCCGCCTTCAGGACACGAGCGCCTCTCACCCGCGACTTCATCAAGATCGGACGCGTGTCGTACTGCGGCGATACGCGACGCTTCCGGCAGGAGCTGCTCCCGCGCCTGACTTACGCGACCCTGCGTGCGGGGCACGAGACCCTCAGGTAGGACCGGTCACCGCTCCCAGCGCGTCACCTCGCCAGATTACCCCGATCAATGAAGTGTAGCTTGAATCCGAAACGCCAGGGCGAAGTTGGATCCAGCGCGGTTGTTCGGAATCCCTACCCCAGCTCACTCAGAGTAGGCTTGAGCTTGATAAAAGTTAAACAGTGTTTTAATATAAGTAAGAATTGAATTGATGACTGTCTGATCAAAATGAAAGAGCCAAGCACGCTCGAATCGGGTGAGCGCAAGTCATGGGTCGAGTACCTACCCGACGAAGACATAGTCTTCGTCAAGTGCTTCATCTTGGCGTCGCGGTCCCTGAGGGAGCTGGCGCAGGGACAGGACCGGACCCGGCTGTGGACCCACTGCGCCAGCGTGTTCCGACTGCCGGGCTTTCACTCCGCCCGGAAAACAGAGGGTTGGCGGTGAGCCTGTCGGGGCGATTGAGCATCGTGCAAGAACACCTTCTCCGAGCGGTATTTCCGCTGGTCGTGACGTGGGTGTTTCTGCTGGTGTTCATCAACGAGATCAGCGATCTGCAACGGATGAATCCGTTCCCCGAAGGCGGGGCGCCTCACTCCCTGTACGAGAGCTCGGTGGGCTGGCTGGCACTGCTCCCGGTTGTACTCGCGGCAATCTGGCCGCTGCGCCAGTGGCCTTATTTCCTCCGCCTGCCGGCTTCCGTGCCGCTGAGGCTTGTTGCGTTCCGCCTTGTCGTTCATGGCACCGCATGGATCGTCGTCGTAGTGATCGGTGCGCTGGCGGTCTCCTACCCGTCTTATGACCAAGCTGCGGACCACCAGGGACAGTACTGGGCTTGGGCGGGAGCGGCCGCCCTGCTCTATGCCGCGCCCATCGCACCAGTCACAACACTTCTTACGGTGTGGCGGAGCTTTCGCAACAAAGCTGGGAGGATGGCGGGATGAAATCGGGAATTCTGGTTCTGGCCATGCTGGCCAATCTCGTGGCGTTTCTCTGCGTCCTCCATCCTTGGTTCGAAAACTGGGCGGGTCATGGTATCGTTTTTCTCATTCTGGAAGCTATTTTTCTGACGTTCATTGGCGTGCCGGTTTTCGTCCATCACCTGCGCAAGGGGCTGCCGCCACGCCAGGCGCTGGCTGCGAGTCTGGATTCGGTGATGAACCTCCTGTCGGGCTGGGTGTGAGGATGGCAAGGGGCAAGCGGGCCTGGCTATTCGCGGCACTGGCCTTCATTTTCTGTCTGCTTCCGGCCTTCTTTGCCGGCATCACGTTCATCGGCCACGCTCGGCCTATGCCCTACGTATCTGTCGGGATAGACCGGTTGGTTCTCGTCGCAGTTTCCCTAGGTCTGCCGGCTCTCGTGGCGTTCACCCTTTACCGCTTCCTCGACGCAAAGAAGGACGACACGGAGGAGATGGTCGCGGCGGCGATGGAACGCGCATTCCATGGTAAATGGCGCGAGGCCCGGACCATCCTAGGGCGCTACGGCTCGGAGGCGCGTGAACGTGAGCCAGAACGCGTGCGCCTTGCAGCAATCGAGCTGAGCGGGGGCGATCTTTCCGAGTTGAGCCGCCTCGTCGAACTGGCGAAGCAAGATCGACGGACTATCCTGATGTGGGCCAAACAACGGTACCGGGCGGCGGAGCGATCATGATGCGTACCACCGGCATTGTGCTCTTGGCAGCCTGCGGGTTTCTGGTTCTCTACGCGGAGGGACTTCACTGGTTCGTTCTGTGGAACCTTTTTCCGCTATTCGTGGCGGGAATGGTAATCGTGCGTGGAACGGGTGCAGGCGGAACATCGTGGGCTGCCCTTGTCTTCGCCTCCGTCACGGCGCTGGCCGTTGCCTTCGTGCACTTGGCATGGGTTTTCGATTGGGGTGCGACGCGGACGGGATCCTCCACGGCCGCGTTGATCTTCTTGTTTTCACCGGCCTATGCTTTACTGCTCGGCGGTTGCGGCTGGGTAGCGGCCAAGACCGTGGAGAGATTCAGCCGGTAGAAACTGCGGCCCAACAAGGCGCTCCGGCCGACGCCTGACAAGGGGGGCGGCTGCGGTTGGTCGCTGGAGTTCAAACGGTTCATCCAGAAGGGTCACACCAAGCCCGGGCAAACGTCGAAGCAATCGAGGCGGCCGGTGTGTGGGGGTTTTCTTTTGCAGATCCGGAAGGAGATGGAACGGCGGCGCGGGCAATGTGTTCGTACGTGCGGATCGAATCGCACGCATCATAGTCGACCTTACGATCGGACGCGTATCGTACTGTGGCGATACGCGACGCTTCCGCCAGGAGCTGCGCCCACGCCTGACCTATCCGACCCTGCGTGCAGGGCTCGAGACGCTCAGGTAGGATCGGTCCGCGCTCCGGGCGCAGAGCCTCACCAGATTACCCCGATCTATGAAGTGTGCCTTCCTTTTCTGCCTGAAGACTTCGCCGGAGCCCTGCGTGCGAGCGTGCCTCGCCCCAAAGGAAGACGGGGTTCCGGGATATGATTTCGGTGACCGCATCGAGCAGCCGAGAAGGGGAGGGTGCTATGAGAGAGAAAGCCGCATCGGGAAAAACGCTGTGGATGGTGGGTGCCGGCCTGCTACTCGCCGTGGCGGTTTCCCGTGGAGCAGTGGACGCGAGCGCCGGCCCGCCGACCCATGAGGCCCAGTGGGCCACTAAGATTCGCTGGCAGGAATACTGGTCCGCCTATTCGCAGCGAACAACCTCTGATGAGGGACACATCGTCGCTGGCTCCACCACGGCGATAGCCGGTCGCGATTCGGATGCCTGGTACGCGAAGCTGGACGTGAATGGGAATGTGATCTGGCAGAAGACTTATGGTGGGTCGAAGGATGACGAGGCGCTTTCGGTGCTCCAGACCGCAGACGGGGGTTTCCTGTTTGCGGGGCGGACTGAGTCATCCGGCGCCGGTAAGTCGGATGGCTGGATAGTCAAGCTGGACTCTACGGGCGCATTCGAGTGGCAAAGGACACACGGTGGTAGTAGTGACGACCGGCTCAACTCCGTGGTGAAAACATCCGACGGTGGCTACATCTCAAGTGGATGGACACGCTCGTTCGGAGCAGGGGGAGCGGACGCATGGTGCCTCAAGCTGGATGCGTCCGGGAAGGCTCTATGGAGGAAGACGTATGGTGGCGTGAAGGACGATTTCGCGTTGGACATGGGTTGCGCATCGGACGGGGGGTTCGTGCTGGCTGGCAAGACCAATTCATCCTCCGCTGGCAAGTTCGACGGGTGGTTGATCAAACTGGATTCCACTGGCGGGATGCTCTGGGAACGGAGATACGGCGGCACTCAAAACGACGCCTTCAACGGTGTTGCGGCAGCAGCCGACGGCGGTTTCGCAGTCGCCGGTGAGAATGCATCGAATCAAGATGCAATGAAGAGATCATGGTTTGTCCGAGTTGATGGATCGGGTCAAGTTACATGGGAATACACGCGAGGCGAATACGGCAATGCGGAAGCAGGGTACGCAATCGCACAAGCGAAGGGCGGAGGTTTCATCTGCGCTGGCCAGACTGTTGGGTACGCGTACTGGCTGAAACTCGGCCCTACTGGCGACAAGGTCTGGCTTCGGCTCCCGCCCAGGCTTCTGCCGGATGTTCCGTACTCCATCCAAAGTGCTAGCGACGGAACGTACGCGATCGCAGGCGCTGGAGATGGCGGTGCCTGGTGGGCCAAGGTCAGCGAGAATGGCAAGCTCCTATGGCACAAAAGGTGGGGCGGGGGTCCGGCCGGGTTTGCAGTGGATATCAGGCGGACGCAGGACGGCGGGTACGTAGCTGCCGGTCGGACCTACTCCTTCGGCGATGCTGCAAGGGGGGACGCGTGTGTAGTGAAGCTATCCGCATCCGGGACGGTGAGCTGGGAGAAAACGTACGGCAGCTCCGAGTCAGATGCTGCCACTTCGATCGAACCGACACCGGACGGCGGTTATCTTGTAGCAGGAGAGGCCGGTGTGCGGCGCGGTGGCAAGCTCGATTCGGATGTCTGGATCATCAAGCTCGATCCGGGCGGGGGCATCGAATGGGAACGCACCTATGACCAGTCGCCATACGACGGGGACCCGGCACTTAGCCTCACGAATGACGGAGGCTTTGTGTTTTCGGCGCATACAGGCGTCTGGCAGACGTCGGTGGTCAAGGCAGGGAGCCGGGGCGAGATCCAGTGGCAGAAGCAGCTCGGCGCGCCCCCTGCGGGTACGACTCCGTCGTCCATCAAGCAGACTCCCGATGGCGGATATGTGGTCGCGGGGTACACGACCTGGTTGGGCGCAGGGAACGAGGATGTCTGGGTTGTGAAGCTTGATGCATCTGGCAATATCGTGTGGCAGAAAACATACGGCGGTGAAGACTACGACAGGGCATATTCTGTGCAACCGACATCCGACAACGGCTTCGTCGTTGCGGGTTACACAGGCTCATTCGGTAGCACGTCGTCAGGGGGTGCAGCGTGGGTGCTGAAACTGGATGGCTCTGGTAACGTCTCATGGCAGAAAGCGATCATCCCTCGGGGTGCCCGCAGTCCTTACGCCACCGATAGCGAACCGATGTCCGATGGCGGGTTTATCCTCGTGGGGAGCACGGACGAGGTCAATAACGAGCACGGCTCCGACCTCTGGTGGGTGCGTCTGGACTCGAGCGGCAGCATCGTCTGGGATCGGGCTCTTGATCTCGGTCTGGATGAGTACGGTCTTTCAATGGCGCTTGCGCACGATGGTGGATTCGTTCTTGCCGGCCGGAGTCAGGTGGATGAAACGGATTCCTTGAACGGGGGGGTGGTTGTGATAGGTGTCGACCCGGATGGTCAAACCTGTGCCGGCGTGGGACGCTCCACGGATTCGGTCGTCGAGGACACCACGGCAGTGCCACAAACCGCCCCCGTCAATCCCGTCAACACGAAAGCTCGGGTGAGGCGACTCAACGTGAGGGCCAGTCTGGGAGGTGACCGGAGCAGCGACCTTTGCTCGCCATAGGCGTGCGGCCGGGATCTCAACCTGGATCCTCGGATAGGAGAGCGGTCCGTGTCGTGAATTTTTCGATTTACTTGAAAACGCCCGGCACCACGCGGGAAGTCGGCGCATGAGCCAGGCTCCCAATGACGCTGCACGGGCCCGGCGACAGATCAACCGTGGGCCTGAGCTGCGGCGGGCGCCGGGCGCGCGCTGCCTGCTCGAAGGCATAGGCCAACCTGATCAGCACCGGCTCGCTCCATGCTGCTCCAATAAACGAGATCCCCACCGGAAGCCCGTGGACGAAGCCCGCGGGGACCGTGATGCTCGGATACCCGGCGACCGCGGCCGGCGACGAGCTCCCGCCCGTGTACGCATCCCCGTTCACCAGATCCGTCAAGTGTGCCGGCCCGTTGGTGATGGCCACGAGCGCGTCCAGCCTTTGCCCGCTGAGGGCCGCGTCGATCCCTTCGCGCATCAATGACTGGCTCTTTCGCAGCGCATCGAGGTAGGCCGCTTCGGTGAGCGGTCCCTTCCTGTCGGCCTTTTCGAAAATCTCCTGGCCGAAGAAGCGCATCTCGCGCTCGCTCTGGTCGCGATTAAAGGCGATGAGATCACTGAGCGATCGCGCATGCGTGCCGGGGCGGGCGGCGAGGTACGCCTCGAGGTCGGCTTTGAATTCGTAGAGAAGGACCTCCCATTCGGCCTCGTCCGTCTTGCCGAGATTCGGGACATCCGTCGGATCGATCACGACGGCACCGGCCCGCTGCAGCACGCCGATTGCCGACTCCAGGACCGGCAGCACCTTGTCGCTGAGGTTGAAGGCGCTGGATCGCACGACGCCGATCCGCGCGCCTCGAAGCCCGTCAGGAGCGAGATAGCGAGTGTAGTCCGGCAGCCCCCGGCTGCCAGCAGTCGCCGCGTCGGCTGGGTCCACGCCTGCGATCACAGCGAGCAGGGCCGCGGCATCGGCGACTGAGCGCGCCATCGGCCCGGCCGTATCCTGCGAGTGCGCGATCGGGATGATGCCCGACCGGCTGACCAGGCCAACGGTCGGCTTGAGGCCGACGATGCCGCAGACCGAGGCTGGGGAGACGATCGAACCGTCTGTCTCGGTTCCGATCGCAACTGCGACGAGATTGGCGGCAACCGCCACAGCCGAACCTGAGCTCGACCCCGATGGATTGCGGTCGAGCGCGTACGGGTTGCGCGTCTGTCCGCCGCGCCCGCTCCAGCCGCTCGAGGCCTTCGTCGAGCGAAAGTTCGCCCATTCGCTCAGGTTGGCCTTCCCGATGATCACCGCCCCGGACTCGCGAAGACGTGAGACGATGAAGGCATCGCGTGCGGGGCGGGAGCCTGCGAGGGCAAGGGAACCCGCTGTGGTCTGCATCCGGTCCGCCGTGTCGATGTTGTCTTTGATCAGGACCGGCACTCCGTGGAGAGGTCCTCTGGGCCCCTTCTTGCTGCGCTCTGCGTCCATCGCATCTGCGATGACAAGCGCGTCGGGGTTCATCTCGATGACCGAGCTCAGGCACGGTCCGCTGCGATCGATTGAATCGATCCGCGCCAGATAGCCCTCGACAAGCTGTCTCGATGTCACCTTGCCGTCGGACATTGCTGCCTGCATTGCCACGATCGTCGCCTCGTCGAGCACGAAGCCGGGAAGCGTCGTCGATGGCGCATCCCGAATGTCTGCGGCCCGCAACAGGACAGAAGTCAGGACGATTGACACCAGCATCGAGAATCGCCTTCGCACCATCTCTGCACCTCCCGGCGCGTCACCGCGCCAAATCACCCCGCTCAACCGAAGTCTAGCTTGAATCCAGGACGGCGGCAAAAACGGATTCGGCCCGCCTGTTCGGAATCCGCCACCAAGCCTCATTCACGGCGGTCTGCCACTTGACAAAAGTTAAAATCTGTTTTAATATAATTAATAATTGAATTGATAGCCGGATAAGCAATATGAAAGAAGGACGCGCGGCCGAGCCAGGTGATCGTAAATCATGGTTCGAGTATCTCTCCGACGAAGACCTGGCCTTCATCAAACGCTTCATCATGGCATCGGGTTCCCTGAAGGAGCTGGCCCAGTCCTACGGCATAACCTATCCCACGATTCGTCTGAGGCTGGACCGGCTTATCGAGAAGATAAGAGTTCTGGATGAAATGGAGACGGTGAGCGAGTTCGAGTTGGTGACAAGAGCGCTTTACGCCGACGGGAGGCTCGACATGGCCACGATGAAGGCGCTGCTCGAAGCGCACCGGCAGGAGCTGGCGAGTCGCTCCGAGAAACCGAAATCTTAGTGTCTAGGAAGTTGAGTGTTGATGCAAAATGGCAAGAAATTTGAGGCGGCTAGATCTTCCGAACTCCTCTCAGGAAAGCAGGAGGGGAGGAATGCAGGAACGGAGCGGTCGTCTCCGCCGATCGAGGTGGCTCGGAAGAACGCTCTCACTCTCCACCCTCCACGCTCTCACGCGCGGCGGAGACGCAACCAATGCAGGTTGCGGCTCCGCCGCGTTGGGAGGCCCATCATGAAACCCACAATTCTGGTCGCTCTGGCCGCGCTCTCGGCACTGAACCCGGTGCCGCACGCACTTGCCGTGGATGTCCTTGAAGAAATCTCCTGGGTGGGGCTTCGAGATGCCGGTCGGCTGGGGGCGGGCAGTGTGCTGGCCGGCGGAACGGGTGGCGATGCTGGAACCCTCGAGATTCGGAGCGTCCCGAACCAGCCTGGCCCGTACTTGATTTTCACGATCGAGAATCCGGGTGTCACACGGACGGCCTACGCCATCGTGGGACAGGTGCGGTGCGACGGGGTTGAAGGGACCGGGTATCTCGAGATGTGGAGCCATTTCCCGGGAGGTGGGGCGTACTTCTCGCGGACACTAGGGGAATCCGGTCCGATGGCGGCCCTGACCGGGACCTCCGGTTGGCGTCCATTTGTGCTGCCGTTTTTCAACAGCGTAGGCAACCCTCCTCCTGAACGCCTCGTCATCAGTGTCTTCCTGCCGGCGGGGGGCGCTGTATTTCTGAGCTCGCTCGAGCTCGTGCAGTTCGCCCCGGGTGAAGATCCACTCGCTGACTTCGCAGGCGGGCGGCAATGGTGGAGCTCGTCGCAGGCGGGGGTGCTCGGCGGCACGTTCGGGGCGATCATTGGATGCATCGGCGCGATTATCGGTTGGCTCGTTTCCAAGGGCCGTGCCCGCAGAGCCGCGATCGGTGTGATGGGCACGCTGATCGTACTCGGTGTTCTTGAACTTGCGGTGGGTGCGGCGTCACTGATGTACTCGCAGCCGTACCATGTCTGGTACCCTCTCATGCTCGGCGGGATTCTCGAGGTCACGATCTTCGGAGCACTTCTGTTCGTTGCGCGGAGGCGGTATCGGGATATAGAGCTTCGACGGATGCGCGCACTCGACGCACGGTAGCCCACCACCGCCGGCGGGCGGCACGACGAGACCACCACCCGGCCCGTCACCGGGCCGGGGGATGTAATCGTGTCGTGCAGGGGTTATCATCAGTACGGGCAGTGTGGGCAGTATGCTGCCCTTCGTACCGCAGACGAAGACTCACGAATCCGGAGAGAGGGAGGTGGGCTGATGCGGAGACTGGTTGAAACCTTAGTGCAGATTTTGGTGGCGGCGCTCATGGCGGCCGCCTTATTTGTAGGATTTCGGGTCACCCGGCCGCTTGATGCCGAGTTGGCGGCGGCGAGAGCGGAGCGGGACAGGCTGGTCGACGAAAACCGGGATTTGCGCGCCGCGCGCAACGCGCTAGAGGCGAGGCTCGTGCAGATCGCGGTCGAGGAGGCCGCCGCGGCCCGTGTGGGATCGCGGGGGCTCACCATCTACCTCGACAATGATGGTGATATCAGTCCTGTTCTCCGAGTTGCGGAGGGGAGTCATGGCGAGCCGAGGGGAGGTCCGTAGGGTCCAGGGGCGTCGGAGCCTCATTCGCGCCGGCATTTCACTACGGCAGATCGCGCTCAATTGACAAACCGCCGAGGCGGGCCTAGATTGGCGCCTTGGTGGAGAGACGGATGAGCGGTGTCCGGGCTGACCGCAGGCGGTCGGGGTAGGATGGCGCTCGTGAAGGTGAGCTGGATTCAGTGAGGCAGGAGGGAACCGTGAGAGAGAGCATCATGATTTTGCTGATTGCCGCGATGGCCGTTTCCTGTGGCGGGGGCGGGTCCGAAACGCAGAAAGGCAGCCAGCAGGCGGCCGCGCCTGTCCCGGCTCATGAGTCGCAGCAAGCTGGCCAAGCCGCGCCGGAACATCCCGGATCGGAGGCCGCGCCTCCCTCGATGCCTCCGGGTCACCCGACGGCAGAGGATGCCGCTGGAGCGAGTTTGACCCCCGCAACTGAGAAGGTCGTTGGAGTCGTGCTCGAGTCGGTGGACGCATCCGGCTTCACCTACATCCGCCTGAAGACGGCAAAGGGGGAGACCTGGGCAGCCGTCCAGAACGCGCAGGTCCAGGTCGGGTCGACGGTCACGGTAAATGTCACGATGAGCTCGAAGGATTTTGAAAGCCAGACGCTCCAGCGCAAGTTCGACAAGCTGCTCTTCGGCTCTCTCGAAGGCGGGATGGACGCGCCCACCCCCGCGCACGCAGGCGCCGGTCCGGCAACGGTCGAGAACATCAAAGTCCCGAAGGCCGAGGGGCCTGACGCGAAGACAGTGTCTGAAGTCTGGGCCGGCAAGTCGACCCTCAAGGACAAGCCCGTCGCGGTCCGTGGCAAGGTCGCGAAATTTCTCAGCGGGATCATGGGCAAAAACTGGATTCATCTTCGAGACGGAACAGGCTCGCGCGACAAGGGCGACGACGACCTGACCGTCACAACTGTCGATACGGTCTCAGTCGGTGATGTGGTTCTCGTTCGAGGCACCCTGAGAGTCGATCGCGATTTCGGCGCCGGATACGCCTACCCCGTCATCGTCGAAGACGCCACGGTCTCCGAATAGCGCTCACCTGCCGTCGGCCTGCCCTGGGTGAGTCTCGCTCATGGGATCAGCGCGACGACGGTGTTGTTCGCCTCATCGTCCTCGCTCACGACATCAGCCGCGTCCACGACGGCGACGATGTATTTGTGCTTGCTCCCCTTGGTACCCCTCGCTTTGATCGTCACCGTGGAGCCGGCAGAGAGCGATGGCACGCTCTTCGTTGCGATCAGTGCGGAGCTCCTGCCGATCGTCCTCTTTGCGGACAGGTAGATTTTGACGGTGAAGCCTCCTGCGGGGCTGCTTCCAGCGTTCTGGCAGCTGAACATGCCAGTGATCTTCGATCCCTTCTTACTTATCTGCGTCCAGGCTCCGGTCAGGTCCGGCATTGGAGCAGATGTGCAGACGTATCCAACTCCGTAAGCGATGTCGGTAACGGCAGATCCGGCCAGGGAGCTCGGGAAGACTGATGCGACCGTGGCGGTCGTCGGGACAGTGGCTGGTGCACAAGCCACGGACGCGAACGACGCATCGACCAGGAGGTTCCCGCAGGCAGCGTCGACCGTCCCGGATGAGGAAGCACGCACGATCATTCCATCGCCTTGCGGCGCGTCGAAATGCGTGCTTCCGCCGGCGAAAACGTACCCGCCGGTCACTTCCTGGACGGCCGTGATCCGATCGGTCTCGGGGTAATTGACGGTCTTCTGCCAGCTGATCGTGCCGAGAGAGTCCGTCTTGATGAGGAATCCGTCGAGAACCGTGCTTCCCGGATCACGGGAGCCATAGATCAGGTAGCCGCCGTCGCTCGTCTGTGTGGTATTGGCCAGCTCCTCTGCCGGGCTGCCATAGGCCCTCGCCCAGGACACGGTGCCAGTCGATGTGATTCTCATCAAGATCGCGTCGCGCAATCCGGGTACGGCCCCGAAAGAATCGGTCCGTCCCCCGATGACATAACCGCCATCTTTCGTCGTGGCAGCCCAGTTACCTCGATCTTCAGCAGCACCGCCGAAGACCTTTTGCCAGACTGGGTTTCCGACTGAATCCGTTTTCACGACCCAGATATCGAAGTCTCCCGAGCCCCACGATTTGGTCCTGCCTACCATGACATACCCACCATCGGCTATCGGCAGGATCGAGGCGCCGACATCGGTGTTCGCGCCGCCATAGATCTTGGACCAGACAATCGCGCCAGACCCGTCCAGTTTGGTCACCCACGCCTCCGATAGCCCCGCGCCGGCGTACGAGTCTGTGGAGCCGGAGAGAACGAATCCTCCATCGGCAGTCGGCTCGATCGCGGTCACCACGTCGCTTCCGGCGCCGCCGTAGGCTCGCTGCCAGACAAGGTTTCCATTCGAATCGAGCTTCAGAATCCAGATGTCACTGTCGCGCCGCCCGGCGATGACCAATCCGCCGTCTGCTGCGACGCACGCGCCGCCCGGCGTTTCGGATCCGGCATCGCCGCAGCGCTTCTGCCACAAGGCGTTTCCACTTGCGTCGATCCTCATGGCCAGGATGTCAGTGCCGGTCGCGCCCTCGGTCGTCACTCCGACCAGGTAGTGACCGCCGGTCGGTGCACCTTCGATCCCCCAGAGCTCCTGCGCGGAACCGGCCACACCAACCGATCGAACCCAGGTCGTCGCGGCCTGGGCGCTGCCCGACGATCCCACGACAATCAGCGCTCCCGCGATGTATCTCATAAACATCTGGTGAACCCTCATTCCTTCTCCTCCTCGCGCTCGGACTCCGCTTACGCGCGTCCCATCCGATAGTGGCTGCCGGAGGGCGAACGTTACAGAGTCCAGGCGTAATGCCTCAGTGGAGCGGGGCGATTCAGATTGCTAGCCCTTAGCCGTTAGCTCTTAGTGTCTAGGGAATTGAGTGTTGACACGAAATGGCTAGAACTTGTTCACCGCAGAGACGCAGAGGACGCAGAGAAGAGGTACCCCACTGCGGTGGGACAACATGCCCATAGACCCGCGCTGCTTGGTTGCGGCTCCGCCGCGTTAGTGTCTAAGAAGTTGAGTGC
>JACPPM010000248.1 GCA_016191015.1 Acidobacteriota bacterium | reverse complement strand
TCTCGAGAGCGCGAGATCCTCCGAACCCCCTCTCAGGAAAGCAGGAAGGGAGGAATGCAGGAACGGAGCAGTCATCTCCGGAGCTCAGGGTGGCATCGAACAGACCCCTTCCTGCCTCCTGAGAGGTGCTCGGAAATGTCCTGCAGCGTGCCTGGGTCTTGCCTGTTTGGTTGCGGCTCCGCCGCGTTAGGTAGGGACTTTGACGTGCTCCTGCCTTGATGGTCTCTGTGACTCGACATGTCCAATCAACTGATGCACAATGCAGCGACCATGAGTCTGGCGATCGAGACACACGAGCTCACGCGATTTTTCGACGGAGCTCTCGCGGTCGATGGCGTGGACCTCCGCGTGGAGCGAGGCCATTCATGGGGCTCGCCGCCCTCGGGATCACTCTCCTCAGTCTCCTTCAACTCCTCGGCAACCAGTTCGGCATGGATCGCGATGGATTTCGGGCACTGGTCCTTTCCCCTTCTTCGCGACGCGACATACTGCTCGGCAAGAACCTCTCGGTGGCTCCTCTCGCGTTGGGGCTCGGAGCTCTGATGATCGCCGTCGTCCAGGTTCTCTATCCCATGCGGATTGATCACCTTCTGGCTACACTCGCCGAGCTCGCATCGACCTACCTGATCTTCTGCGTCGTCGCGAACTTCACTTCCATCATCGCGCCGCAGCCCCTGGCCTCCGGATCGCTCAAGCCGGTTCACCCCAAGGCTATCGCTGTCTTGGTTCAATTCCTTTTTCTGCTTTTGCTTCCGATTCTGATCGGGCTCTCCGTCATCCCGCTCGGCGCAGAGCTGCTGCTTGACCATTTCGGCAGGCTCGGCGCCGTCCCGATCTACCTCCTCTGTTCGCTCCCCGAGCTGGCGATTGTTGTTTGGCTGTACGGGTACATCCTCACATGGCAAGGCCGTATGTTGCAGGCACGCGAGCAGCGCATCCTCGAGGTCGTCACGACAAAAGTCGAGTGACTTGAGTGAAGCACCAATATCCCTGCCGTTTCTGTGAGGTCTGAAGTGGAAACGCGCACCGAGAGCCTGGTCGTTCTCGTTCCGGGTTTTCTGATCATCAGCCAGATCGGCCCGGTGAAGTACTTCCATCACCTGCAGTCCGCCCTCGTGCCCCGTCTGCGCCGTCGCGGTATCAAGACGCGGGTCTTCGTCGCCAGTCCGAATCCGACGGGTGGGTTGCAGGCCCGCGCCGGCACCTTGCTCGACCAGGTTGCAGTCGAGCTCGACCGGGCCCCCGTCAGCATGGTGCATTTCGTCGGGCATTCGACAGGAGGCCTGGACCTGCGCTTCGCTCTCGATCCCCGCTTCCGTCTGCGGGAACGACGCGTGCCCCCGACTTATCGAAGTGCCGCACGCGATCGCATCCGTACGATGCTCGGAGCCCGCATCACAATCGCGACCCCGCATCGGGGCACACCCTTCGCCGTTCCGTGGATGTGGATCGGTGCCGGGGCGCTCGAACGCCGGCTGCCATTCATTGCGCGTCAAGTCTTGAAGCTCGTGCGACTCGGGGTGAAGCCCGACTCGGACGCGAAGCGCTGGCTCTCGAAGCTGGGACTGAAGGAACGGTCTCTGGAGGTGCTCGGCGATCAGCTGGGTCTTCACAGTGCGCCGGTGGCGAACGCACGACGGGCGGTGGAATTCGTCCTGAGCATCATCGAGGACCGGGATGCGATCGGCGACCTCAGGCCCGCCGATCTGCGCCGCCACATTCGTGGCGACGACCGGCTCGGCGCTGACGGGCCGCATTGTTCGTCGATTCTCACTTTCGCGCCTCCGCCCAGGACCGGATCCACACTGACTGCGGCGGATCAACGTTCGATGACGGTCCAACACCTGGCCTACGCTGCATTGTGGTCCCTGACGGCATACGCTCCGTGCGTTCGCGACTTCCCGTGCATTCCGCCCAAGACCTGGGGGCAACTCGCACCCGCTGGCGCTCCGCCGCCCGATGATAAGACCAACGATGGTATCGTCCCCACGCTATCTCAACCGTGGGGAGATGTTGCGGGGATATTCCGCGCTGATCACATGGACGTCCTCGGCCTGACCGAGTGGCTGCGGTCGAACGCGGGGTTTTCAGCCACGAATCTTTCCCGCGTGTGCGGCCTCGTCGCAGATCGGATCGCCCAGGCGGAGCGCGCGCCGCGCGACCCTGGAGCGACGCAGGGGCGATCGATCGCCTAGTCCTTGACACTTTTCAGCGGAGGTCTTACTCTGACCCGGTGTCTCGGATGCACTGTGCAGAAAACGCCAACCTGGGAACGATCGATTACTACAGCGGTAGTGTTTGGGCCGCCTGGCAGGAGAGCCGGCTTCCCACGGCCCGACCGTCGAGATGATCCATACTCCGCCGGACCGGTGGCCCGAGCCGGGTCCTGAATACCTGACGAGCGGACGTTTCATCGATTCGGGAAGCGAATCCGTTTGCCGCTTCGCGCGGGAAACCTGTGCGGGCGCGACCTCCGACATCGACAAGGCAATCCGGCTGTTCTATCGTGTCCGCGACGGGTGGCGCTACGATCCTTTCACCATACACCTCGATCCTGAGCATTACGTTGCCAGCAGGGTGCTTGCTGCCACGGCCGGCTATTGCCTGCCCAAGGCCATTCTGCTCGCCGCCGCCGCGCGTGCCGTCGGTATCCCGGCGGCCATCGGCCTCTCCGACGTGGAGAACCACCTCACAACGGAAAAGCTCAAGGCCTTCATGGGCGGCAAGACGCGGTTTATCAACCACGGCTACGGGGTGCTCCATCTGGACGGCCAGTGGGTCAAGGCGGCCCCGGCCTTCAATATCGAGCTGTGCCGGAGGTTTCAGGTCCGTCCCGTCGAGTTCGACGGTAGGCATCACGCGATCTTTCAGGAGCTCGACGCCTGCAACCGCCGTCACATGGAGTACGTCCGCGACCATGGCACCTGGTCAGATTTCCCCTTCGAAAAGGTCATCGCCGATTTCCGCGCCTTCTATCCGCTCGACAGCCTCGAAACCATCAGACATGGAGAGCGATTTGAGGATGGCGTCAGGATTGTCTGACACCACTTCAAAGAAGAAGGACGTCGGATCTGCGCGCTGTAACGCCTCAGTGGAGTGGGCGGCTGTCCATCCTTGAATCAGATGTGGGCATCTCCTCTTCCGGTCCAACGCAAAGACGCAAAGCCACCAAGAACGGTCCAGAGCTTTTTTGCGGCCTTGCACCTTTGCGTTTGAAAAGGTCTCGATGAGAGCCGCTATCCCGTCCTCGTCACAACCCAGGCGATGACCCCCCACGACTGAGGCACTACTGCGCGCTGTCCAAGATTCTTGACACGATCCACAGGAGGTCCTACTCTGTGCCGATGTTGTGGATGAACCCTGACGTCGGACACGGGCCGGGAAAGGCAACCCTATGAGACCCCTCACCGCCCCTCATGTGTCGGCGTTGCGACCTTACTCGCCCGGCAGATCGATCGAACAGGTCAAGCGAGAGCTCGGCATCGCGGAGGTGATCAAGCTGGCCTCCAATGAGAGCCCCTTCGGCCCGTCGCCCCTCGCGGTCGAGGCGATGGCGCGGGCTCTGTGCGAGGCCCACCGCTATCCCGATGACGCGCGCGAGCTGCGCGAGGAGCTCGCCTCACGGCTCGCCGTGCCCCCGGAGCGGATCCTCACGGGTGCCGGCGCCACCGATTTGATCGAGCTGTGCGTGCGCACGTTCACGTCGCCCGGCGAGCACGCCGTTGTCAGCGCCTGCTCGTTCCTCGCCTACGGGCTCTTCCTCAGGGCGGCCGCGGTCGATGTGACCTTCGCCCCGGTGCGCGACTTCGCGATCGATCTCGACGCGATCGCCAGCGCGGTTCGCGAGGACACCCGGCTCATCTTCATTCCCAACCCCAACAACCCGACCGGCTCGAGCTTCGGTGCCGCGGCGCTCGACCGATTCGTCGCGCGTCTGCCGCCCGACGTCGTCCTGGTGCTCGATGATGCCTACGTCGATTACCACGACATCAAGGACAATCCTGATACGCTCGCAATCGTCCGCCGCCGCGAACGGACGGTCGTGCTGCGCTCCTTCTCGAAAGCGCACGGGCTGGCGGGGATGCGGGTCGGCTACGCGATCACGACCCCGCCCCTGATTGACGCGCTCCAGCGCGTGCAGCGGCCCTTCGCCGTCAGCGGCGTGGCGATCGCGGGTGCATTGGCTGCCCTCGGGGATCACGAGCACGTCGAGCGGGTCGTCACCCAGAACCGGATCGGGAGGGCCTACCTGACGTCGGCTCTCCGCGAGCTCGGCCTGGCACCCCTCGAGAGCCAGACCAACTTCGTCACGGTTCCGCTTGCCTCCGAGGCTGACGCCGCGGATATTGCAGAGGGGCTGCTCCGCCGCGGCGTGATCATCCGCCCGCTGGCCGCCTTCGGAATGCCCCGCGCCGTGCGAATCAGCGTCGGAACCAAGGAGCAGAACCAGCAGGCGATCGCCGCGCTGGCCGATCTGTTGCGCGCCCACCCGGCGTTACACGGGCGGCCGGAGGCGTGCGGGAAGAAGTGAGCGCCGAGCTGCACCCGCTGCTCCGCGACGCACCGGGGCAGGTCGCCTTGCTTCTCGGTGACGAGGCCATAGTGCGCGGCGCTCTCGAGGCGGGCGTCACCTTCGCCAGCGGCTATCCCGGGACACCGTCATCGGAAATCACCGACACGTTCGCGCGGCTGGCAAAGCAGGCGGGCATCGTCTTCGAGTATTCGGTCAACGAGAAGGTTGCTCTCGAGATGGCCTTCGCAGCATCGCTGGCCGGCGCGCGCGCCATCACGGCGATGAAACACCTCGGCCTGATGGTGGCGGGTGATCCGCTCTCGACCATTCCCTATGTCGGCGTTCGCGGTGGCCTGGTCATCGTCAGCGCTGGGGACCCGTCGTGCCACACGAGCCCCAATGAACAGGACCAGCGCTACCTGGGGCCGATGCTGCACCTGCCCGTGCTGGATCCGGCGACCTCGCAGGACGCGCTCACGCTCACGCGCCTGGCTTTCGCGATGTCCGAGCGCAGCCGGCTTCCGGTTCTTTTGCGGATCACGACCCGCGTGGCTCACACCCGCGCCGCCGTGCGCTTCGGCGAGCTAGGCAAGCGCGAGGTCCGGGGCTTCGAGCGCGACCCGCGGCGGCTGGTGCCGATGCCGGCACACGCGCGCATACTCCGCCTCGAGATTCCTGATCGGCTCGCGACCGCCTGTGAGCACATCGAGGAGCTGTTCCAGATCGAGGGCGACGGGCCCTGTGTCGTGCTGGCGTCGGGAGCGCCCGCCGCTACCTGCTCGGACGTGTTGAAGGAGGCCGGGCTCGAGGCCAAGTTCACGCTGACCACAATGGGAGGCGTCTACCCCTTCCCTGAGCGGGCGCTGCTGCGGCTCCTCGAGCGAGCCGACAAGGTGCTCGTCCTCGAGGAGCTGTCACCCTTCGTCGAGGACGCACTGCTCGCACTCGCCGCTCGTCATGGCTTGCGCGTGAGGATCCTCGGAAAACGCTCGGGTCATCTCCCTGAGCCGTTCGAGTACACGCCCGAGATTATCGAGGGAGCGCTCTTCGATGCATTCGGTCTGGGATCCCGCCCCGCCAGCGCGGCGCCGACTCCCGTCGAGGTGCCTGCACGGCCCCCCGTGCTGTGCTCCGGCTGTCCCCACCGCGCGACCTACTTCGCGGCGCGCGCCGCGTTCCCCGCGGATCAGCTCTTCTTCAACGACATCGGCTGCTACACGCTCGGCTTCGGGCCGCCTCTCCACACGGCCGACGCTTTACTCTGCATGGGCGCGGGCTTCACTTTGGCCGCGGGTGTGTCGCGCATGACAGGCACGCGCACAGTCGGGTTCGTCGGGGACTCGACCTTCTTTCACGCTGGCATCCCACCGCTGCTCAACGCGATCAAAGAGGATGTCTCCATGGTCGCCGTGATTCTGGACAACGGCGTGACGGCGATGACGGGCTTCCAGGAGAGCCCGGCATCGGGCCTCGAAGAGGGCAGGATCGCGCGCCGCGCCTCGATCGCCAACGTGGCGCGGGCGCTGGGAGCGAATCACGTCGAGACCGTCGATCCCATGGACGTCGCGGCGACGATCCTGGCCTTCGAGCGCGCACGGGACGCGAAGGGGGTGAGCGTGATTGTGGCCGAGCATCCCTGCCCGATCTGGGAAACACGCTCGACCGGCGCACTGTCCGCGCGAGGTGTCTTCGAGATCGACCCCGATCGATGCGCCACCTGCGGCCGGGGGGCATGCGGGTTGCGTTGCAACCTGAGCATCTCCACCGGGCACGAGCGCCATATGGCGCGCAGCCGCGCCCTCGAGGCACACGGGACTTCGACTCCGAATGTTGCCTGGCCGGAGGCCGTCGCTCCCTGCGCCGTTCATTGTCCGCTCGGGCTGTGCGTCCAGGGCTACTCGGGCCACATCGCCGCGGGCCAGTACTCGCAGGCACTCGCGCTCATCATGAGCCGCCTGCCGCTTCCGGACTCTGTCTGCCGAGTCTGCCATAAGCCGTGTGAGGACGTCTGCGTCCGTGCCCTCCACGACGGTCCCGTGGCGATCAACGACCTGAAGCGATTCGTGGTGGACTGGGCGGCGAGCCAGGGGCGCCTTCCCTACGATCCTCCGAGAGAGGCCGACCACGGGCGCGGCGTGGCGATCGTCGGCGCGGGGCCAGCCGGCCTCGCGGCTGCGCACGACCTGCGCTTACGCGGCTATCGTGTCACGGTGTATGACGCGGAGGCCGAGCCTGGCGGGCTCCTTCGCTACGGCATCCCCCCGTTTCGTCTGCCGCACGAGGTGCTGCGGCGCGACATCGATCGCATCCTTGCACTCGGCGTTGATTTCCATGGGAGCTGCGAGCTCGGCCGGGACGTGACCCTGCCGGGTCTCCTCGAGTCTCACGATTCCGTCTTCCTGGCCCTGGGTGCGCGGGCGCCGGCTCGGCTCGATCTTCCGAGACGCGATGGCGCACCGCCCGCGGTCGACGCGCTCGTGTACCTGAAGCGGGCCAAGGACGGTGCGCTCGAAACCGCGCGGCGGGTTGTCGTGATTGGCGGGGGCAACGCGGCCGTGGACGCGTCGCGCGTCGCGCGTCGTGCCGGCGCCGTTCACGTCGTCATCGCGTACCGGCGAGGGCGTGAGGAGATGCCCGCAATCGCCTCTGAAATCGATGCATCTCTGGACGAGGGCATCGAGATCAGGAATCATGTGCAGCCGATCGCCCTGGTGGTTGGCGGGGTGAGGCTCGCGCAGACACAAGCGGGACCGCCTGACGCCTCGGGAAGGGCCCGACCGCTGGTGGTGGAGGGGTCTGACGAATTCGTGGAAGCCGACCTGGTGATCCTGGCCACTGGGCAGTCCCCAGACCTCGATGCATTGGCCCTGGAACGGACTCACAGCGGCGGCCTGCGCGTCAACGTCGAAACCGCCGCCACGTCCAACCCGCGTCTGTTCGCGGGCGGCGACCTCGCCGGCGGGGCGCGCACGGTGACCGAGGCAATCGCATGGGGACTGCGCGCCGCATGGGGGATCGATCGGGCCCTGAGGGGCACTGAGGCTGCAGATCGGCGGCCACCCCCTCCGCTGATGAACGCGTGGCCGCACCCGCAGACAGAGCGCACTCGCTTCTGGCGCGCCGACAGCGTGGCGCGCAGCGAGCCGCCCCACCTCGCGCACGATCAGCGCGTGTCGGGCTTCGCCGAAGTCGTGGGAACACTGACGGAAGCGCAGGCTCGTACCGAGGCGGCGCGCTGCGCCGTGTGTGGGATGTGCGGCAACTGCCGCGCCTGCATCGATCTCTTCGGCTGTCCGGCCTTCTACCTGCGAGACGGCCGGGTTGCGATCGACGCGACACTTTGCAACGGTTGTGGCGTGTGTGTCGCATTCTGCCCCAACGGCGCGATCCGTCCGCTCGCGCGGGAGGGCGCATGAATCCGAATCGCCGCTTCCGGCTCCTGCTGGTGGGTGTGGGCGGGCAGGGTGTGCTGAGCGCGGCGCGGATGCTGGGAGAGGCGGCGCTCGCGGAAGGGAAGCAGGTCGTCGTCGGTCAGATCCACGGAATGTCGCAGCGTGGTGGGAGCGTCGAATCCACGGTGCTGATCGGCCCCGGGCGCAGCTCGTTCATCGGCCCTGGCGGGGCCGACGCGCTGCTCGCACTCGAGCCGCTGGAGGCGATGCGCGCGCTGCCGCGCCTGTCCCGGCGGACGCGCGTCGTGGTGAGCCTCGGGAAGATTCCGCCCTTCACCTTGGCTCAGAAGGGGCAGCCATACCCAGATCTCGACGGGGTTCTGGCGGCGCTGCGTGGAGCGGCGCGCGATGTCATCACTGTCGACGGGCCCGCATTGGCCGAGGCCGCGGGTTCGGCGCGCGCGCTCAACATGGTCATGCTCGGCGCTCTCGCGAGCCTCGGAGTCCTCCCCGTCTCGCTCGAGGCCGTCGAAAAAGCACTCCAGGATTCAGGTCCCGGCGGACAAGCAGGTTGCCGTGCCTTCAGGCTCGGCGGAAAGGCCATTGCCCGATGAGCTTCAAAGTTGGCATCGATGTCGGTGGGACCTTCACGGATCTGTTCCTCTGGGCCGAGGATGGATCGGTCGGTTCATTCAAAGTCCTTTCGACACCTCAGGACCCATCGTTGGGCGTGCTCGAGGGGATCCGCGTGATGGCCGAGGCGCGGGGCATGCCGCTGGCCGATTTTGCGCGCGCTACTTCCCTGATCGTGCACGGGACAACCGTCGCCACCAACGCCGTGCTGACGCGGAACGGGGCACCCACGGCCTTGCTCACGACCGAAGGCGTGCGGGACGCGCTCGAGATGCGGCGCGGCATCCGCGAGAAGCAGTACGACAACAGGTATCAAAACGTCGTGCCGCTGGTGCCCCGCCGGTTGCGCAGAGCTATTGCGGGGAGGATCGACTTCCGTGGCGAGGAGACGATTCCGCTGGATGTCGAATCGATCAATCGCGCCGCCGAGGACTTGCGACGCGAAGGCGTGACGAGCGTCGCGATCTGCTTCATGCACTCGTACGCGAACCCGGCCCATGAGCGCGAGGCCGCCGCGGTGGTGCGCGCCGCGCTCCCCGGCCTCTTCACGAGCGTGTCCTCCGAGGTGCTGCCGGTCATCCGTTTCTATGACCGCGTCTCTACGACGGTCCTCAACGCCTACGTCGGTCCCGTCCTGAGGAGTTATCTTCAAAACCTGACGGCCCGGCTCGCCGATACGGGTTTCGCGGGCGTGTTGCTGATCATGCAGTCAAACGGCGGCCTGGCAGTTCCAGCGGTCACAGAGCACCTGCCCGCTTCGACCCTGCTCTCCGGTCCTGCCGGCGGTCCGCGAGCCGCGGCTGTGTTCGCCTCGGCGCAGGGACACGAAGATTGCATCCTGGTGGACATGGGAGGAACCAGCTTCGACGCGTCGCTGGTGCGCCACGGCGCTGCCGCGCTGCGTCATGACGGCGAGATCGACCGGCTGCGCATCGCGCTGCCGATGCTCGACATCGTCACAATCGGAGCCGGGGGCGGGAGCATCGGGTGGATCGACGAGGGCGGTTTGCTACGGATGGGGCCGGCATCTGCGGGAGCGCTGCCAGGCCCCGCCTGCTACGGGCGTGGCGGCGAACGCCCGACCTGCACAGACGCCAACCTCATGCTCGGCTACCTCGATCCCGCTTACTTCGCGGGAGGGCGCCTGACGCTCGACCTCGCCGCCGCGCGACGCTCGATCGACGAGCTCATTGCCCGCCCGCTCGCACTCACGTTGGAAGACGCCGCAGCGGGCATGTATCGCGTGATCAACAGCAACATGGCCCACGGCGTGCGCGAAATCACGGTCAAACGCGGCCTCGACCCACGCGAGTTCCCGCTGGTTGTGGCGGGTGGAGCAGGGCCGCTCCACGCGTGCATGATCGCGTCCGAGCTGGGCATCCCCACCGTGATCGTTCCCTCCGCGGCCTCGACCCTGTGCGCGACCGGCATGCTGCTCAGCGACTTGCAGCACGATTTCGTCAGGTCTTGCGTCGGGTCTCTCGCCGCCATCGATCCGCAGCGCCTGCGCGGCCTTTTGGCCGAGATGGCCGCCGAGGGAGAGCGGCAGCTCGCTGCGGAGGGAGCCGCTGAGATTGACCACCAAGTGGCTCTCGACCTGCGCTATCTGAAGCAGTACCACGAGGTGACCCTGCCGGTCGGCGGCGAGTTGCTCGCCGCTGGGGACTGGCACGCGGTTGTCGAAGCCTTTCATGCCGAACACGACCGGCTGTACGGGTACCAGCTCAAGGCGCAGGGCACGGGCCTCGAGCTGATCAACGTGCGCGTGCGCTCTCTGGGCCGGACTCACCCGCCCGAGCTGCCGCGCCTCGCCCCAGGCGGGACCGACGCAAGCAATGTCCGCAAGGGATCCAGGCGGGCCTTGGTTCCGGAATCGGGCGCCTTCGCCGACGTGCCCGTCTACGACGGCCACAGGCTCTTGGCCGGCAACATCATCCGGGGGCCTGCGCTGCTCGAGCGCACCGACACGACGATCTTGGTGAGCGCGGCATATACTGCGCGGGTGGACGAGGCCGGCAGCGTGGTGCTGCGAGCGGAGGGATGAACATGACCGAAGCCATGATAGACAAGGTGCTCGCGGCGATCATCGGAAACGCCTTCAAGGCGATCACGGACGAGATGAGCCTGACGATGGAAAAGACCACGCGCTCGCCGATCCTGTGCGAGGCCAAGGATTTCGTGACCGGGCTCTATGACGCCGAGGGGAGGATGCTCGAACAGACTGAGAACCTCCCGATCCTGAGCTTTTCGCTGAGCCCCGTGTGCCGGCACATCGCTGAGCGCTTCCGCGGTGATGTCTATCCCGGCGACGTTTTCTTCCACAACGACGTGTTCTCATTCGGCAATCAGAACAATGATGTGGCTGCCTTCAAGCCGATCTTCTACGGCGAGACGCTCGTGGCCTGGGCGGCGGCCAAGGGCCATCAGGCCGACATCGGCGGTGCCGTGCGCGGCGGCTACAATCCGAACGCCACGGAAGTCTGGCAGGAGGCGCTGCGCATCCCGGCAGTGAAGGTCTTCGAGCGCGGCAAGCTGCGCCGGGATGTGTGGGAGCTGATCTTCGCCAACATCCGGCTGTCGATCGTGGAGGAGGACATGCGAGCGGAGATCGGCGCCTGCACCGTCGGCGAGCGCCGGCTGCTCGCACTCATCGAGAAGTACGGCATCGACTCTATCCTGGCACACAAGGAGTACCTCTTCGAGGCCTCACGGAAGATGATGGAGGCCGAGATCGCTCGCATCCCGAACGGCGAATTTTGTGGCGAAAGCACCGTCTACTACGACGGCAAGAACGAGGGCTCCACATACAAGATCCGCGTGCGAGTGAAGGTCGAAGACAAGCGCATCACCTTCGACTACTCCCAGAGCGATCCGCAGACGAACGGTTTCGTCAACGGCACGTTTACATCGAGCGCCTCAGCCACGGTTCTCACCTTCCTGCAGATGGTCAATCCCGACATCCCGCATAACGACGGGATGCTGCAGCCGATCGAGATCATCATCCCTGAGGGGACGATCCTGAACGCCGCTTACCCGGCGGCAACGACGTTCGGCAACCACCTCTGCCCGCCCAACGCCGACGCGATCATCCGCGCGCTGGCGCCGGTCATTCCGGAGCGGGTCACAGCCGGGTGGAACCAGCTCCTGTGCTCGCTCTCGACGGGCATGAACCCGCACCGCCGCGATACCTACGTGGACATCCTGTTCATGGGCCTCAAGGGCGGATCGGGCGCGATGCGGGACTCTGACGGCTACGACCACATCGGGATGATCGATGCTTCGGGGGGCGTGCTCGACCAGGACTACGAGATGTTCGAGCACATGACGCCGCACACGCTGATCAAGCACGAGTTCCTCTGTGACTCAGCAGGCGCCGGCCGCCATCGCGGGGGCCTGGGCGTCGAGACGATCTACCGTGTCGGCAGCGACGCGACGCAGGTTGTCGCGTTCGGAGACGGCGACGTTGAGCCCGCCTTCGGCCTGGAAGGCGGCACCGAAGGCACGCTCAACAAGATCGAGCTGCACTACCCCGAAGGACGCGTCGTGAGGGCCAAGAGCAAGGACCTCATCTCGGGCGTGCCTGCCGGCACAGTGTACGTCCAGCAAGCAGGCGGAGGCGGCGGCTACGGGCCGCCCACCGAGCGCCCGGTTGAGCGGGTCCGGCAGGAAGTTCGGGACGGGATCTTGTCGCTTGCAAGCGCCCGCAACATCTACGGCGTGGTCCTCGATTCCCTGACCTACGAGATTCTCGCCGACGAAACCGCCCGGCTGCGCGAAGAGCGGAAGTAACCGATCCATGTCGCAATGATCGACGAACCACGTGCCGTCCAGGAGCCATCGTGCGCCACTCATCAGTCCTTCCGTTCACTCCGAAAACGACTCAAGCGTGGCGTTAGAAGGTTAGCAAAGCCAGGAGCTCCAGTCACATGGGTCTTGATGTGTACGTTGGACCGTTGAGTCGATACTACTCGGGACAGTGGGAGACCATTCTCCAGCAACTTGGTCGCCAATCAGGCCTCCACGTTGAGGTAGTTCGTCCCACCCAGCCCAAGATCAGCCCCGTCTCCAGGCTGATAGGTCGCCTCACTGGTCATCGTGTGCCGCCTGATCCAGCAACACTCGTGGCCAAATGGTGGGCAACGCTCTGCACGCACGCGCCGGTTGGCGCCCTGCTGATGTGGAACGATTCGGTCGATGGCGAGTATTTCACCGACAAACCTGCATGGGACTGTTACGGCGCTCTGGTCCTCCGGGCCGCCTACGATGAGGCCCCGCCAGCACAACGCCTCGTCGCAGCCACGGATAAGTGGAGTAAGGACCCGAGCTATGTCAACGCGATCGCCAACCCGGCATCGAGATACCGTCACCTCATCGCTAACACCGAGTTGTGGCTTCCCGTCGAGTTCGATCCGCCCTTCGAAGCACCCATGCCGGTTGGCGATCGCGCAGTTATAGGATCCAGTGTCCGCCTGCTCTCTGAGCTTCGCGCGCTGAACCAAAACTGCTGGCGCGCTTCCGACGGAGATATCGATGGTTGGCGTCAGGAGGGGGCCGAGTACGGAGCGCCGCTTGAGAGAAGCGCAATGTTCGGGTTTGCGGTGTTCTACACGCTTGCCTGCAAGTCAACGGCGCTGCAACTCCCGATGAAGCTCGACTATTGAAGGGTCTCAAATCCAGTGCGTGAGGCAGGCGGGAGCGCCGAGGAAGTGGCGACAGCGGACGAACGGCTCGTGCATCGATTGGCAATCGAGATATGATGGCCCTCGGCGTGAAGTCGATCTCGTATCTGTGCGCCGTTCAATCGAACCGTGAACTAGAGCGAAGGGAACCCGCGTGACATACATTTTCGCGCCTCGGAAGGGATGGCAGAATGAGCATCTGGGGCTCTTCATCCTTTCCAAGATCTCATTCTGTGCCAATCCAGTCACAGTTTCAGACGACTTGGGTTCCGATTTCTTCTGCTGTCTATTCGACATTCGGGGGCGGGCTAGAAGCAGACAAGTCATTCCACTGAATTCCTTTGCCATTCAGATCAAGAGCGCTGCCACATCGTTCGATGTGACCAACAAGGTGCGGTACCTCTCAAATCTTGAGTTGCCTTACTTCGTCGGCGTGGTCGATCAACACTCTCTGAGACTCACGATCTATTCGGGCGAGTGGTTGCCCATTCTGTTCTCAGAGGTGGGCCTCCCGTCGCGTCTCCGAATTGTCCCGATGCCGCGAATGGTCTCCCTCCGGCGCTACTATGAGAAAACGGCCAAGGGCATCCGCCTCTTCTTCCCAAGGGTTGCCACGATTACAGCCAGTGACAAAACGACAACACTACAAAAATCCGTGCATGCGCTGAGCGAGCTGTGCAGGCGCACCCACGGCAATATTGCGACCCGACGAAGCGAGGAGCACATCTACACGGTTCCGACCCGTCGTCGCGTCCTGATAATGGCTGGCGAAGGATCCGTCAAGTTCTTTCGCGAGAACTTCTACAAGAGGCTTGCCGAAGTTTGCTTCAACCTGGAATGGTTACACAAGTACCGCCGTGGCGGCTTCGACGCGGGAGAGGCGAGGCTCTACCTTGATCTCATTGCCCGACTCCGGAAACGCGACGAGCCGCTGCCGAGCTATCTCACACGCATTGAGCGTAGGCTCAGAGGTATCATGACGGCGAAGCCCGGCTCGCAGACGCACAGACCCTAGCACCCAAGCAGTCATGCTAGGTGCTCACCCGCGGTCTGATCCAGGTAGGTTCGTGGTCATGCACGACCCTGGGCGCCTTGGCCGCGAGCTTCGTGATGAAGACCGATCCTGAGGACCGTCGCGTCCCGTCGGGATTAGAGGCCTCGTAGCGCCGACCGCAATCTCCATCGCCCCGAGTCCCTGCGTCCTATCCAAGTGCCGGTGACGTGGGCGATAGCGAAGGGCCGCCAGGCCGATATCGGCGTGCCGTGGACGCAGGATGCAACCCGAACGCCACCGAGGTCTTGCAGGAGGCGTGGCGAGTACCGGCCGACAAGGTCTAGCTGCTTGGGGACACCCGCCATGATCCGACAAGACTCGGCGAATGAAGGACCCAGCCCAGCCAGCTCACGGGAGGCGTAACATCGATTACTCTCGGCTGGCAATGGACGCTCAATGTTCATTCTTCGCGGCGCCGTCGAGCCACCAGGATTCAATTGACCCACGTGCCACAATGAATCTCCGGCCCGTCGCCGGGTCTTCGGCCAGAAACTCGTCACCCAGGGCCCAGAGGAGTCGTAGCTTCTCGTGCTTCCAGGATACGTGCTCACCATTCTGCTGCCTCTCGGCGCCAATCTCCGCTGCCAAACCGGCCACTTCATCTTTCAGAACTAGCGTTGCCGGTTCAAGTTGACCAATCCGCGATGCTCGTACGATGCTGTCTACGAGGCTTGGCCTGATGAACAGCGCCATCCATCCCAGGACGAAGGAAATCAGGGCAACCAGCCCCCAAGAGCCAAACCGACTCTCGAATTCCTTTAGCTTCCCACGCTTCGGAAGGACCAAGATCAAGTTCCCGCCCACCGCGCAGATGCCAAGGGCGAGCGCATCGACTAGTCCGAGACGCGGACCGTATTGGTGACAGACGTAAACGACCAGGGCGGAATAGACAACGCAGAGGCCGCGCAGAAGCCAGTGGGCCCAGGTCTTCTGCACCATGTCCCTCCACGGACTTGAGCCGATCGCGACCAATGAGAGGCCGAGACTGCTCAGTAGCAGCGTTCCAAGGACTCCGATCAGCATAGCCATGGAATCCTTTCCGAAGGCGAACCCTCCCACGTATCCGATCCTCATGCTGTAGATCCCCACGACCGCTATCCCCACTCCGACTGCCACTTTGATGGCGATAGCAATAGCCCGTTCCAGCGGATTCTGTTCGTCGGACATAGCGCGCGACTCCTTTCTTCTGGTTGAATTCGAAAGCCGGGGATTCCCGGCGTAGTGAATCTAGAGCTGCGCTGATCGATAGATCGCGAGTACGGAGTCTTCCGGCAAGCGCTCAGTCAGCAACCACCGCAGCCAGTCATCGATCACCGGAAGTGCATGGTCGCTGAGGCGGTATCCCAACTTCTCGTAGTCCATGTGATGACGACCTGTGTGAAAGAGTTGGTCAAGTCGCAATATCGATTCCACCGGTCCGTCTGCTGGAAGTTTGTCCCATACGTACTGAGGGTATTCGGCATTCCTGATGCGCTCGACGAACTGAGGCCTCCAGCCGCCCCGGCTGCCATCCGGATCCACCCCGTAGTAAGGAGCAACCAATACTGTTGGTGCTGTCTGCCACTTGGCTGCCCCTGTTCTGAGCTCACGCGGGACGTCTACCCCTCCTGTACTAACAACCAGTCCCGGACGGTACTTGCCTCGATAAACGTAGTATGCCTCGCCCGGCGCCTCCGGAAGGGCGGCCACAGGCAAAACAGGAGTTCTCGGTCGCTGGCCGACGGACCACGGCTCCATCTTGAACAGGGCCTTGGTGTGGACTCGGGGATCGCTCCTTCCTTCTGCGACGAGTCGGTGTGGTTGAAGGCCAGAATAGGGAACAAAGACACGTACCAGATCTCCACGATGGAGTCGGGCATCGGAATCCTCCACCCACCAGGGAGAAGCGAGGTCCTGGATAGAGTCTTCAGGGAACTTCGGGATCACGGCGAGTTGGCGATCTCCATACATCGGTCGAGAACTGAACCTCCCCGCTCACCGGTTCAGGAGGTGAGCCAGCGAGCTCGTCCAGCCAGGCTACCCCGTCCGCGAATACTTCATCATATCGTGGCGGTGGCGTGGGCGGACTGGTCGATCGAGCAACAGTCTCCTCCAACCGCTCCCTGATCTTTCCCCTGAGCACAGCAAGCCTGTCACGGCGTAGTCGCTTCTCTCGCGATGTCATCTCGCTTCCATCTTCCTGCCCTCCCGATTCGGCGACGACCTGCACATCGCTTTCTGCCGGCGGCGCGAAAGAGAGGAGATCCCCCGGGGCGGCAATGAGCATCGGCCATGTACGATACACATGATGTAACAGGCTGTGCGTGTCGTTTGAGAACTCGCGCAGGCAGCTCCGAATGATGCTCGTTAAGACATGAGGAAGTTCTCTTTCCCGGCGATCAAGAATGTCATCGTCGGTCAGCCGATACCGGAGCACGTCCGCCTCGTATCTCGCACTCGCATGTTCCAATCGGTCAGCTCCGACGGCGAGCAAGGCAGGGTCAACTCTCTCGAAGATCTCCACGGACCATGGACCGAAGTGGTAGAACTTCCATGGCGCTCCGGTGTAGGTTTGGCCGTTGTTTCTCTCCGCATGGGCAAGATCTCCGAGATAGACGTACTTGATGAGATGGATCGGACCGAGCTCCTGCTCGGCCGGATCCCGTTGTCCGGCAGCAGCAAGGATGAACTGCAGAACTCTGTCGATCCTGTCTTCGGCGGGCGGCGGGCTATCCATGAATCCAGTACAGAATCTAACCCTTCTCCCCAGGCCGGAGCAAGCCCGCTGTTCGGCGAGCACTTGCGACGAGGGTTTCGGATGCCTTCGACCGACCAGGTCGCAGATTGGACGGGAGCTCGAGCATGACGTTGGCCACGATGGACAAGGTGCTCGCCGCGATCATCGGCAACGCCTTCAAGGCGATCACCGACGAGATGAGCCTGAGGATGGATAGGACGACCGCTCAATGACATCCTCCCACTCCAGCGGGGCGCCCAAGAAAGCGACCGACCGAACGAAGGTCGCTTGATGTTACAATGGGCGCGAGAAATCAGGAAGGAGTCATGCCTCCCCCGCTCGATGCCAATGGCCACCGCAATCGCCTTCGGCAACGATTTCTCTGTGCCGGTGCCGCTGCCTTTTCCGACCACGAGCTGATCGAGCTGTTGCTGACCTATGCCATCCCCCGCCGGGACGTGAAGCCGCTGGCGAAGCAGTTGCTGGCGAAATGCGGAAGCATCGCGGGAGTCCTCGGCGCCCCAAGCGAGGTACTGCTCGGAGTTCCCGGCGTCGGACCCTCGGCCGTTGCGCTCATCCGGTTGGTGGCGACGTTTCAGACTGAGGCCAGCAGAATGGAGAGGCGCGGCCCCCGAGTGGCGATCTCGTCCGCCAACGATGCCGTTCGATATCTGCAAGGCGATTTCCTGGGAAGACGCGAAGAGGAGATTCATCTTCTGCTGGTCGATTCCAAGAATGGCATTCTCGGCCACGAGATCCTCGCGCAGGGCACGACTGATGAGGCATCTCTCTATCCAAGGAAGGTCCTTGAACGAGCCCTTTTCGCGCGATCGTCGGGAGTCCTGCTTGCTCACAATCATCCGTCCGGCGATCCCTCTCCTTCGGAAGCCGACCGTTCACTCACTGCCAATATTGCTCGTGTCTTGACGGTCGCCGGGCTCAGGTTCCTGGATCATGTCATCATTGGACGAACTGGACACTACTCCTTTCGTACAGAATGTCCCGAGCTATTTCTCGTGACCGAGTGAACCGATCGGACAAGGACCAAGTGACAAACGAAACTCTCAAAGACATCGAGAAACTCGAAGCTGATCTCTGGTCGGCCGCCGACAATCTTCGCGCCAACTCGAAGCTCACTTCGAGCGACTACTTCATGCCCGTGCTGGGCATCATCTTCCTTCGCCACGCGGCGAATCGTTTCGAGGCCGCACAGCGGCAGATCGAGGCCGATCAGGCAAACGGCAAGATGCCGAAGCGTCGGGTCTTGCCCGCGGATTACATCGCCCGCCGCTCCCTCTATCTGCCCGAGCGAGCTCGCTACGACTGGATCATGCAGCAGGCGGCCGTCGGCGGCGCCGACCTGCCGCGCCTCGTCATGGAGGCCATGACCGCCATCGAGGCTGGGTTCGAGCCGCTGCTAGGAGTTCTACCGAAAGACTACGGCATTTTTGAGAGCAAGGTACTCGAGGATCTGATGCGCCTCTTCAACAGCGCACAGATCAAGAAGGCCACGGGCGATGTTTTCGGCCGCATCTACGAGTACTTTCTGGCCGAGTTTTCGATCCAAAAGGCGCACGACAACGGCGAGTTCTTCACGCCGTCCTCGATCGTGCAGACGATCGTCAACGTTATCGAGCCCGACCACGGCACCGTGTTCGATCCGGCATGCGGGTCAGGCGGGATGTTCGTGCAGTCAAGCCACTTCATCGAGCACGAGGGTGGCGACACGGCGAAGAAGGTCGTCTTCTACGGTCAGGAAAAGAACCGCGATACGATTCGCATTGCCAAGATGAACCTCGCGGTCCACGGGCTGGAAGGGAAGATCGCAGAGGCCATCACCTACTATCAGGATGAACACAGCCTCGCCGGCAAGTGCGACTTCCTGATGGCCAACCCGCCCTTCAACGTGGACCTGGTCGACGCCGAACGAATCAAGGGCGACCCGCGCCTGACGTTCGGCCTGCCGGGTGTGAACAAGCAGAAGAAGGTTGGAAACGGCAACTACCTTTGGATCTCCTACTTCTGGAGCTACCTGAGCGGAAAGGGCCGCGCCGGCTTCGTCATGTCCTCACAGGCATCCAGTGCCGGGCACGGCGAGAAGGAGGTGCGCAAGAAGATCGTCGAGACGGGCGATGTTGATGTGATGGTCTCCATTCGCCCCAATTTTTTCTACACGCGTACTGTTCCTTGCGAACTGTGGTTCTTCGATCGCGGGAAACCCGCTGAGCGCAAGGGCAAGGTGCTGATGCTCGACGCGCGCAACATATACCGCAAGGTTACGCGCAAGATCTGCGATTTTTCGCCCGAGCAGATGCAGAACCTCGCGGCCGTCGTCTGGCTCCACCGTGGCGAGAGGAAGCGCTTCCTTGCACTGGTGAAGGACTATCTCGGTCGCGTTTGCGCCGAGAGCGTGGCCGTGCCTGGGAGGCTTGCGACCTTCGAGACGACCCTCGCGGAATTGCGGGAACACTTCGAAAGGCTCACTGCGGCGGCCGACCACGCCGGACTCGATGCCGATAGGAAGCAGTCCGTATCCGGCACCGTCACTGAGCTGCGCGAGGCGACCTCGCTCTACGAATCCGATGCGAAAAAACTTCTCGCAACTCTGCACGGTTTCACCCAAAAGAACGCCAGGTCGCTCCCGACCGAGAACGACATGCAGCATGCGGTGCGCAGGGCGTTCGACCACATTGCCGATGCGATTCGCGGCCTCATCAAGCAGGTGGACCTGCTGTGCAAACTGGCCGCGCGCGTGGCAGATCAAGGTACGGAGCTCGCGACTCATGAAGCGGTTTCCGCCGTCTACGATCGTCGCGCTGCGTACCGGCTCGTGAAGCAGCTCGACGAGGAGCGTAGGGCCGCTGTCGAGCAACTGAAACAAGTCATCTACTTCCATCGGCAAGCAGCGTGGCTACAGGACCGCTTTCCGAAGGCCGAGCTGCAGGCCGTGCCAGGGTTGGTCAAGCTCGTCGATCACAAGGAAATCGAGGCGTCCGACTGGAGTCTCACCCCCGGCCGCTACGTCGGCGTAGCCCCGGCCGAGGAGGACGGCGATTTCGACTTCGAGCAGACGATGCGGGACATCCACACTGAGCTGGCCGATCTCAACAAAGAGGCCGCGGAGCTGGCGGCGAAGATTCAGAAGAACATCGAGGAACTTGCGGTATGAGCTGGACGTCGCAACGGCTGGATCAGCTAGGGTACTTGGCACGCGGTCGCTCTCGGCACAGACCACGCGATGCTGCCCACCTCTATAGTGGTCCATACCCATTTGTCCAGACCGGCGACGTTAAGCGCGCTGGCCTCACCATTACCGAATACCAGCAGACCTACAGCGAAGCTGGGGTGGAGCAGAGCAAGTTATGGCCTGCGGGAACGCTATGCATCACAATCGCCGCCAATATCGCGGATACAGCCATTCTTGGAATTGAGGCCTGTTTTCCCGATAGCATCATCGGCTTCGTACCGAACGAGAAGAAGGCGGATGCACGGTTCGTAAAATACCTCTTCGATACGACAATCCAGCGCCAGTTGCAGCAGTTCACTCAAGGTGCCGCTCAGGACAATCTTAGCCAAGAAAAGCTCCTCTCAATCGAATTCTCGGTGCCCCGCGTAGAAGAGCAGACCAGAATCGCCGACATCCTCTCCGCCTACGACGACCTGATCGAGAACAACCGGCGGCGGATGGCGCTGCTGGAGGAGGCTGCGCGGCAGCTCTACCGCGAATGGTTTGTCCGCCTCCGCTTTCCCGGCCACGAGCACACCCGCATCACCGACGGCGTACCGGACAAGTGGGAGTCTGTGCCCCTCGGAGACCGCGTCACCCTCAACTATGGTAAGGCCCTCAAAGCTGACGATCGCACGAATGGCCCGTTTCCGGTATACGGGTCAAGCGGAATTCTTGGATTCCACGACAAGGCACTTGCGCGAGCGCCGGGCATCGTGGTCGGTCGCAAGGGGAACATCGGGAGTGTGTATTGGTGCCCGAAAGATTGCTGGCCGATCGACACGGTCTATTTTATCGACACAGAGATTAGTAACATCTGGCTCTTCTATGCCCTTCAGCACATGCACTTCATTAGTACCGATGTTGCGGTGCCAGGGCTAAACAGGGACTTCGCGTACAGCCGCGCATTGCTCGTGCCTGCGCCACGCATCGTGAGCGAATTTGTCGACGTGGCTACACAAATGCACGAGCAGATGGCGAAGTTAGATGAAATGAACGATAAGCTCCGCGCCGCCCGCGACCTGCTGCTGCCGCGCCTGATGAGCGGCGAGATCGCGGTATGAACAACGAGGGCCAGATGTATGACCGCAAGTCCATCCGTTACGCGCTGGGCAAGCGTTCGGACCATGAAGGGCTGGCCGCGGACTGTGTCGGTCTGGCAAATGCTCATGGAGGGGTGATTCACATCGGGATCGAGGACGAGTCGGCCGCGCCGCCGCCCAGTCAGCTGGTCCCTGTTGAGCTGCCCGATCAGTTGCGCAAGCGCATGAGTCAGTTGACCGTGAATGTCGGTCTGGAGACCCGGCTCCTCACGGACGCGAACGGGGGTCAATACGTGGAATTGCGCATCTTCCCCACCGTGCAGGGCATTTCATCGACGACCGGCGGCGTCTATTTCATCCGGGTGGCGGATGAGACGAAACGGTTGATGCCGGACGAACTTGGCCGGCTCTGGACAGATCGCGCCTCGATCGCGTGGGAATTGCAGACCGGCCTGCGCATTCCGGCCGGGCAGACCGACCCTGCGAAGCTATCGACATTCTGCCGGCTCATCCGGGCATCGGGCCGCGTCTCAGACTTCGTCAAGAGCAAGCCGGACGGCGAGATGTTGGCGCATTACCTGATGGTCAAGGATGGTCTGTTGACGAACCTGGGCGTCCTGTGGGTCGGGCGTACAGCAGATCGAGCATCCCTACCCTCTGCGCCGACCATCCAGTGCATCAAGTACGACGAACGCGATCAGAAGGTATCGAGATGGAACTGGGATGACTACTCCCGCACGCCGATGGAGCTGATCGAGGCGGTGTGGAATGATGTGCCGGACTGGCGTGAGAGCTATGAATTGCCGGACGGGATCTTTCGCAGGACGGTGCCCCATTATGAAGAGGAGGTCGTCCGCGAGCTGCTGGCAAATGCGTTGGTTCATCGCCCCTACACGACTGGTGGGGACATTTTCGTGAATCTCTTCCCCGACCGACTCGAGGTGCACAACCCTGGACTTCTGCCAGTGGGAGTGACGCCACGGAATATCCTCCATGCGTCGAGCGCGAGAAATCCGCACCTGGCACGAGTGTTTTACGATCTGAAGCTGATGGAGCGGGAAGGCAGCGGGTTCGATCGAATGTACCGGGTACAACTGGCAAGCGGCCGGTCCGTTCCAGAGGTCAGGGAGGGTGACGATCGCGTGGTGGTGGTTGTCACAAAACGGATCCTGAAGAACGCGATCGTCGATCTTATGACACGAGTGGACCAGACGTACGCCCCCAACCAGAAGGAGCTGATTACGCTGGGGCTGTTGGCACAACATGAGACCCTTCGAGCTGCCGATCTTGCGTCGGCGTTGGAATTGCATGATGTAGGTGCGCTGGCTGAATGGTTGGGCCGCCTCCGCAGATGGGGGGTCGTGTCGTCGCGCGGGCGAACCCGGGCCACAGAGTATTTTGTGACATGGGACATCCTGCGCCGGGCCGGCTTCAAGGGTCGCACCTCCTTGAAAGGGATCGAGGCCCACCGGCTTCGGGAACTGATCCTTCAGGACATGGCTGTCTATCGGGAAGCCAGCCGTGCCGAGATCCACTCGCGCATCGGACCGGAGATCGCGCTCTCGAAGGTGCGAAGATCCCTTCAGAGCTTGGTTCGAGATGGCGAGATCGGCAAGGTGGGCGAGAAGCGAGGACGGAGGTATGTTTTGATCAAGAAGCCGCCCAATGAATGAGTTTTGCTCAATAATTTTCGGCCGATATTGGCGCCGATCGTTCGCAAGTCACTCATCAAGAATGTCGACGTTATTGAGCGCGGTGGGCGACAAACTCCAGGTGACGTGCATCAGTTGCCACAAACGTAGATCGCGTTCGAAGCCATGATCACCGACATCAACAGCGAAGACCGGCTGGTCCAGCAAACCTTCGCTGAGCACCTCGAAAAGGTCTTGGGGTGGGAAAGCGTCTACGCGCACAATGCTGAGACGTTCGGGCCGCACGGCACGCTGGGGCGCGGCTCGGAGCGCAACGTCGTGCTCGAGCGGGATTTGCGGGCCGCGCTGGAGCGCTTGAATCCCGGCATGCCGGAATCGGCGCGCAGGCAGGCCATCGACAAGCTGACACGCGTCGATTTCGCACGGTCGCTCCTACAGCACAACCACGAGCTCCACGGCTATTTCCGCAACGGTGTGCCGGTCGAGTTGCGCGATGAGGACGGAGAGACGCGTCACGCACAGGCGCACGTGATTGATTTCCGCAATCCCGACAACAATCGGTTTCTGGCTGTCCGCGAGCTGAAGATACAGGGCCAGCGCGTGCCGCACTACAATCGGCGCGCTGATCTGATCTGCTTCGTCAACGGCCTGCCATTGGTCTTTTTCGAGCTGAAGGCCGTGTATCGGAACATTCGTGCCGGGTTTGATAATAACCTCACCGACTATATGCACGAGCACAGCATCTCCCACGCCTTCCATCACAATGCATTCCTCGTTGTGAGCAACGGTGATCAGGCCCGCTACGGGTCGATCACCAGCAAGTGGGAACACTTTGTCGAATGGAAGCGCGAGACCGAACGAGGAAAGGCGCGTCTCGACGCCGAAGCGCTGCTTGACGGGATGCTCGCCAAAGAGCGCCTCCTGGATCTGGTGGAGAACTTCATTGTATTCGACGACAGTCGGGCCGGCGGCACGCGCAAGATTGTGGCACGCAATCATCAGGTGCTGGGGGTGAACAACGCGGTTGCCTCCGTCGTGCGCCAGGAGGAGCTGAAACAGAGATACCCCGAAGGCGCGCGTGTGATTGAGCTTTATGCGCCCCCTTCGAAGCTGCTGAAGGCCGCCGAGGAAGCGCTGCCGCTGGATTTGCCCTATGCCGCACCGCTCCCCCGGGCGGACAAGCCAGACGACGAGCTGCCGCTCATGAAGCGTGCTCATCCCGATCTGGGACGCCTGGGGGTCTTCTGGCACACACAGGGCAGCGGCAAGTCCTACTCGATGATCTTCTTCGCCGAGAAGGTGAGACGGGTCGTGCCCGGCAATTTCACTTTCCTCGTGATGACCGACCGCGAGGATCTGGATGAACAGATCTGGCGCACGTTCATTGGCTGCGGTGTGACAGACGACAAGACGCCGCGTGCCGCTTCGGGCAAGGAGCTCCAGGAGATCCTGTACGGCAACTACCGGTACGTCTTCAGCCTGATCCACAAGTTCAACCAGCCCGTGACCAAGCCCTACAGCTTTCGCGACGACATCATCGTCATCTCGGACGAAGCCCACCGCACGCAGGCTGGGAAGTTCGCCCGCAACATGCGCCTCGCACTGCCGAATGCCTCATTCATCGGGTTCACGGGCACACCGCTCTTCAAGCACGATGAGCTGACACGGCGCATCTTTGGCGACTACGTCTCTCGCTACGATTTCAAGCGGTCGGAGGAAGACCAGTCCACTGTGAGGCTGATCTATGAGAACCGTGGGGAGAAACTCGGCATCGCGCGCCTCGACCTGAACGACCGGATCGCAGACGCGATCGAGAAGGCCGAGCTCGATCCGGATCAGCTCGCGCTGCTCGAGAAGCTGCTCGGTAAGGACTACGAGGTCATCACGGCCGACGACCGGTTGGACAAGCTCGCCGATGACTTCGTTGAACACTGTTCGACCCGCTGGCAGGCGGGCAAGTCGATGCTCGTCTGCATCGACAAGATCACCTGCGCTCGGATGTTCCAACGGATTGCGCCGGCCTGGCAGGTGAAGTTGGATCGGGTCAGAGCGCAGCTTCGCATCAAGGAAACGGATCTTGCTGCTGCTACCGATACCGACATTCAGGAGCTTCTCGTCAAGGAGATCGATGCGCTCCGCGGCCAGATCCAATGGATGGAAAGCACGATCATCGAGATCATCATCAGCGAAGCTCAAAACGAGATCCGTGACTTCCAGAGGTGGGGCTTCGACATCATCGCGCATCGGGTAGTGATGAAGACCGGCTTCCACACGCCGGATGGCAAGCGTGTACCAGTCGAGGACGCATTCAAGGACCCACAACATCCCTTCCGCGTCGGTATCGTATGCGCGATGTGGCTGACCGGCTTCGACGTGGAATGTCTGGCGACGCTCTACATCGACAAGCCGATGAAGGCGCATAGCCTGATGCAAGCCATCGCTCGGGCAAACCGCGTCTATCCCGGCAAAGACTGCGGCGTCATTGTCGACTATAACGGGATGCTCAAGAGCCTTCGCGAGGCCTTGGCGCAATATGCACTCGGCGACGAAGAGGATGGAGAGAATGGCGGCGTCGTGGCCCCGATTGAAGAGCTGGTGGCTGCCCTGCGCCAGACCATCGAGGCGGCGGAGAAACATGTTCTTGGATTGGGATTCGATGCGCATCGTTTGCGTGGCGCAACCGGGTTCACCCGCATCGAAGCTTTGCGCGATGCCGTCGACGCACTCTATGCCTCGGACGAAGACAAGCGCCGGTTCGAGATCATGGCACGGCAGGTGTTCAACCGGTTCAAGGCGCTGCTGATGGAGCCGAGTGCCCTGGCCTACGCCGAGCGGCACGACAATATAGAGGCGATCTACAGGAAGCTGCAGGACAGGCGCGACACGTCGGACGTGACCGAGCTGCTCAAGGAGCTGCACCGCATCGTCAACGAAGCTATCCGTGCCGCCGCCCCGGGAGTAGACCACGCCGAAGGGCTCACTGTGGACCTGAGCAGGATCGATTTCGAAAAGCTTCGGACGGAGTTCGCGAGCAAGGTTCGTCGCAGGCACTCGACCCTCCAAGACATCCGGGAGGCGGTTGAAAAGAAGCTTGCGCAAATGCTGGCGCAGAACCCGTTGCGAATGGACTACTACAGGAAATACCAGGAGATCATCGCAGACTACAACCGCGAGAAGGACCGTGCGACCGTGGAAGCCACCTTCGCGGAACTCGTCGCGCTTGCCACGCGTCTCGACGCCGAGCAGCGGCGGGCAGCAGAGGAGGGTCTTAGCGAGGGCGAGCTCGCTCTATTCGATCTGCTCTCCGAGGAAAGGATCAGCAAGGCCGATCGCGAGAGACTGAAGCAGGCGAGCAAGACATTGCTGTCATCCCTCCGAGATTTGCTCAGACCCATTTCGGACTGGACGCAGAAAGAGGTGACACGGGCCAGCGTCGAAGTGTTCATCTCGGACAGCCTTCATGAGGCTCTTCCACGGCCGCCGTTCACCGAACCCGAGACGGAAGAGATTGCCAGGAAAGTCTACGAATATGTTTGGCAGCAAAGTGTCAGCGGGAGTGACCTCGTAGCGGCCTAGGCTGGTGTGGGTGTCGGAGTGACTGAGAAGAAAGCCCTATCGAGTCGTCGAGGAAACGAAGCGATGGTGCTGACTTTGAGAATTGAGTGCGTGGGTGGCGCGTACTTGAGGGAGCACTGCGTTCGCGTCTTCGAAATCAGAGGAGATGCGACTTTGGACAACTTGCATTGGGCAATCCAACATGAGGTTCGCTTCGACGGCGACCACCCTTACGAATTCTTCATCGCGAACAGCTCCTCTGGGGCGAAGAGGCACCACCCGAGCAGGAACGAAGATTGGGAAGACATGGAAAAAGACTTCGAGGCGATCAAACTCGCGCAAGTCTTTCCCCTGGGCCGAAAGAGGCTCTACTACCACTTCGATTTTGGTGATGATTGGATCTTTGAAATCAGGAAGGCCCGCGGCGTCAAGGAGCCGGAGGCGCAAGTTCAATATCCGCGGGTGATCGAGTCAATCGGCCCAACCCCAGTTCAATACCCGGGTGTGGACGAATCATGGTGACTCATCGATTCAATGGCTGCTCTCCGAATCAATTGAACAAAACTACGCCGCCACGCACGCCGAGCCCCGATGACCACGAGCACGGCGAAAGCGTATTCTCCCCGTGCGCCCTTCGCGCCGGTTCAATATTCTTGACACGACCCGCGGGGAGGCCCTAGTCTGGATTCCCACGTGGGGGTTGTCGCCTAACATTTTGAGTGGCCGACGAGCGCCTCCACGATGTTAGTAATTGAGTTAACTCCACTCGTAAACCGAAGATGAGTCGATGGTGTTTCTGGCGGAGCCAGGG